>NZ_CP036267.1:3481540-3816540 GCF_007744255.1 Thalassoglobus polymorphus | reverse complement strand
GCGAAGCGGACGATCAAATTCTGTACCTTCAAAGAGTCGCATTGGGATCGCTTCTTGAAATTCTGAGGAGAATAAAGATTTCCAGAGACTGTAGTCCTCAACAATGAAAATGCCAAGATTGCACGCCGAACCGGAAGAACATATTGGTTTAAGCTATGTCCCTGTGAATCAAATTATCGCGTCTGATTCAGCAGGAAAACAGTATCGTTTTTCAAGCTGGTGTTCGAGTTCTGCCTCGTCGCGAACACCTGATTCTCTGGTGTACGTATTCTTCACGGGCTCAAGGTGGAGCAAGCTGATCTATTCATCAATCAGAGTGATCGTTCCGGCAAGGAATCTTTGCGGTCCATTGACGGTATTCATGCGTAAAGCTCCATCGTCATCAATGCCCTGACACATGCCAAAGACCGTCGATTGAGAATTTTCGATACAAATTTGTTTCCCCGTGAGGAAGCACTGCTCTTTCCATCGGTTGAGAAGTTGTTCCAGTTCATCGTGAAAACGCTCAAATCCTCGCTCCATGGCATTGAGAATTTTGATCAGCAGGATTTCTAGAGAAACTGGTTGTCCAACCAGGTCGATCAGAGATGTTGCACGATTGCGGACATCCCCCGGAGCATTAGCCAGCGAATTGTTGGCGTTGACCCCAATTCCGATGATGACCAGTTCCGGCCGAGCGGGAATCGACTCAATCAAAATGCCGCAGATTTTTTTTTGGTCCGCATAAACATCGTTCGGCCACTTCAATTGAATCGATGCTTCTGGACAGGTTGAGCGCAATCCATCACCAATTGTCAAACCGACAATCAATGACATGAGTGGCCACGCATCCTGCGGGATGCGGAACTGGCTAGGATTGAGGATCAGTGAAAACGTCAGGCTCCCCTCGGCTCCCCACCAGCGATTCTGCCCGCGTCCACGTCCGCCTGTTTGAAGATCAGCTCCGATAAGCACCGGGAAATCGGAGTGTCTTTCAATCGTCTTCAAAGCGTGCGTATTGGTCGAGGAGACTTCTTTCAGCCACTCAATGGACTCGACAAAGGTCTCCGCCTGTAGTCTTTGAGGATTGATCATCGGATTCAAATTCAAAAGGTCAATTCCGCAAAATTCAAGCGTGCTCTTGTGCAATTTCTTAGGCAATCAAACTTTCGAGCGATTCACGCGATGCATTGATCTCTTTTGTCACATCTTCGAGCTTTGGAAGAATTGGGATTCCGCGAGGGACGGGGTGCATGAAGATTTCGGTGCGTCCCTGATAATTGATTGTCTTCAGCGAAGCGAGAATCGGTTTCCAGTCAAGCGGGCCACGATGCGGAAGCTGCATGAGTTCCTGTTCTTTGGGAAGTTTTTTCATACATCCCATGCCATGTTCCCAAGCCTGAAAGTGAACCAGTCGAGGGCCGAGATCTTCAATCAGCCCGCCAATGAGTTTCGGGTCCTGCGGAAGGTGATAAGGTGCCATCGCCAAGCCGATGTTGGGCGAATCGACGAGGTCAAAAAGCATGCGAATTGAGTCCGGAGATGCGATCAATCCCCCGCCGTGGTTCTCGACTCCGATTGTCACGCCGATTTCTTCAGCCGCTGCAATGTGTGGTTTCAGCTTCTCAGCGAACTTGTTGACTTCTGTTTTCAATTCGCTGCCTTCGAGGTTCTTTGGTCCTCCGGTGTTACAGATGACCATATCCCCGCCGAGACGTTTAACGAGTTTCATCTCGGGCTGCATTTTGAAAATGCCATACTTGAAGCAAGTGAAGCTCCCGAGTTTGACGTGATGTTCATCGAGCAGATCGATGAACTTTTCTTCGCCCATTTCGTCAAGTTGTTCTCGTTGGTTTCCGTGCGGTGTCGCCCAGATTTCCAGATGTGTTGCGTTACTTTTGGGGACTTCCGGAACGATTTGAGAAAGTGGCAGCTTTCCATACATGCAGGATGCGACAATATAATTCAACTTGAATTTTTTATTGTCTGCCGGTTGCTGAGCATCAGCTGCGCATAAAGACGCCGCAGGAATCAATGATGATCCGGCGGCGATAGCTGTTCGACAAAAATCTCGACGATTGAATTGCATGGGTTTTCCTGTCAGTTCGAATAGTAGCTGAGACGTTGGTTGGTGTCTCAGCAAAATCATTCTGACCGAAAAGATATCAATTCAAGTGTGCGTTGTCTTGGCTATCATCAATATCGTCCTGCATGGCATCCCATGCACTGAAAGCATCGAAGACGTCTTTGGACGCCAAGACGGCATCTTCAGTTCCGACGATCAACTGGATTCCAATGTTCCCAAGCAGGCAGCGAATTTCGCGAATGACCGGGAGCGGTGCGACCAGGGTGTTTTCTGGAAGGTCGTCGCATTGTCTGAGTTCCAGGCTCACTAAATCAGGAGTAAACATTCGGGGTTCCTGCTGGGTTATACTCTTCGTTGTCATATCAAAAGTAGACGTCGTGCCTCGCTGGTACGGCGATATGGTGTCGTCGAGAGGTCGGAACTTCAATGAATCTTTGCTAAAGATGGACAGTTTCCAAGAATCCCGGTACGCAGAAAGGTATTGCCCAGTGTGTGCAAAAGAAGCGACCTGGAAAGATTGAAGACACTGACTGATTTGGGAAACTCATAACGATTGTTCCGGTCAGGCGAGACAAACCGAATGAAAACGCTTAGTCTGATTCTCTGGTGGTAGACCTGTTCTGTTTACGAGACTTGATCCGGTTTTTATCCTCATTGAAATAGACAACAGGGCTCGGCGTGCGATCTATTGCCTCCGAACCTGAAAAGAATTGAAAACGTTAAGGAGATTTCAAAATGCGATGTTTCAAAATGACAGCGCTCGCGGCTTTGGTCGCTCTGTCCCCGATTTTTGCGTTTGCACAAGACGATGCCCCCAATCCCGAGGCTGTCGCAGCCATTAAGGCACTCGGCGGTAACGTCATGCGCATTGCCCAGAACGACGATCGTTTAGATGTGACCCTGCACTTGGCAGACAAAGATGTGACAGATGAAGCACTCGTGCATGTTGCGAAATTGCCAAACGTGGCCTGGCTCAACTTGGCAGGAACAAAAATCACAGACGCAGGATTAGCTCACTTAAGTGGTCTGAAATCGCTGGAAAAATTACATCTGGAAAAAACATCTGTTGGTGACGCCGGAGTGAAGCATCTCGCTGGCCTGGACAAACTTGTGTATCTCAATCTCTATGCAACACAGGTGAGTGATGCCGGCCTGAAACAGCTTGAAGCAATGAAGAGTTTGAAACGTGTTTACCTTTGGCAATCCAAAGCAAGTGAAGCAGGAATTGCAGCTGTCCGTAAAGCACTTCCTGAAGCGAAGGTAATTGCAGGAGTTGAACTGAAACCTGTCGCACCACCAAAAGAAGAGGCTAAGAAGGAACCAAAGAAAGAAGCAGCCAAAAAGCCTGAGCCGAAAAAACCTGAGCCGAAAAAAGAGGCCAAGCCAGCTGAAAAGAAACCAGAGCCAAAGAAGGAAGCTGAGAAGAAGCCTGAAGCCAAAAAGCCTGCTGCTGAGAAAAAAGAGGCTGAGAAAAAAGAAGCTCCGAAAACCGAAGAAAAGCCAGCAGAGGCTCCTAAAACTGTAGAAAAAGCAGCTGAAGAAAAGCCAGCTGAGAAGAAGGATTAAAACTCAACTGTTCGAGGCGTGCTCGCGACTATTCGCCGGAACCTGACAGGTCGATCCATGTCAGGGGCCGGCATGATTTGTGGTCTGAATTCGATGGAATAAGAGAATGATGAGACGATTTGTTTTTGTTTTTTTCGTAGTGTGTTCCGTTTCGAATCAGGTTTTCGCCAATGAGCAACCCAACATTCTTTGGATTGTCGTTGAAGATGCCTCACCGCATCTTTCGTGTTATGGTGAAACGACTATCGAGACCCCGAATCTGGATCGCCTTGCAGACGAGGGAGTCAAGTTTACGAATGCTTTCGTGACTTGTCCGGTCTGTTCTCCGAGTCGGTCGGCGATGGTCTCCGGAATGTTTCAGACAACTCTCGGTGCTCATGCACATCGAAGTCAGAGGGTTTCCGGAAAGTGGTCTGCCGAGTTGAATCCTTATGCGAAATCGTATTCGCTGCCTGAAGAGATTCAGCTGATTCCAAGTCTGTTCCGAAAGGCTGGCTACTTTGTTGCCAACGGGGGAACAGGAAAAACGGATTACAACTTCACGAGTGAGTCAAAACTTTATGACAGTAAAAGTTGGTCGGACTCTCCTGACGGGAAACCGTTTTTTGCTCAAATTCACTTGCGAGGCGGAAAGTTCAGGGAAGCCAAGGTTGAGGGAGGCGTCGATCCGAACAGCGTCCAGCTTCCGCCATACTATCCAGATTCGGAAGTCATCCGAAAAGATTGGGCGAAGTACCTGAACTCCTGGATTCAGGTTGATAATGAAGTTGGCAAGATCGTTGCGGATCTTGCGAAAGCAGGCAAACTGGATTCGACAGCCATTTTTTTCTGGACGGATCACGGCATTAGCCACGCCCGTGGAAAACAGTTCTTGTACGACGAAGGGATTCATGTCCCTTTAATCGCTCGACTTCCTCAAGCAGAGCAAGCGGGGACCGTCCGAGACGATCTTGTCCTCCACATTGATGTGGCGGCAGCATCATTGCGGCTGGCAGAGATTGAGATTCCTGATTACGTCCAAGGGAAACCGATCTTCGACGAAAATTATCGTCCGCGGAGGCGAGTCTTTGCAGCTCGCGATCGATGCGATGAGACGGTCGACATCATTCGATGTGTACGAACGAAACGGTTCAAATACATCCGAAATTTTCTGCCGCATATTTCACACATGCAACCCAATCAGTACAAGGACGGAAAAGAGATTCTGAAGGAGATGCGCCGTCTTCATAAGGAAAAGAAGCTCTCCAAAGTTCAATCACGAATCTACGCTCCCAGACGCCATCCAGAAGAGTTGTACGACCTTGAAGAAGATCCATTCGAGACCAATAATCTCCTCGCTGGAACCATGGATGAAAAACGTGCGTACCGTGATACCGCAAATGTCATGCGGTTGGCACTTTATCAATGGATGGTTGATTCGGGGGACCTGGGGCTGATTCCAGAACCAATTCTCGAAGAATTGGGGCGCGAAGCGGGATCGAAGTATGCCGTTCGTGGACCTAAAAAGACCAGTCGATTGATTTGGAAACTGATTTCGACAATCGAAGAAAAAGAACGTAGAGACCAAGCCGGTTTATTGAAGGGGTTGAACGATGATCATCCCGCTGTTCGTTGGTGGGCTGCGACCGGATTGGGAACGATGCGTCTGAGCAAAGAGGAAAAACAACAAGTTCTCGATGCCCTCAGCAGTTCGCTTGAAGATCCTTCAGTTGGCGTTCGCGTTGCCGCCGCTGAGGCCCTCTGTTTGCAGGGAGAGACCAAAGCTGGATTGCCGGTGTTGACGAAAGAGCTGGGGGCCGAAAACCGTCCCGCGGGGATGTACGCGATTCGAGGTTTAGAAATCCTCGGGAAGAAGTCAAAACCTGCTCTCCCGGAAATCCGCAACGCTCAGAAAATCCCGTACGATGTAACGCGAAGAATCGCAGATCGACTTGTCTTCACCCTTGAGCAGAATCACTGAGAGTTCGGTTTTCTTACATCCCATCGCTGGGAGGTGAGACCTTCTGTGCTGACTCGGACGAGCTGTAGTTCAATAGGGTGTCGCGCTTGATAAGGTTTACGAAATTGGCATTCAGATTCTGCCTCACGACAGAATCTGAGCACCAATTCGAAAGATACTCTAATGGTTGAACAAGAACTCTTTAGAGTTCAGGAGCGTCCAGAGTACGTCTTCGTAGAATTGCCGAGGCGATTCTGCTTCCTTCTCAAACGATTTCAACGCCTGAATTTCTTCAGGTCGAGGGAAACGAGAGAGGGCCGCCAGATATAATTGTTCGATTGCTGCGTCGGATTCGACTTTGTCTTTCGTCAGCGACTCAATACGACCCGCTTTGTCAGCCAGTTTCCTGGCAAGAATTTCTCCGTTCAGTGTATGTAATGCCTGTGCAAGGTTTTCATCAGGCATGCGTTCGCATTCGCACACGCTGACTCGACGAGGCTTTCCGAAGACGGTGAGAAAGTAATCTGGATATTCACCATCTGGGAGTTCGATTGCTCGGGTCCCCGGCGGGAGGCTTTTGAATTTCGTTTGCGATTTTGTGACTTGATCAATCGCGTCGAGAAGCGGTTCAGCGGAAAGACGTTTCACGTAGTAGTGGCTATAAAATTTGCTGTCTGTTTGGTTTTGCGACGTCGGGACCGAACTCAATTGATACAGGCGTGATGTCATGATGACTCGCATCAATTGCTTTACGTCAAAATCGGAATCGATGAAGTGCTGCGCCAAACGATCGAGGAGTTCAGGGTTTGTTGCCGGGTTCGTTTCGCGCATGTCGTCGACTGGTTCAACGAGTCCCCGGCCTAAAAGGTATGAGGTATAGCGGTTCGCAATCGACTTCGCGAAGAGACTGTTTTCCTTCGATGTGAGCCAATCTGCGAGTGGAATTCTGCGGTCGAGTGGATGGTCGGATTCGACATGGTCGAGCGTCTTCGGGACAAGGTTCTTGCGTGTCTTCGGGTGCCGTACTTCACCAGAGTTTTTCACAATGACGACGGATTCACGACCGAACAGCCCGAATTCTTCGCTGTTCTTTGTTCCAACGCGTGAGAAGAAGGCTGCAAAGGAGTAGTAGTCTTCCTGGCTGTATTTTTCAAAAGGATGGTGATGGCATTTTGCACAACCGAGTCGGAGTCCCAGGAAAATTTGTGTTGTCGCTTCTGCGAGATCAGAGGAATTTGAATTGATTCGGAAATAGCTCGCCGGTCCACTTGAGTAGATCGAACCTTTGGCGGTGACCAGTTCACGGGTAAACTGGTCGATCGGCTTGTTGGTTCGGAACGATTCCTTGATCCAGTTGTGCATGGCCCACATGCGTTGTTCATCGGCAGCGGCTCCACGGCTGGAATTGCGTAATAGGTCTGACCATTTCAAAGTCCAGAGTGCCGCGTAGCGGTCGTTGTAGCGATCGAGACTGGGATTCCCGGTAAGGCCAAGCAGGCGGTCAACAAGTTGTTCCCGCTTGTTTGGAGATGTGTCGTCGAGGAACTGCTGCGTTTCTTCTATTGTTGGGATTGAGCCGACTGCATCCAGGAATGCACGTCGCACGAATGTGGCATCATCACACAACGGAGACGGGGTGATTCCGAGCTTTTCGAATTTACTTGATGCGAGCTCGTCCACAAAATTGTTGTTCTGCCAATCGGCAAGATGAGAATCTCCATAAGGTGTCATGAACAAAACGTTCTGTGCGAAGTTCTCGAAGCGAACGAGAATTGAGGTTTGCCCCAACCCGGCCGAGGTAACAAGTCCATTGTCGGAGACGGAAACAACCCCATCGTCGAGGGAACTGTACTTTGCCCAGTGTGTCACATCCCGTTTTGAGTCGTCCGAATAGGTCGCGACCACCCGCAATTGTTGCAGATGTTCGGGTGAGATGATTTTCTCTTTCGGGAAGACTTCAAGTTGAGTCACTCTGATCGATTTTTGATCTGGCCCCGGCGCCTGATTACGAATCCAGTTGAGCAATATTTGATAGTCCGGAGAACCTGCCTGTAAACGCTTTCCACCACCATGGGCGACTTGCATTGTCGGTTTTTTTAGGAATAGGCTTCTTTCAGGATCAATGAAATTGACTCGCCGCTGCGATCGGTCGGTAACAATCGCTTCCCGGTCTTTCTGGGGATCGAAACTGAAGACAGACAGGATAAAACCACCTTTTCCATATTGGCTTGCATGGCATGCTCCAGAGTTGCACCCGGCACGACTCATGATCGGTTGGACATCTGTCAGGTAATTGATTTCGGGCGTTTCTTCGACTCCAGTGACAGTTACCGGAACCTTTGAGATTTTCTCACCGACCTGAATAGTGATCTCCGCTGTCCCGTTCATCACAGCCAGCAGCTGTCCCTCAGAAGAGACCGTCACGATGTTCTCATCCGACGATGTGTATTCCGCTTGTTGTGTTAAATCGCCTGCCGAGATCGCCTTCGCAGCATCCAGTTTAGGCGAGACGAGAAGTTGCGCGCGATCGAAAGCCCCTGAGAGCGTGACTTCAGCAGGTTCAATCTGAAGCGAGGCTTCCTCAGCTCCCAAAGCAATGTTGGCAATCAACAAAAAGATACTGATTCTCATTGAAATCATTCGTAACATGGCAGGGGCTCCTCGAAAAGGAGACGGGAGGGTGGGGGGATTGCGTGACTCTTATCGTGCGACCTTCATGTTGAAGAAAGCATTCGACTCACGCATCAGACAAAATTATTGCATCAAGCTCAGCGAAGCACTACCCCAAGGAGCTTCTCCCCGAAGAATTCGAAGCGAATCATCGGCTTCTCAAGCTGCCGTCCGAACGGTATTTTGGGGCAGGTTTAAAGAAAGACCACCGTATCGTCGCCTAGATTGGAATGCGCTTGACGAAGCCAAGAATCCAACTACTGAGAGCTAACGACTCGGGAGGGGCATGACATTATAGATCTCGCCTTCCGCAGACCTGATGGTCAATCTTCCACCGCCAGCAAAGCCTGACGAGGCACTAATGACTTCCTCACCCGAAGCGTCATTGATTACTAATTGAGGCTCTGTGCCCAGCTCCATTTCTTTAGAAGAACCGAGGCGAACTCTCTCTACTCCAATATTATCAATGATCCGCAACTCTCTTGCTACAATGACTCCGCTGGGAGTTTCCGGAACCCCCTGGAATGCATTCCATACGAACAACACGGCGACACATACCCACAACAAAATTCTTTCAGTCTTCGCATCAAACATTTCACGCTTCTTGAATCTATTCACTGATTAAAACTGTTGAACCTCGCGTCAATCGTAGCCTAACAATTACATTACTAGCAAATTCGAAAGCCCTGATCACCGGATTTTCAGTCCGGTAGTCAAACTGACAAAAACGCGAGAGATGAAACTTACATCTTAAGGGTGATAATAGAATGAAGTTGTGGCTCTGAAAAGATCCTCCCTATGCTGAATCTGAATAAGTCTTTTTCGCGTTTTTTCATTTATGAATGATCCTAGGAAACGTTTACTCGTTCCAGATTTATCGCGAGGACTGAGGGGATTGTTGCCTGGAATATTGTCCCTATTGGAATATTCATATCGTTCACTGATTCATCTTTGGAATTTTTCATGCCGGAAGCTTTGATAGCACTTGGAGGGAATTTGGGAGAGGTCGCTTCAATCATGAACGAAGCGATTGAGCTTTTGAATGCCCATCCTCAAGTGGCTGTCACTGCTAAGAGTCGGCTTTATTCCACGCAGCCCGTGGGCATAGAAGCTGGCGATCCATTTCTAAACTCAGCGGTGACAGCGAATGTTGACTTGGAACCCGTTGAACTACTGAACTTGCTTCAACAAATTGAAAATCAACTGGGGCGAAAGCGTTCGAAGCATTGGGGGCCACGCTCCATCGATTTAGACTTAATCCTGGTAGAGCAATACGTACTCAAAACTCCCCATTTAACCATTCCTCACCCAGCCTGTTTCTATCGTCGTTTTGTCCTCGATCCTGCTTGCGATGTCGCTGGAGAGTGGATTCATCCACAGTTTGGCAAGTCGCTGGCTGAGTTGCGAAACTCTCTCCAAGTTCGGCCGCTCGTTGTCGCTGTGGATGGGGACGATTCACTCCGAACAGAGCTTGCGAAATCCGTTGATCCCAAAATCATTCAGATCGTCGAACCATCGGAGATGGCAACAAGTTTGTGCCTCACTGCGACCGGTAATGCCAACGAGATGACCGGGGGCCTACAAGTTGTTCCACTTCCGCTTACTGAAAATCAGGTCGAGTACGCGAAGCAAATCCTCGTTGCTGCCACCGACGAGCCTGAAGTGCTGGGAGAATTTTGAACAGATCGGCGAACGCATTTCTCTAGTAAAAATCTGTTCGCCACGAGGCAGATCCTGCAAACCAATTCGAACGGTACTCTAGTCTCCGTAGACAAACTGCCCGAATCGCATTTGGCGGTTCAAGCGGTTGTGTGCATAGAGACCTTCTAGGATAAACTCTGCGATTGCGGCCCGAATCCCGGCGGCCGATGAGCCTTCGCTCTGTTCTGGTGCCAGGTCAGCTGAGATTTGTGTCAGTTGGTCTTCGAAACCCCGGATCTTTTCCATCTCGCTTAAGAACTCAGACGTACCAGACTCGGGGTCAAGTTTGAGGCGATGTCCAGAGTTGAAATGCTCGACGACATTGGAGAATCGTTTAGGGGAAAGGTATTGATCGAACAGGTTTTTGATTGCTTCCTCAATGAGGCGATGGATCAGCAAGTCTTCGTCGCCGGTCTCTTCGGAGAGTCCGAGTTCGATTTTTCCGCGAGAGCTGGGAGCCATCCAGAAAAGATCACTCACGCGGGCAACTGGGACATCTTCGCCGTGAACCAGCGAACGCCGCTCGGCATTGGAAATCAAAGACTCCAGGTTTGCGATCGACATCCGCACACTGACACCAGATGCCTGATTCACGTGTGGGCTGGTGCGCGCCAGTCGACTCATTTCTTCCACGATTTCTTTCAGGAACGTTGGGACGATCACATCTTTGCCATCTTCGTCTCGAGTGGCCCAGGCTTGTTCGTCAAGAATTTGAATTCCAAGTTCGCGTTCGAGTGGATAGTGAGTCCGGATCACTGAGCCAATGCGGTCTTTCAGCGGAGTTACAATGCGACCACGGTTGGTGTAATCTTCAGGGTTCGCAGAGAAAACCATGCAAACATCGACCGGCAATCGAACAGTAAAGCCTCGGATTTGCACATCTCGCTCTTCGAGGACGTTGAAGAGTCCGACCTGAATTTTAGGAGAGAGGTCGGGAAGTTCGTTCATGCAGAAGATTCCCCGGTGGCTACGTGGGATGAGTCCGAAGTGCATGACGTCTTCACTCGACAAGTGGCGACCTTCAGCGTGCTTGATCAGGTCGACTTCTCCGATTAAGTCGGCAATGGTCACATCGGGAGTTGCGAGCTTTTCGAGGTAACGCTCTTCGCGGGAAATCCACTCGATGGGAGTTTGGTCTCCCTGATTCTGGACAATATCACGGGCGAAGCGGGAGATCGGACTCAAGGGATCATCGTGAATTTCTGAACCGGAGACGATCGGGATTGCTTCATCCAGGAACTGCGTGAGCATACGCAGCATGCGTGTTTTTCCTTGTCCTCTCAGTCCGAGGAACAGCAGGTCATGCTTCGCCAGTATGCCGTTCACGATCTGTGGAATGACGGTTTCATCATATCCCAGAATTCCGGGGAACAATGTTTCCTTGTTTCTGAGTTTTGAAATCAAATTTCGTCTCATTTCAGTTTTGACTGAAATGGTCTGATAGCCTGATTCTTTAAGTTCACGCAGAGTCGTCGGACGGTTGGACATTCAGTATACCGTTAGTCAGTAATGGTCCGTCTCTCACAAAATGCCACTCCGTATCCGGGTCCTTGGCACACCAACAAGTGAGCCAGATTCCTCAAACCGCAGGGCATTCAGAGTTCGACAGAGTAGAAGCGGAAATAGTGGAAGTTTCTTCATTCTGATTCTACGCATTCGCGGATGACTTCCAACACCGAGACGCCAAAATCGTTCGATCCTCAAGAACTTGTCTCATCGAATGTTGCTGATGTAGTCACCCGGTTTTCGATATTGACCAATTTGGGAACTCGTCGTAGAAAAGAATTTCCACTCATCAATTCTGATGATCCCTTCGCTGCTCTGCACTTCCCATTGACACATCTTAATTTGCTGACACTTCCATTCATTTGAATCTCTCTTTCGGTCTTTCCATTGCTGAAAGTTGTTCCTCCAGCGGTCATCTTTCATTGAGGAGTTTTTGATCGAAGTGTTGCAGTTCACTGATGAGACGAATGGGGTGCAAGTTCTCCTCCAACCTGTTTCGAGTCCAGAATGTCCTGTTTCTACGCACCGCGTCAGACGTTTCTGCAAGTTGCTTTTTTCGCGATTTTTCTTCTCGTTCGGCAACAATCTCTCTGCGCTCAGGATCTCGTTCCGATTTCAGCATCTGCTGAAAATGAAGTGGATCTCTCATCACCGGATTCCGTTTTCCCTCCAGGTCCGTCTCACTCAAATCTTTGGCAATCTCTGGATTCAAAGCAGTTCAACACGGACTCTTTCTCTGGCAGGCGAGAAGATGTTCAGGGGATGCTATCAGCTCAGTCTGAAGCTGAAACTCAGCCCGCAACCGAGCCTGAGCACAATCCGATTCAGACCGTGAATTATCAAGAAGTTGAGAATTCAGGCCCTGCAATTCAGTCAGCTGAGAAGAAGACGGCCCAAGTTGCCGTTGCTCCAAAACCGGCAACAACTGCCGAAGCACCTTCCCCGAACACTGAAGCCGAAGAAAAACCGGGAATTCTGACGGCAGAAGAAGTCACACGTCGACGTTCCGCTGTCGAACTGCAAACGGAATTAGCAGACGAAACCAAAGCTCAGATTCTTCAATTCTATGATCGTGCGCTCGAGTCGCTGAAACTTCACAGCGAGTCCGTAAAGAAAACTGCTGAGCTGAAAGGGGAACGTGAACGGGGACCAGAAGCGATTAAAGAAAAGAAAGCCTTTCTGGAACGCCCGGCACTGAAAACCGATCTTGAAATCTCCAAGCAGACAAGTCTTTCGGAACTGGAACAGCAAAGGTTGGCGGAAGAAGAACTGGCAAACGAAGTTCGAAGAAAAATCGAGACCTGGGAAGCCAAGGCGAAAGTTCGAGCAGAACGAAAACCGCAAATGCCGGCGATTCTGGAAAAGACAAAGCAGCAACTCGAAGAACTTCAGAATGCAATCAAAGCGCCTCCTGTTGATGGAGAGTCGCCAGCACTGACGCTGGCTCGGAAAACAGATCAAGAAGCTTTATTGATCTTGTTGCAACAGCAACTCGAACAGACTCGAGTCGAGCAATCTCGCTATGAGGCGCTGACAGAACTCTTCCCGCTCGAACGTGATGAGCTCATGCGAAAAAAGAGTTTTCATGAGAAGCGATTAGAAAACTGGAAATTGGCGATTGCAGAAGCGAGAAGAGCTGAAAGTGAGAGACAAGCCCGAGAAGCGAAAGAAAAACTGCGAAACACTCACCCAGCTTTGCGGCAATTGGCCGAGCGAAACACAGATTTGACACAACAGCGGAAAACTGTTCAGGCAGAACTCGTCACTGCTGAGAAGCTGCTAAAAGAAATCGTGGAGAAGAGTGATGAAATCTCCAAGAACTTTGAGGATCTTCGAGATAAGGAAAACCTCGGAGCATTGTCCACCGGAGCGGGAATGTTGTTGCGCAATCAGCGACATCGGCTTCCTTCACCAGCCAAGTTTCGCCGACATCAACGGACCGCTCAAAAAGAGATCACACGGTTGCAGCTAGAGAGAATGCCACTTCAAGATGAGCGTGATCATCTTGGCGACTTTGAAACGCAAATCGAAGCAATCCTTGCCGAGGTCGGAACGCAGCGTACGATTTCGGACGATGAAATCCGTGAAACTGCGCGTGATCTTCTCAATGATCGCCAGACTTATCTCGACGCCCTACTGAACGACACCGGCACTTTGCTGATGACTCAGGGGGAAATCGATGTGAAGAGTCAATTCCTGACAGCGGAAATTACGGAGTACCAAAGCTTCATCGATGAGCGAATTCTCTGGATTCCGAGTGCAGGGATCGTCAATTCGTCGACTTTTACGAGAACACTTGCAGGGACACGAGACATCTTCTCAGCGGAGAATTTCGTTGTTTCATACAATGTCCTCAAGCAGGATATTCTGCTGCACAAATATCTCTATCTTACGGCATTGTTCGCTGCAATTTCCGTATTGGTTTTTCTACAGCGTATTCGAGTCTTGATTGCCGCACTCGGAAAGAAGTCCAAGAGTCAATTGACCTCAAACGTCACTGCGACACTTTCTGCGTTGGGGCTGACCTTGATGATCTCTTCCGTCTGGCCTGTATTGATTTGGCTAATTGGTTGGAGATTGACATCCGTCTCAGCGAATGATTTTACGTTTGCATCTGGAATCGCATTGCAAGTCACTGCCATCGCGTTTTGGACGATGGAAGTTTTGCGTCAGATTTGTCGTAAGAAAGGAATCGCGGAAACATTTTTGAAGTGGTCACCGGGATCAATCTCCGCAGTCCATTCACATTTACTCTTCCTGATCGCAGTCAGTTTGCCGCTGATGTTTTTGAGTACAGTTTCCAGCGTTTATAACGAAGGTTTCTGGGCAGACTCTTTAGGCCGAATTTCCTTCATTGCCTTCTGTGGCGTGTTGATGATGGCTTCGATGAAGATGCTGAGACCGACAGGGCAAATCCTGGGGCATCTTCTGCAAGGGAACCCCGACGGGTTGATGTATCGCACCCGGAAATTCTGGTATCCCCTCAGCATTCTCTCGCCTTGTGCGTTGGGAATCATGGCTGGAGTTGGCTATCAGTACACGGCTGAGCAGCTACTTGTACGACTTCAATTTACGTTCTGGCTCTCGATTTCCATTGTGATCGCCTACACAATCATCACGCAGTGGCTCCTCGCCGCGCGGCGTCAAATCGCGATGGACCATGCCCGAGCTCGTCGCGCAGCTGCGATGGAGTCGAATTCCGAGGCATCTGGAGAGAACGGGAGCAGTCCAGTCCCACCGGTTGATAAACCACAAGTTGATCTTTCAACATTGAACCAGCAAATGGTGCGACTGCTTCGAGTCACCGCATGTGTGGTGATGCTCAGTGGGAGTTGGATGATCTGGTCACAGGTTATGCCCGCGTTGCATGTGTTCAACCGTATCGAACTCTGGAGTACCGCTGTCACTGTCGTTGAGTCGCATACTATCGACGGGGAAGAAACGCTGCGGACCGTCACCAAGCAGAAGTGGATTACTTTCGGGAATTTGCTGTTCGCTGCGGGAATCGTCACCGTCTCCATTTTTGGAAGTAAAAACTTACCCGGATTACTGGAGCTCTCTCTTCTCCAACGCTTGCCCCTTGATCATGGAGAACGAAACGCAATCACAACGCTTTGTCGATATGCCTGTGTTTTGATCGGGATGATTGTCGCTTGTAAAACGATGGGAATTGGCTGGTCCAGCGTCCAATGGCTGGTGGCTGCTTTGACGGTGGGGCTTGGATTTGGACTCCAGGAAATCTTCGCTAACTTTGTTTCCGGATTGATTATTCTCTTCGAACGACCGATTCGAATCGGCGACGTTGTGACAATTGATAATGTCACCGGCAGCGTTTCGAAAATTCAAATCCGAGCGACAACAATCATCGATTGGGATCGCAAAGAATACATCGTTCCCAACAAAGAATTCGTAACGGGCAGGCTGCTGAACTGGACTCTCTCTGACAAGACAAACCGCGTTGTCATCAACGTTGGTGTTGCATACGGAGCCGAGACTGATTTGGCATTGGAGATTCTCAATCGCGTTGCACAGGAAAACCCAGTTGTGCTTAACGATCCAGCTCCGATTGCTTCCTTTGAAGGCTTTGGCGACAGCACTTTGTCGTTCAACCTCAGAGTCTACTTGCCGAACCTCGACAATAGGCTGAAAGTCATTACCGACTTGCATCTGACGATTGATCGCGAATTCCGGAAAGCTGGAATTGAAATTGCATTCCCTCAAATGGATTTGCACATTCGCAGTGTGAACTCAGAGTCGCCGGTGATTCCATCGTTGGAGCAACGGCGTGCAGAGTTGGATGACTTAAATGAATCGAAAGCTGCGTAATGAGAGACGTGTCGCGCAGATCGAGTTCGAATTTGAGTTCGTGACCGGATTACATCATTGAGAAATAATTGTCGACAGCGAAGTCGAAAGCTTCCTTCGTGACCTTTTTGGGAAGCTTTCGATAGACACAAAAGTTTCGCACCTGAAGTAACAGGTCGCGCGGCTGACAGTTTCGAAACGGACGTTGTTTCGGGATGTAATGTGTATCAATCAGGTACTCAACCGCCTCGGGATCGTTGATGAGCCCGACTTTCGGAGCCATGATGTCGAACAACTTCACAAAGTGTTCAGGAAGCGGATCGGGAACCTGAATCTTGTACGGGATTCGGCGCAGGAACGCTCCGTCCACCAGATCGTTCGGTTCCAGATTTGTTGAAAAGATAATCAGCTGATCGAATGGAACCTGAACTTTCTTTCCGCTCGGCAAGTTCAAGTAGTCGAACCGTTTTTCGAGTGGGACGATCCACCTGTTGAGCAAGACCTCGACCGGCATGGTTTGTCGACCGAAATCGTCGATCACCAGTGTTCCGCAGTTACTCTTCAATTGCAGTGGCGATTCGCAAATTTTTGTAATCGGATTTTGGGTGACTTCGAGTTCCTTCATCGTGAGTTCACCCCCCGCGACAATCGTGGGGCGTTTAATTCGTACCCAACGCGGGTCGACTCCAGAAAGGTCGAAGATCGTTTCGTCTTCGTCATCGAAGACAATTTCATGGACACCCGGGTCGAAGAGTCGAATCAAATCACCATCGATTCCAAGAGTTCGAGGAATCCAGACAGTGTCACCAAAGCACGATGTGATTCGTTCCGCGATACTGGTTTTTCCATTTCCCGGTTCCCCAAACAAGAACATTCCTCGGCCCGAGTTGATCGCCGGTCCAAGTTTGTGAAACATCTCTTTGCTGATCAGCAGGTCAGAGAACGCTCGATTTAAGTCCTGTTCGGTTGCTTCCATACCAGCGATGGTTTGCATGGCCATCGAATGGAGATACTCGGGAAGTCCAACTGGAGCAGCGCCGTAGTAGCTGCACTCTATTGCATATTTTCGTGCTCGTTCTCGTCCGAGATCAGTGATTCCAAAAACGTAATCTCCCATTTCAGCTGCGTTCTTGAACGTGATCAGCTGATCATTCTTCCAGACTTTCAATAAGGGAAATAGAATTCCGAACGGAATCGCAATTTGAGCACTGATTGAACGTCCGGCAGCGGAGCCTTTTTGAAGCAGGAATTTCAGGACGAGTTTTTCAATTTCGTCTGCGCTCAGTTTTGTTTCGCTGAGGGTCTCCGGGATCTTTGGCTTGAATGAGATCTCTTCGTCGTCGGCGTTTCCCAATAACGAATGTACGCGTTCAAACAGTTCCTCAAGTTGTTTGTTTCCTCGAATCGCATCATGGGCCAGGATTTTTTCGGCTGGTTGTTCCTCGTTCGCATCATCTTCTTCAGGACCAGTCACTGACTGGAATCCTTCAAGAAGTTCGTCCATTGAAAAATCTTCTTCTTGATGAGTCGACATTGAGAGCCGGTCCGAAAAGTTAGAGAGAAAGGAGATCACACGCTTTGAAAGTCGCTGAGTTCACCCATCGTGATAATCAAGCGGCTTCAGCCCTGAATGTAAAAACCTATGTCGGCAGCCGATGTGGTCAAATCACAACATTCAATGAATGGGAACTTGTGCTCATTCGGAACGAACGAACCGCTACAACCGAGATAACACGAACGGAAGTGCAACTTCGCAAGACATTGAGAGAGTTCGGCGAGAAAGAATTACTTCATAATCGATTTCAAGGCCGCTCGGATTCCAGCAGCTTTATGGTCTGTTTCCTCATATTCCGACTGCGGATTCGATTGCGAGACGATTCCGCCACCTACGGGAAAGACAAGTTTGTCCCCCTGTTTTGTGAGCGTTCGAATGAGAATACTGCTGTCGGCGGTTCCATCAAATCCGCAATAAAACAGGCTCCCGCAATAAGGGCCTCGGGCGACTTGTTCCAGTTCGCTGATGATTTCCATCGCGCGAATTTTCGGAGCCCCTGTGATCGAACCACCGGGAAACGTCGCTGCGATGACATCCCAGAATGAGACGTCGTCTTTCAACTCGCCGACAACTTCTGAAACAAGATGTGTGACCGTTTCATAACTCTCAATAGTGCAAAGTTCAGGGACTCGAATCGTCCCCGGTTTGCAGACTCGCGAAAGATCATTTCGTAAGAGGTCAACAATCATCACATTCTCAGCTTGGTCCTTCTCGCTTTCGCGGAGTTCATCGCGCGTGAATAAGTCTGCCTCAGGAATCACGCGTCGCTGACGTGTCCCCTTGATAGGACGTGTGCGAACGAAACGTCCATGCTTCTGAATAAATCGTTCGGGAGATGACGAGAGGACAGCCCAGTCAGCCTGTTGAAACAATCCAGCAAATGGGGCGGGATTATGTTGTCGGAGCGAAGTGTAAATTTCGAGAGCAGAATGTTGCGTGTGCGTCATCAGTTGTTGAGACAGGTTTGCCTGGAAAATATCTCCCGCGATGATGTAATCGATGACTCTCTGGACGACATCCAGATATTCTTCCTTTGTGAAATTGCTCTCAATATTGAATTCAAACTCTAGTGGTTGAGGGGCCAGTTGCGAATTGCTTTGACTGCTTTGATGGCGAGATTGATTCAGAAGTTGTTCGCTCAGCTCTTTGCATGTCGAGGCTGCCTTCGCTCTTCTCGCTTGCAAAGAAGTCTCCGGGAATCCATGCGCGATGACCCAGCACCGACCCTGCTGATGGTCCCAGGCGATGACCCAGTCATACATACCTACCACGCAAGCCGGAAGGTCGAACTCTTCACGGATTGGAACTGGCAGTCGTTCCCAGCAGCGACCCAAATCATATGAGAGCAAGCCTGCAAAGCCTCCTTGAAATGGGGGGAGTTCCGGGTGAGGAGTCGCTTTGAATTGCTCGCTCCATTTTTTGACATCCCGGAATGGATCAACACCATACTCAGGCGTATCAAGCAGGCTTGTCTGAATTGGATCGGCAGCGAGAAAAGAGTATCTCCCATGTAAATCATGACGCCGAACGCTCTCGAGCAA
Source organism: Thalassoglobus polymorphus (assembly GCF_007744255.1). GTDB lineage: Bacteria > Planctomycetota > Planctomycetia > Planctomycetales > Planctomycetaceae > Thalassoglobus > Thalassoglobus polymorphus. The sequence goes on along the minus strand of NZ_CP036267.1, from coordinate 3,797,692 downwards.
AACGAGATGATCGCGTTCTGAAAAAAGAGCGAGCGTCTCTTCAACGGACGGAGAGGGAATGATTTCACGGAAGAGAGGGAACTCAGGCATCAGGTTTCCTCGACTTGTTCGCAGAAGCTTTCTTTTGTTTTCGACGTTCGTGAACACTTTGTTCCGGAACGGTGAGGAACCCCCAATTCAGTGCCTGGTCCTGTCGATATTGCTTCCCCAATGTCAAAGCAGTGATCGCTTTGGCGAGCTCATAGCCGAGATAAAATGAATGATTCACGTCGAGGTTGGGATCGTGTGCGATGTAGTCATCAAAAATTTCAAACGCGTCGCGACCGTGCCAATATCCATCTCGATTCATGATGTGGATTTCATCGCGTTCCACGAAAATACGATAGTTCGCATCGCGAATTTCCTTCGCCATGTTCTCAAGAGTCGAAGCACCTAATTCACTCACCGTTGGATCGCGAAGCATCACCAATTCTGAAGTCACATGCTTAGGGAGTTGTCGATTCTCGACGGCGTGCTTCATCAGTTTACGAGCAAGATCAAACTCGCGAACTGCAGATTGACTCCACGGAATGACCTCCGTCGCCAACACGCTCTGAATTTTTAACTCCTGGCAAATCGCCGCGAAGAGTGCATTCAATCCGGCGCTGTCGACCTCTGTCATTTCGGTGAGATTTCCAATCCCCATCATGATCGGTTGCTCAGGGGCTTGTCGTCGAGCTTCGTAATATCGTGCCAGAGAAGCTGCGAATCCAAACCCGATCGGTTCTAGAATTGGATCGAGCCGATGAGGGCAGTTTGCCAGCTTGAACTTCTCGGCAGTCTCCCACATCGAACTTGTTTCTGCCGGATCGTCCGGAATGACGACAACTTCAACTCCAAGCTGCGACAGCCAGTCAACGTTTGTTGAATTGCAACTCAATACAAGTTCTGCACCTGCTTTTATCGCAGACTCCACTTCATATCGATCAAAGCTGTCGATCGAAATGCGAAACCCTTCAGCGATCAACATCGAGACAACTTCGCCTGTCTGCTGCCAACTCTCTCCCGGGATGCATCCGATATCGATCACATCGGCGCCGTCACGCCGGTATCGATTTGCAATCTCCAGAATCTCCTGATGTTTCAATCGAGGAGCGTGATTAATTTCGGCAATGATCTCGATATCGTAGCGATCAAGAGAGACTGGCCCGCGTGATTGTCGACCGAAAAACTCGGCGAGATCGAGAATGTCTTTCGGACCAAGTCGAAACGGAACCCCAAACCGATCGGAGAGGGGAGCGAGGTCTCCCTGACACCACCCCGGAACGAAAACCGCGTCGTATCCGCTCGGTTGGTCGGTGAGCTTGCGGTTCAACCAGTCGGCGTGAGTCAGAGCAGCAACAGAGATACCGACAACATGAACATCCGCAGCGAAGCCCATCGCTTGACTTACTTCTTCAACCACTTGGCGAGTGACCGCTTCTGCAAGACGTCCTGTAATAAACAGGATTTTCTCACCAGATTGTGGAACAAGATTAGGAGTTGAAGTAGTCATTCAGTTGAAAAACAGAACACTCTGTGAAAGATTTTGAAGCTGCTCGGACGACGGCTCTCTGAAGCCCTCGTAACGAGAGCAGATCTTCGTTGTACATCGTAGTACGTGGGGGAGGGTTTTCTGGTGGTCGCCTGACAGCATTCCCCTGTGATTTCTCACCGTGATTTCCGCCGTGATTTGTCTGATCGAACTCACCGCGCTGATCATTTTGATCTTCGCTGTCTCTTCAACGAAAAAAGTGGTCCGACCCACATTTGTAGATCGTACCACTCTCTGCAAAATTCGCTACAGCTCGGCCTCTTCTTCAAGACGCTTTCCCCAAGTTGGAGACTCATTTTGCCGAAGAGCCTCGCTATAACGGAGGTTACCAGACTGCCGATCTTGGAACGAGTTTTGGAGTTTTCGGCCAGACTGGTGCTTCAACGTATCTTCGAACGTTGTAAATCGCATGCGGGTTCGGATCGGTCACTTTGTCAGAGATTTCCGGTCCTTCCTCAAAGAGGGGCTCGTATTCCTGTGGACCAGAGGAGATCAGATATCCATCGTGATATTGAGGCTTCAAGTTTGAATGAGGAGCTCGCAATGGTTGGACTGTTCCCTCTTCGTAGATCTCTGTCGGACAACAATCTCGCTCGCCGATGTGTTTCGAGGCACCGCCACAACTATCACATGGGATCGGTTCGAGTTGCCCAGCGACGTTCGTTTCACCAACGGTCTGGCAACCATTAGCACAGCCACTCGAGCAGGGTGTATCGCATGGCGTTGCGCAAGGAGTTGTAGCGCGAGGTGCGGCATGGGGAGCTTTGTACTGAGTGTGACATGATTCGCAAGGTGTTTCACACGGCGTTTCACAAGGTGATTCGCACGGTGTCGCGCATGGCGTTGGGCAGCCGTCGTAGATCTCGGTAAAGTGAATTTCCGGTTCTTCGCAGTCTTCCAGAAACGCTGAGCCTGCCGTGAAAGCTTTGCAACCACGAAAACCGCTGTAGCTGAAAGACTGGTCGATCGATCGGAAACTGTCACCCAGGTCTTTGTACTCTTCGACGACGGCACCGCGCACGTGCGAAAGGCCAGCAATGACCCCCAGGACACCCACCGTACTGACGAGAACTAACTCGGCAGAGACAACAAAGCCAATTTCATCTTGCCAGAAGGCATTGAATAACGTGTTCATTTTTTCGCTCCACTTTGGATCGAGCACAGCGAATCGATAGAACGTGAGATTTCTTCGAGGAGTTAATCGGGAAGAAATCGAAAAAACCTCGCTCAACCAGGAGCAACGTCTTGCAGTGACGCACTCGACTTCGTGAGGACATGCCTGCCTCAATTCATTCGCAATCAACACGATTGCGAGCGGAAGAAGAGTGTCTCCTGGAATCGCGAGGATTCCGGGCGGTCTGGCCGCCCATGGCGAGGTCTCAGGTCGCCACACACGCTCTCACATGTTTGAAGAGGACTCACTATTACAAAACCTGCATTCAGTGGCCGTCATTTCAGAAATGAAAAAACGATTCCAATGGTCTTGTAAAGGCTCAAAATCTGCCTGTTGCATGCAGAGCAAATCGTCCTACTTCAACGCTTTTCTCAATCCAGCTCCAATAGGGTTTAAAACTTAAAATTGTTGAAATCCGTTCAGGTGTTTCGATCCTGACAATTCCTACAATTGGCATAACCCGTACCACCGGGGCTCTGTGGGGCAGTGGACAGCCTTCTTTGTTCTGTCTTAAGGTGTTTCATAGATATATGTTGTGTTGAATCTTCGTTTTGTTTGCAGTGTCTGAATACGCCGGCTGTAGCGGTTGTAGTGTTTGTGGCGGTGAACGTGGATGTGTCGATTGTGTCAAGAGTGCTGAACATTCCGGCGCCGGTGTTCAGACGATGGATTCCCTGAGTAGAGTTCTCGGAATCGTGAAATGAGTGGCCCACTCAGCTGCAACGGTGCCGAGGGCCTATCAGTTTCATTTCAGAGCAAATTGCTACAATGGAAGAGTTCTCTGCATGGCTGTCAGGAAACTTCGTCGATTCATAGATCCATGTTGGGGTGCAGACTGCCCCCCGCCGATTATCGTTAAGACTCTGAATGTCTCTGAATGTGAATAAAATGAAATACGTACTCGTGATTCCCGATGGGTGTGCTGATGAACCGCAAGCCTCTTTAGGAGGCAAAACTCCGCTTCAAGCTGCCAAGACTCCGAATATGGATGCCATCTCGAAGGCTGGGATTATCGGCCAGACCGATAACGTCCCGGAATCGATGCCATCGGGGAGCGATGTCGGAACGATGAGCCTGTTTGGTTACGATCCGCACGAATTCCACACAGGTCGAGCACCGCTTGAAGCAGCAGCCCAGGGGATTGAACTTTTTCCGGGAGATTGGGCGATTCGTTGCAATCTGGTGACAGTCGAAGATGGGAAGATGAAAAGCTTCACGGCGGGGCAAATTTCGAATGACGTCGCGGCTGAACTCGTCGGACTCATGCAGAAGCAAACCTGCGGAAGTGAACACTGGAAATTCTATCCCGGTGTCAGTTATCGAAACCTGTTGGTCTACCGTGCCCGTGGCGGCAAGGCCCCGTTCGCAGATGACACATATACTGTCCCGCCGCATGATATCACTGATCAGCCGATCGACGAGTCTCTGCCAATGGGATCTGGTGGGTGCGACTTGCGAGAGTTAATGGAGAAAAGTGTCGAGCTTTTTGCGGAGTGCGAATCGAATCAGAAGCGGACGGAAAACGGTGAGTTGGCTGCCACGCAGGCGTGGTTATGGGGGCAAGGCTCTCGGCCAAATCTGGAACCGTTCATTGAACGCTACGGAGTCCGAAGTGCCGTTATTACCGCCGTCGATTTGTTACGCGGGATCGGCAAACTCCTCGGCTGGGATGTGATCGAAGTTGAGGGGGCGACTGGATATCTCGATACCGACTATGCTGCCAAAGGGCGCGCAGCGATTGAAGCTCTTCGAGGCGATCTCGATTTTGTGGTGGTCCATGTCGAAGCGACGGACGAAGCATCTCACGAAGGTCATGCTGATGCCAAAGTCAAAGCGCTCGAGGAGATTGACGAGAAGATCGTCGGTCCGGTTCATGAGTACCTGAAATCGACGGGTGAATACAGGATCCTTGTTTGCCCTGATCACCCGACCTTCTTGCGGACCAAAACGCACAGCCACGGATATGTCCCGTTCACAATGTGTGGAGCAGGGATCGAAAGCAAAAACGTCCCGTCGTACGATGAAGTCCAAGCTGCCGCATCCGGTGACACCATCGACAACGGATATGAATTGATGGGCCGTTTTTTGAAGAAGTAGCAAAGCTGAACAGTTCAAAAAATTTGAGCACTATGCGACCGGTGATTCATCGGTGTAGAACGCAGAGACGCATGAGCCACGAAGGGAGCTGAATTGAGTTCGAGGCACTTCCCACCAGTGCCATCACGGAATGCCGAAGGTCTCAGTCGCCAGGCGCTGCAGTTCTTTGGGCTGTCTCTTCTTGCGCTCACTGCCTCTGGAGTACTGACATGGATGTTGATCCACTGGATCGGAAAACCGGCTGAGGTCCGGGAGTTTCGATTTCCCCCTGCATTTGCAATCAGTTCGCTGTTGTTACTTTGCGGCTCTTGTTCGTTGCACAGTGCTGTTCAATATGTCAGCCAGGAAAAGCAACTTCAATTTCGTCGACAACTGAAAATCAGCATGGTTTTGGGAGTGCTGTTTGTCGGGATTCAGACCTACGGAATATGGTCGATGTTTCCGACTTATCGAGGTCCAGAAGATGCATCTGAAGGCGTTCTCGGATTTGTTGTCTCCTTTGCGTCGCTCCACAGCCTGCATTTTTTCATTGCTTTGATGTTCGTCGCCTTCGTCATTGTCCGCAGCAAGTCGGACCGGTACGACCACGAGTACAATTGGGGCGTCCGTTTTTGTGCCTGGTTCTGGCATTTCCTCGGAGTCGCCTGGCTGGCAATTCTGGCAATCTTTGCGATCGCTTTGTGATTCGCAAATAATAAGGTCATCGAACCCGAAGATGTCAGTGTCGATTTCTATGGCATTTTCGAATTGACGTTCGCGTTCTATACGGGCACGACAACCATTGGAATTGCTCTACGGTTTTGCAATTCGCTTTAGTTGAATGGCGTTGAACATGGAATAGTTGCTGCCATCGCGCTTACTGGTGATCGTCATTTCAGAACCTGGTTCGACTTCGGCAACGTAGCGAACGTACTGGTTTTCATCTTGGAATTTTTTGCTGCGGAAATTCCAGGTGCCATCGTTGAGAGTTGTTTTTCCGGTCAGTTTGACCGAACCCGATTCAACTTCGATGGCAGCGTTCTGGTTTGGGGCATCACCATGTGCGAAAACGTAGACTTCGTAGATGCCGGCGGGGAGATACTTCAGCGACACCGACAAGTCGACGCACCGACAGTTGTGATAAATGTAGCCATGATAGATTCCGGTGTCTCCTGTGATTCCCCATTCGCCATCGTTTTCTGAGACGTTCACTTCGATGTCGGACTCCGTTCCATCGGCGAAGCGGACCTGCTGAAGTTTTTGCTGTCCGTAGTCAATGAAGTTCCATTGGTCATTTGACGATCCGACCGCTCCATTGAAATCCCCCTCTTCGGGATCGTAAGCAAAGTTGAAGTTCAAAAGGTTCTTGGTCGCCTTCACTTTCGATCGTCGAGGTTTTTTTTGAACGCCACTTTTTTTCTTGGCGTTGACTGTGGGCTTTTTGACCTCTTTGATTTGTTCAGAATTGGAAGTCTGTTGGGGCTGTTGTATTGGTTGAGAGGCAATCTCGGCAACTGAAATATTTACAGCCTGATTATCCACCGTCTGAGTATTCACAGTCTCTTTTTCAGAGGCTGGTTGTTCTGCAACTGCAGGCAAGCCAGCAAGGATGAATACCAATCCACACAACGAACTTTTCAGTTGATTCCTCATCGCTCTCTCCCGAATTGCTATCAAGTGGTTCATGATCGTTCTACGGAGAGTTGAGTATTTGTTCAGGATCTGCGCTGTTGTGCAGAATCGCAACCTCATACCCAAGTCCGTCCCTGAATAATGTCTTAGGATGATTCGTTGCCGCAACCTCACTTTGAGGACTCTGACAAGATTCTTACAATCATTTCAAAGCCATCAGCCCTCGTTTAATGCACCGGCTTGGTCACTTCAACACTACTGAGTTTCATTATGTCTTTCGAGATCGGTCGTTTGCCCTTCCTGCTTCTGGGGTTGCTTTGCATTCCAGTTCATGCAGAAGAATCAGCCTCTTCCAAGTTACAGTTGATTCGCAGTGGAGAGACGCGGGAATGGGATTTCTTTCCTGAGGGCGAATATGATTCTGTGTACACAATGGACTTCGAGGTTGATGACGACGCTATTCCTGTGACGTTGCAACTCTCGCAACAGCAGGTGAAGCAACGCTGGAACGTTGAAATCAACGGCAAAAATATTGCGACATTATCTCGTAATGAAAACGGGATGGTCGTTTACTTTGACCTTCCTGCCGAAGTCCTGAAAGAAAGAAACAGGTTGGAGATCAAAAATGGAGAGCGAAATCCGCGAACAGGTGACGATATTTTGATTGGGCGAGTCAAGTTTTTGAAACAGTCAAAAGCAGATCTCCTCAATGAAGCAAAAGTGACAATCACAGTCACCGATCAAGTGAGTCGCGGAAAGCTGCCAGCTAGAATCACCATCCTGAATGAACGGGGCGAACTGCAAACAGTCGGTGCAGAATCAAACTCGACGATGGCAGTTCGCCCCGGGAGTCTCTATTCCAGTACCGGCGAAGCGACGTTTGGTTTGCCTGCTGGGAATTACAAAATTTATGCAGGACGGGGCTTCGAGTATTCACTCGATACTCACGATTTAAGAGTTCGAAACGGAGACGACGTAAAGGTCTCACTGGAAATCGAACGACAGGTTGATACGTCAGGCTACGTCGCCTGCGACACTCACGTTCATACGCTGACACACTCCGGTCATGGTGACTCAACGATTGAAGAGAGAATGATCACTCTGGCAGGTGAAGGAGTCGAACTGCCAATTGCGACCGATCACAATGTGCATATCGATCACGCTCCGTTCGCTGCCGAGATGAACGTCTCTCAGTATTTTACCCCGGTCGTCGGAAACGAATACACAACGTCGGTCGGTCACTTCAATATTTTTCCTGTGAGCGTCGATCAGAAAGTCCCCGATCGCCAACTGAAAACGTGGCCGGAAATTTTCAATGAGGTCGAGAACAAAACTCAAGCACAAGTCGTCATTCTCAATCATGCTCGAGATCTCCACAGTCGATTCACTCCGTTCGGTCCTGAGAATTACCTTTCGATCGTCGGTGAATCACTGAAAGGGTGGCCGATTGGGTTCAACGCAATGGAAGTGATTAATTCAGGAGCGACCCAAACAGAGCCGTTGGAATTGTTTCACGATTGGATGAACCTGTTGAACGCGGGCCATGAAATTACTCCGGTTGGGAGTAGCGATTCTCACGATGTCGCACGTCACTTCGTTGGACAAGGGAGAACTTACATTCAGTGTGCCGATGAAAATGTTGGAAGCATCAACATTGAAGAGGCTGTCAACGCTTTTTTGCGAGGTGATGTCGTCGTGAGTTATGGGTTGTTTACGACGCTTCATATTGAGGACTTTGAATCCGGCGACAACGAGAACAAGGATAAAATCGTCCTCGCTGTCCAAGTTCGCAGTCCGGATTGGATTCATCCTGCGGAGATCAAAATTTTTGCTAACGGGCGAGAAGTGATCTCAAAAGAGATCTCAGAGATCGAATCAGCTGAGATGAGCGAAATAGAGGCGAACATGAGGTTTGTGCTACCTAAGCCAACGCATGATGTCTGTTATGTTGCTATCGCGACCGGTCCCGGAATTGAAGAACCGTACTGGCGGACCGCTTTGCCGTATCAACCGAAAACGGTTCAGTCCAGAACCTGGACACTCGGATGCAGCGGAGCGAAATGGTTTGATGCCAACAAAGATGGAGAAGCCACTTGCGCACGTATCTACGCGGAAGAGATGATGAAAGAGAGCGGGGGAGACTTGAACGTCGCTATGAAAAAACTGCCACGGTATGACGCCGCTGTCGCCAGCCATGTGGCTCATTTGTACCTGAAACAGGGAGGTTCAGTGGAATCCGCAGAGTTTCAAACAGCGTTGAAATCAAAGAGCCCGGTCATTCAGATTGGATTTCAGGAATACCTGCGAGCTTGGCGAGAATCAGAAATTGCCCGCGTGAAGCAGTAAGCTGCGAGCACCAAAATTGGATGATCCTGTTCTCAAGCTTCGCTCATTCAGTTATCTTCTCTGGTCTCTTCATTGTCCGAAGCTTGCTTGAATCCGAATGCTCCAAGTGAATTATTTTAGTGATGTACAGATTCTGCTTCGTGAAGCGAAGTCTTTGAAGTCATAAGGATGATCTTCAGGGGCACAGCTGGCACGAAAAAATAATAGAGTGAATTGAATGAAAATAACTTGGTGCTGCTTTACGATTCTTTCAATAGTTGCGACTTCTGTTCGGGCAGCTGACTCTCCGCTCACGATGCAGGAACTCGAATTCTTTGAGACGAAGATTCGCCCGGTCCTCGTTGAAAAGTGTGAATCCTGCCACAACAGCATCGACACAGCTGAGGCCGGATTCGTTCTTGATCATCGTTCCGCCTTGCGACAAGGCGGACAATCGGGGCCGCCGTTTGATTTCAAGTCCCCAGAGAAGAGCCTGTTCATTAAAGTGCTGCGTCATGAAATCGATGAGTTGAAGATGCCGCAAGGGGAGGATCGTCTCAGCGAAGAGGTTATCAACGACTTTCTCAAATGGATTAAACTTGGCGCTCCTGATCCACGTCAATCTGCCCCAGCGGGTGCAGCGAATATGAATGTCGCGACGTGGGAAAATACTTTGAAAGAACGTAAGAAATGGTGGAGCTTCCAGCCGATTACGAAGCCCGCTGTCCCACGGGTTCAAGACGAGTCCTGGTCAAGTCATCCGATCGACAAATTCATTCAGCGACGTCTCGAAGAAGCGGGGCTGGAGTTAGGGACCGTTGCAGATCGTCGGACACTGATCCGCCGTTTGAGTTTCGTTCTTAGAGGACTACCTCCTACGGTCGAGGAGACTGAAGAGTTCCTCAAGAATTCGAACCCTGCTGCCTACGAAGAACTCGTTGATCAGTATTTAGCATCACCCGCATTCGGAGAACATTGGGCTCGGCACTGGATGGATCTGGTTCGATACGCTGAGTCTCACGGGAGTGAAGGTGATCCGACAATCCCAAATGCCTGGAAATACCGCGACTATCTTGTTCGCGCATTCAATGCAGATATCCCGTACGACCAATTAATTCGAGAGCATATCGCGGGTGATCTCCTACCAGAGCCGAGGGTGAATTCAAAGCTGGGATTGAATGAATCAGTCATCGGACCGGCTCATTGGCGAATGTGTTTTCATGGCTTCGCACCGACCGATGCACTCGATGAAAAAGTTCGATTTACTGACGATCAGATTAACGTTTTTTCGAAAGCATTTCTCGGATTAACTGTTTCCTGTGCACGTTGCCACAATCATAAATTCGATCCGATCAGCCAGGCCGATTACTACGCAATGTTCGGAGTTCTCGGTTCCACACGTCCGGGAATTCTAGACGCAAGCTTTACTCCCCAACAACATGAACTGCAGGTGCAACTCAAGCAAATCAAGCGTGACGTACGAACCCTTGTCGCAGACAACTGGTTGAAATCGTTAGACGGTTTCTCTAAGCGGGTACAGCAAACTGCTTTGCAAAAGAAAGCACCTCAAGAGGTTGACCTGCTCTCCCCCTTTACCGCGTTGAATCAAGGTGCTGAGGAGTTCGGCAATCTGGTGCGAGAATCGCAGTCGCGGCAAGAATTGGATCTTCCACCGGGGAGTTCTGCTTGGGATTTGACGAATCAAACGGACTTTGAGAAATGGTTTGCTCACGGAAATGGAACTGCAAACGAACCGGCTCGTGCCGGCGATTTTGCACTCTTTGCAGATGGAGAGAGAATATCGCCACTTCTGCCTGCGGGTGTCTATTCGCATCTGCTTTCGACAAAACATCGCAATATTTTTTCTTCCCCAAACTTTGAATTGTATGGCGAATTTGAGCTTTGGGTTCAGGTCGCCGGGAATGGTCAGTCGTTGCTCCGGTATGTTGTGCAGAACTATCCTCGCCGTGGAAATGTTTATCCTTTTACGACTCTGAATGACGGGAAGTGGCGATGGCAAAAATACGATCTGACTTATTGGGACGGAGACAGTCTGCATATTGAGATCAACACAGCCCCCGACACTGCCGTCCTTGTAAAAGATGTCGACCGTTCCTGGTTCGGTATTCGCAATGCCGTATTGGCCCCCAAAGGGACTTTTCAGCCTCCGCTTGAAGCCGCTGCTTACGATGCGGTTTTTCGAGATCAGGGATCAGTCAAAATCACAACTGCAGAAGAACTCAGTGATCGATATGTAATCGCACTGCGTAAGGCGATTCATAGCTGGAAAGCGGATGAGGCGAGTGAAGCACAAGTACGTTTGATCGAAGCTTGTCGAAAATTGAAACTCCTGAATTCGCTGGACGATCAGGATTCGGAACTCGCAGCTCTTCTGCGCAAATATCAACAACTTGAAGAGTCGATTCCTCTTCCGAATCGTGTTCCGGGTCTACTTGAAGCGGACGCTGCTGACCAGGCGTTGTTCATCCTGGGTAATCATCATCAACCGGGGGCAGTCGTCTCCCGACGATTTCTGGAAGCGATCGACCCGACACCATACGAAACCGAATTGAGTGGACGACTTCAGCTTGCGGGCGATCTCGTTCGGGAGGACAATCCGCTCACGAGTCGGGTCGCTGTGAATCGTCTCTGGCATTATCTTTTTGGGGCGGGGCTTGTACGAACGGTGGACAACTTTGGTCAGTTGGGAGAGAAGCCTTCGCATCCCGAGTTGCTCGATGAACTGGCGGTTCGATTTCGAAACAACGGGTGGTCAATCAAATCGTTAATACGTGAAATCGTCCTGACAAAAACATGGCAACTGAAATCCTTACCGACAGCGAAATCGCGAGATATTGATCCAGAGAACCGGTTGCTTTCACACGCCAACATTCGGCGGCTCGAAGCTGAGGTGCTGCGTGATTCGCTATTGTCAATCTCTGGAGTTCTCGACAAGAAAATGTTCGGGCGACCTGTTGGCAATGCCACGAAAATCCCACGACGAAGTCTCTATTTGTCAGTTCGTAGAAATTCGCTAAATCCATTTCTAGAGACGTTTGATTTCCCTGTCCCTTTCGCCACGAAAGGTCGTCGGGATATCACAAATGTCCCCGCCCAGTCACTCACCCTTTTGAATGATCCATTTGTCATCGCGGCAGCAAAGCAGTTCGCAGCACAAACTCTTTCGAAGAGAGATGCTGACCGGGTGAACTCTGATCGAATGAACATTAAAAGAATGACTCTGGCAGCACTCGGCCGTCCTCCGAGTGAAACAGAATTGAGCTCAGCTGAAAATTATCTGAAGCGATCACGGGGGCTCTATCAAGAGGCCCTTGCGCAGCATCAGCAAATCGAAAATGAAGTGAAAGCTCTTTCTCAGGAGATCTCTTCAATTCTGACACCGACTCGTCAACGGCTGGCGACAGCAAAGCAAACGGGGCCCCAGTCGGAAGTTCCAATTGGCGCCCCGATTGCTGAATGGACCTTCGAAAAAGATTTTCAGGACAGCATTGGAAATCTACATGGTAAAGCAAAAGGAGGGGCGAAAATTGAGGATGGAGCTCTCATTCTCGACGGGCAGAGTCATGTTGCTACCACTCCAATTGAAGTGGCGATCAAAGCGAAAACTTTGGAAGCAGTTGTCCAACTGACAAACCTTGATCAACGCGGCGGCGGACTTGTTTCAATTCAAGATCTTTCCGGGACATATTTTGATGCCATAGTGTTTGGGGAACAGAAAGCCGGGCATTGGCTTGCAGGGTCAAACAATTTCGCCAGGACGCTTCCATTCGCCGGAACAGCGGAAACGGAAGCCGCCGAACGGCCGGTTCATATTGCCATTACCTATGCTGAAGATGGAACAATTCAGGGCTTTCGAAATGGAAAACCATATGGAAAATTGTATCGGAAGAGCGAAGCGTACCAGTTTCAGGCAGGCAAAACCCAAATCCTCTTCGGTCTTCGCCACGGCAATCCCAGTGGAAATCGATTGCTCTCCGGGAAAATTCTGGAAGCGAGATTGTATGACCGAGCTTTGAATCCAGATGAAGTCCAAGCGATTGCAAGCGGGAAGGCCGGTTACGTTTCTGACCGTGAAGTTCTCGCAGCTCTTTCTTCTCAACAACTTGGAACAGTTCAAAACTCTCAGAAGCAGATTGAGCAACTGCAGGCAGAATTGGCTCAACTCGGTAAGCCACCAGAACCAGATCAGGAATGGGCGGACTTTGCACATGCTTTGTTCAATCTCAAAGAATTCCTGTACATCCAGTAGAGAACAGAAGAGTGAGGGAAAACCGATAAGCCATTTTTTAGAACTGGTCCTGAAACCTGATATTGCACACTCAAATGTTGAGGCAAGCGGCTATTCCAGAGGTTTTCGGACTGGTTATAGAGCATCTTTCGAATTGGTTTGCAGGATCTGCCTCGTAGAGAGAAGTTCATGTCGTCATAAAAGTGGCCTTTCCGGGCAAGACAATCATTAAAAATGCTCTATTGAAACCAAGATCCAGTTTTCAAGAATTGCGAGAGTGAGTTCAACATGTTTCCACAAATTTCACGACGTCAGATCTTGCAAGCGGGCTCATCCGGATTTGGATGGTTGGCGATGTCGCAACTCTTGCATGAGGCCAGTGCAGCGGAGGTTCAGGGAAATCATCATTCAGCCAAAGCAAAGAATGTCATTTTGTGCTACATGTCCGGTGGGGTTTCGCACATTGACTCCTTTGATCCGAAGCCACGTTTGCAAAAAGAAGCTGGCAAGCCGATGCCTGTGAAAGTTGAACGAACACAGTTCAACAATAACGGCAACATTTTTCCGAGTCCGTTTTCGTTTAAGCAGTATGGGGAATCAGGAATTCCTGTGAGTTCGATGTTTCCCCATGTCGCAGAGTCGGTCGACGAACTTGCGGTCATCCGCTCGATGACGAGTACTGTGAACGAGCATGCTCAAGGGAACTTCTTCTTCCATACTGGATTTCCTTTCATCGGACACGCCAGCGCTGGTGCTTGGATCAACTATGGACTCGGTACGGAAAACAAAAATGTTCCCGGGTATGTCGTTCTGAAAAGTGGAGGATCAGGTGTTCCACATGGAGGAGTCGGACAGTGGAGCAGCGGCTATCTTCCAGCTCAGCATCAGGCGTCCATTGTTCAGATCGACGGGGCTGAGTCGGTTGCCAATATTCGTCCTCGTGAAGCAGACGTCATTCAACGAGAGCGTTTGTCGCTAATCTCGAATCTGGACAAACAGTTCTCCAAGCGAGTCGCGCACGATTCACAAGTCGAAGCTGCCATCCGCAATTATGAAACTGCTTATCAGATGCAGACTGCGATTCCGGAACTCGTTGACTTATCGACAGAATCAAAGTCGACACAGGAAATGTACGGCATTTTTTCGGACAATTCGCAAACTGCTGGTTATGGAAAGCAGTGTCTGCTCGCCAGAAAGTTGGTTGAAAGCGGCGTGCGTTTTGTCGAACTGACTTGCTTGCCGCAAACTCCCGGAGGAAGTCAAGCCGCAAACCCCTGGGATCAACATGGCCGGTTGGAAGTGGGACATCGCAACATGGCGATGCAGGTCGATCAACCGATTGGTGGGCTTCTTAAAGATCTCAGATTGCGTGGTTTGCTGGACCAGACGATCGTAATCTGGGCCGGAGAATTCGGGCGAACTCCTTTCTCACAAGGATCGGATGGACGGGACCATAACGCTTTCGGATTTACAGTCTGGATGGCTGGTGGAGGAATCAAAGGGGGCACTATTCATGGCGCGACCGACGAATATGGATACCATGTGGTCGGGCAGAAACGGACCATCTACGATCTCTGGGCGACGGTCCTGCATCAGATGGGAGTCAACCATGAACAACTGACTTACCGTTACAGTGGCCGGGATGTTCGTCTCACCGACGTGCATGGGCACGTGATTCACGAGATCCTTGCTTAAGCATTTCCAATGCATTTCTCGTCCGTGTAGTACGTTCTCACAAGTCCATACACTGATGCTACGAGGCAGATTGCGAATGCGATTTCGTAAGCTGCTTCACAGCGAGTTTATGTCGACCTCTTGTGCTACGACAATCACGCAATCTCCTTGCTGGGTTAAGCAGGGAGAACGCATGGTCATCAAATATCCTGTACTGCGAGCGATGAGTTGTTCAGGCTCGCGATCAGGGCGTTCCATGTGATGGATCAGGCCGACGCAGTCTCCTTTTTGAACTTTTGTTCCCAGCTCAAATTTCACTTCAAAGATGCCCGACTCGGGAGCGAGAATGTAATCTTCAGCGTCGAGTGCCTGAGTGAGAATTGTAGGAGGCTTACCGAGACTTTCGCGGGTTTGTTCTTCTCCATGAATGGCTCCGACGTGGATCAGCACGTTCTTCAGGCCCGATTCTGCAATCTGGTGAATGTGTGCCGGGACCGCCTCACCTCCGCCAAGTTCCGTCGTGACCACGAGCTTACCCTGATTCTCCGCTTCAACCGGGAGCAGGCCTGTGCCGGCGATGTCGGCGTAAAGAAACGCAAAGTCTGTATTCCAGGCAAGCATGGCAGCGAGCATCTTCTGTCGCTGTTCTTTGTCGTCCACCAGGTGCATATGGGCACACGGTTCGAATTCCATGCTTCGCCCCCCGGAATGAAGATCGATGACGACATCGCTCATTGGAAATAAAACAGTTGTCAAATAATGAGCGATTTGGCTGGTGACGCTCCCCTCAGGTTCTCCGGGAAAGGAGCGATTTAGATTCTTCCCATCCAGTGGAGAGAGGCGGGTTGCAGCCCGTGCAGCAGGAAAATTCAACGATGGGATGATAATGATTCGACCGGTGACCATTTCGGGAGTAAGTTCACGGGCGAGTTTCATCGCTGCGATTTGTCCCTGATATTCATCTCCATGATTTCCGCCCATCACGAGGACTGTCGGACCTTCGCCGGAAGCGACCGTCGTGATGGGGATCATCACATTGGCCCAGCCTCCGAGGTTATGTGAGTACGGAACACGAAGGAAACTCTGCTGCTTTCCCGGGGCTTCGAAGTTGAGTGTATTGATGACCATTTTCGTTCTTTCAGGTTGAACTGTTTTGTCGTGACAATCATTTTGAGTAAGTCAAATTCAGCCCCAGGAGGTAAGAACAGGCCCGGCCTCCTGCGAGTTCCATTGCTTAGGCTTCAGCAGGGATGCTTTCATCAGGAACATCTACGCTTTTGGTGCAATCGACCATAAGCCAGCAGATGCCGGCTCCGATGTAAAACACGCCGACAATGATGAACATGGGAGTGAAGTTCGTGTGGGTGACTGCTACCCCATCGACCATGGTACTTGTGGAGTAAATATCAAGGAGCGGTCCGAAGATCAGCGGCATGATGAATCCTCCCGCGTTTCCAGCGGTATTCACGATGCTGAATACAGTCGCAGAAAAACGACCACCAATATCGGTCGCTGTGCCCCAGACAGTCGGCTGAGTCCAGTCAGTAAAGAACTTCACAAAGAACAAGCCGACCGCCACACGTTCGGGAGTCGGTTGACTGATCGCAACAAACAGAGCTGCCGCAGCCAGAGACTTCGCAACAAACCCAACTAGCGAACGCCCCCAACGGCTGCCCAGACGAGGGATCAACCAGTCGTTCAGGATTCCGCCGACGACTCCTCCAACAGCTCCGCCGACCAACGGGAGGCTCACCATCCAACCCAGGTCCGTCATCTTTTCAACGCCCAGCGACTTGAAGAAGCTTCCAAGAATCAAGGTGTAAACGACGTCAGCTCCGGCATTCATGAACTGCTGGACAACCATGATCCGCAAGCTGATATTCTTCAAAGCGACCTTGGCTGAAATGACGTTTCGTGAACTTGTCGAAACTTTTTCATCTCCACGAATCAAATTCCGTTCCGCTTCATTCGTATGAGGATCGTCCTCTGGAGTGTTCCTGAAGTAATAGAGAAAGAGACCGGCAAACACGATTCCGGGGATCGACATCAGGACGAGTGCCATTCTCCATGAGAACCCGCAGAAACCCATTAAGATTGTACCCATCAATATTGACGAGAACGCCGCTCCGCCTCGACCGAAGAAGCTTGCGACCCAACCCTGAATTTGTGTTCTCCCTGATCGCGGAAACCATGTTCGGGTGACTTGTCCCAATGCTGGATAGGTACCGGTCTGGGCAGCTCCGAAGAGTAAACGAACACTCCCCAGCCCCAGCAAATTTCCCGTGACTCCGTGTAACGGAAGTGTGATTGACCAGATCAGGATAATCACAAACAAAAAGATGTGCGGACCGAACATATCGATCACGACTCCACTTGGAATCGAACCGAGAGTGTATGTCGCATAGAACGCAGTCCCGAGTCCTTCAAGGGCGGTGTTGCTAAGGCCATATTCCTTTTGCAATTCCGGGCGAATTAAATTCCATGCATAGCGATGTGTGTACAGAAAAAACGATGTCGCCGAAGCCAGCCAAAAAACGAGGTGACGTCGGTTCGTTGGCGCTGTGCTGTTTGAGTCCATCGTTTTGCTGTCTCTCTGTTGGAAGGTACATCAGTCGTTCTGTGGCGATGATTCTCAATGGGCGAACTCACCACTGTGAGAAGTCGTCAGCGGACTGTTCGGGCAAATGTTTTCATGCTCTCGTATTCATAAAATGGCTGTTCACACTGTACTGAATAAATTGCTTACCTCGAGGGGGAACATAAAGACCAATAGCGAGTTCGCTAGATCGAATTCAGGAGCGATGACATCTCTTCAACCATGGTCAGTCCAGATTTTTCGATGAACGGAAACTGGTTGCAGTATTTCGGAGATTGATAAGCTGCATACGTTTTTCTTTCGATGTCATGGGCGTCCGGCAGATATCCGATTCTCCCGTTGCTGTAACATGAAAGCACCAAGTACGGCAGGTCGACTTGTTCTCGCACTTGCATCGCCAGTGTTGTGAAGAACTCTGAAGCGTTGCTGGCAATCCCGAACTCTCCGATTCGCAGTGCCTGGATTTCAGTCTTTAAAGTTTCGGGGCGAGTCTCCAAATCGAGCAGCATTCTGTCTGTCCATTCGACATTGAAGCGGCACATCGCAGCGACCGCTTTCCATTCATCTCCGCCATGTCGAGAGATCATGTCGTCGGGCTGATTCGTCATGACTCGCCCAATGGTGTCCCGCCAGCCTTCCATGTCGTGATCTTGAAGACGCTGTGTCGCTTCAATTCGATCATTCTCAAGTTCGTCAAGTTTCCATCGTCGAGTTGGGAGAGTCACCTCCTTCGCCGCAGCACCGAGTTGATTTGCATCAAGGTGTTGCCGGTCCTCGAGTGCTTTCAAGGCAGCAGTAGTCAACTGTCTGGCAGGTTCTGCACACTTCTCTTGAGTAGAAAATGTGCGATGGAAATTTACGTCGCCGCATGCTCCCTGAATGTACATCGCCAGGCATCCCGGGAAAGCTGACTCAATTTGCTCGCAAACTTCTCCGGGAACGTCTCGGCTGACGGACCGTGGATTCACGACTGTCGAAACAGTGGGATGGGCCTGAAATCCAACCAGGATACCAATGGGGACGTCACGTTGATTTTCAATGACCAGCAGAGTCAGGTTTGGGTCGACCGGACCGTTCTCGCGGGTCCGGTTGAATGTCAGGTCGTTAACTTGAGTTGTGGTCGCGGAGAACTTTGCTGCGGTTCTGGATCGCCAAGCTTGAATAATCGCAGTCGCTGCCTGCTTCGCAGCCCAAGCTTCATAAAGCGGATCGACTTCACCGACACCCAATAGTCCACCCGAGGCGGGCGCATTGTGAGTGTGAGTACAACTCACGAGAATGTTTTGAGTTGGGATTCCCGTTTCTTCTGAGGCAGTCTCTCGAACCAGCTTTGCGAACTGGTCGCTGATGACCATGAGATCGAGAGAGACAACTGCTAATTGTTGATGATCATTCTCAATTACAATCGCTGTCGCATGAAGTGGATCGTGAATGTCGAGCCATGTTCGTTCCAGATAATATCCCCAACCGGTCAGTTCGACTCCCCAGAATGGGTTGAGAGAGACTCTTCCGACGCCCGCTTGCGGATTGCTCATGAACTACTCACACTCTTTTTAAGAATCATCGTTTCGAAACTTGGAACATCGTTTCAAATTCTACAGAGAGTGTTGATGAAAATCACAGCCATTAAAACATTTCCCGTTCGGATTCCACTGAAGCCGGAGTTCCGAATGGTCTCCGCGTTGGGGAAACATGACGTCTCGTTGTACCCGATTATTCGAATTGAAACTGATTCCGATGTTGATGGAGTCGGTGAGGCGACAGTGATTCCACGCTGGAGTGGGGAAACTGTTTGGAGTGCTCAAGCGATCATCGATGAAGTCTTTGCTCCCTTGCTGATTGGGAGAGATCCGTACGATATTGAAGGCATCGATTTGGTGATGGATCAGGCGGCACAAGGGAACTGGTTTGCGAAGTCGGCAATCGAAATGGCTTGCTGGGACATTCAGGGGAAAGATCAGGGAAAGCCGGTTTACAGTTTGTTAGGTGGTCCAGTCCGTTCTCCGAAAATTCGCTGTCGCTTTTCCATGGGAGCTTACGATCCTGAACGTGCTCGTCGCCGCGCGAAAGAGTTGATCGACCTCGGGTTTACGACAATCAAAGTGAAAGTTGGCACGGTTTTAGAAGAAGACATTGAACGAGTCCGGATCGTTCGAGAAACCATTGGACCTGATTACGATATTGTCATCGATGCGAATTGTGGGTTCGACGTGGCAACAGCAATCGAAGCTGCAAATGCATTGAAAGACTGCAACGTTGCGCTCTTCGAACAGCCAACACCACGAGATGATTATCATGGACTCGCAGAGGTGCGAAATTCAATCGCTGCGGAAGTGATGGCAGACGACATCTGTTTTGATGCGTCGCACGCCATGCAGTGCATTCGCCATCAAGCCTGCGATGTCATCAGTGTTTACCCAGGAAAGAATGGGGGACTTCGCAAGTCACTGGAAATCGTAAAGCTGGCAGCTGAGCATGGAGTTGCATGTTCGATTGGATCGAATTTAGAACTCGATATTGCTTCAGCTGCGATGTGTCACCTGGTGCTTGCTCACGAAAATATGAATGTTGAAAAGTATCCCGGCGACATCATGGGGCCGATTTACCATTCCGCACGGATTGTCAAAGAACCACTTGAAATCGAGGGACCGTTCATCACGCTAAGTGACCGTCCCGGTTTGGGAGTTGACGTCGACTGGGGAACTGTCGAAGAACATCTCATGTCGTGACAGTAAGTGAGAAACTCGCATCATCCGACTGGCTTTGTGCTCTTTGACTCGGATTTCGATGACTGAAGCTGTTGCTGGCAGATGGTCAGGAAAGATCAAACTTCACTCATTTGAAGACCATTGCCTTGTCTGGCTCGTTTGGGACAATGGTCTCTGACGAAGGGGCTCGATCTACGACGAACTTGCAATTCTTCGTTGCGAAGAAAAATTTGCGGCTCCATCGTCAATTGAGGGGGCTCGTTGTTATCCTGCCTCGAAAAAATCACGCTTAGCTAATCCACTGAAAAACTTATGTCTGATCTTCATGTTCAACTGAATCGTTTGAAACTTCGAAACCCGATCCTGGTTGCTTCCGGGACGTTTGGGTATGCGAAGGAAATGTCTGCCTTTGTTGATTTTTCGAAGCTGGGAGGAATCGTCCCGAAGACAGTGACCGGTGAGCCTCGAATCGGAAATGCTCCTCCGCGAACGGTTGAAACGACTTCCGGAATGCTCAACTCAATCGGTCTCGACAACGATGGAATTGATACCTTCATCGAAAAGCATGTCCCATACCTGACCGGGTTGGACACAGCTTTGATTGCGAATATTGCAGGACGAACGGTTGAAGACTTTGCCACGCTCGCTGGGAAGCTGGCGAATTGTTCGGGAATCGCAGCTTTGGAACTGAATATTTCCTGCCCGAACGTTTCTGGTGGAGTCGATTTCGGTACAAACGCGGACTCAGCCAGAGACGTCGTCCGAGCAGTTCGGGATGTCTGCTCATTTCCGATTATTGCGAAGCTGACTCCGAACGTTACTGATATCACCAAGATCGCTGCGGGGGCTGCGGAGGGGGGAGCCGATGCGGTTTCCTGCGTGAATACATTTCAAGGAATGGCGATTGACTGGAGAAAACGGAAGCCGATCCTCGGAAATGTCCTTGGGGGATTGTCTGGCCCGGCAATCAAACCGTTAGCACTGCGAGCTGTTTATCAGGTCGCAAACGCAATCGACATCCCGATCATTGGTGTCGGTGGCATCGCCACGATCGACGATGTGATGGAATTTCTCATTGCGGGGGCGAGTGCCGTTCAAATCGGAACAGCAAATTTCTATGATCCCGGAGTCTCTGCCAGATTGGTCGATGAACTTGATCAAATTGTCGAGAGCGAAGGCTGCTCTTCCGTGACGGAAATCATCGGCAGTCTTCGTCGATAAGAGCTCATGCAGCGGACTCGAGGAATACTTCGCTGTTCCCTTAACCTTCATCCTTTGCATCAATAAAGAATTCACAAATGCGTGTTCTCTCCGGAATTCAACCGACTGGTCGTTTTCATCTCGGCAATTATTTCGGTGCGATCCGTCAATACATCGAATTGCAACATCATGATCAGGCATTTTATTTCATTGCCGATCTGCATGCATTAACGACGATTCGTGACAAGAAGCAACTGCGAGAACTGACTCAGGATGCAGCTCTCGACTTGTTGGCTCTAGGACTCGATCCCGAGCAAGCGACGCTCTACCAGCAATCGGATGTCCCGGAAGTGACCGAATTGACCTGGTTGTTAATGACCGTCACACAAATGAGTCTGCTCGAAAAGTGTCACGCCTATAAAGATAAAATTGCGAAAGGTCTGGCAGCCGATGCTGGGCTGTTCACTTATCCCGTGCTGATGGCTGCCGACATTCTGGCTTACGACAGCAATCTGGTCCCCGTCGGGCAAGACCAGGTACAACACCTGGAAGTGACGCGAGATATCGCTCAGCGATTTAATCACATCTACGAGAAAGAAGTCTTTGTTCTTCCGGAAGGGCATGTACTCAAAGAGACGTCCAAAGTTCCCGGGACCGACGGCGAGAAAATGTCGAAGAGCTACAACAACACAATCGGCATCTTTGAACCTCCGAAGAAACTCCGCAAGAAATTCATGTCGATCAAAACTGACTCGACTCCAGTCGAAGAGTCAAAAGATCCAGAGACTTGTTCCGTCTTCGGGCTCTATAAACTCTTCGCAAATGATGAAGAGCAACAGGCACTCGCAGAACGCTACCGCGCTGGCGGCATGGGCTATGGAGATGCAAAGCAGACGCTCTACGAAAAAGCGATGGAGCACTTCGCCGAAGCGAGAGAGAGCCGGGAAAAACTCGAACAAAACCTCAGCGACGTGGAAGATATTCTACAAGCCGGAGCCCAAAAAGCACGTGAGAAAGCTCGCGAAGTTTTAGATCGTGCTCGGGAGGCATGCGGGCTTTGAGCATCTTGCTCTACCGTGTGCCCGTGAAGAACGCATTTCTCTAGAACAGCCCTGGAACTCGAAACGGCTCTCTCAAACGTTGAGGAAAGTGGCGGTTCCAGAGGTTTTCGGACTGGCTCCAGTAAAAATGCTGTTCGCCACGAGGCAGATCCGACAAACCAATTCGAAAGATGCTCTAGAAAAACGTGAAGTTAGATTGCTTCTGCTCCGGTCTCACCTGTTCGAATTCGAATCACATCTGAGATGGAAGAGATGAAAATCTTTCCGTCACCGACCCGGCCTGTCTTTGCGGAATCCGAGATGATCTCGATTGCGGTTTGGACTTGATCATCGTTCAAGACGAGTTCGAGTCGAACCTTCGGGAGGAAGTCGACGGTATACTCGGCACCGCGGTACTGTTCTTTGTGACCTCGCTGACGTCCAAATCCACGGACCTCGCTGACGGTCATGCCGATGATCCCCTTCTCAGTCAGAGCCGCTTTGACGTCCTCTAACTTGTAGTGGCGAATGATTGCTTCAATTTTTTGCATGGTTGAAATCCTTGGTCAGCCGAATCCATGAAGAAATCGGACAGCGACCTCCGTGATGGTCGCAACATAAAATTCCGAAGATCGATCACGAAAGCATTTTGAATACTAGTCGTGCTCGTGTTGAGTGGACATCATGTGAACTATCGCTTGGTCCACTCGACACAACGCGTGCATCGTTTCTAAAAATGCTCTTGAAGCAGTCTCAAAACCTATGGAATCGCGACCTTTCTCTGTACCAGAGAAGTGAACAGTAAGTTTTGAGACCAGTTCTAGAGAATGCCACGTTGTGTCTGGTCAGTTTCGTCAAGGGGTTGTTGGAACAGTTCTGCCCTCTCCGTCTCTCGCAAGGTTTGATGTCACAAAGACTCGCCACCTGTTTCGCCGGTTCGGATACGGACTGCTTCGGAGAGTTCGCTTATGAAGATTTTTCCGTCGCCGATTTGTCCTGTTCTGGCTGTGGTTAAAATGGCGTCGATCGCTTTCTGGGCATCTTCGTCGGAGACGACGATTTCCATTTTGACTTTGGGGACAAAATCGACAGTGTACTCGGCGCCGCGGTACTGTTCTTTGTGGCCTTTCTGTCGGCCAAATCCTTTCACTTCCGAGACCGTCATTCCAGAGATACCTGCCTCGGTGAGGGCATCCTTAACTTCTTCAAGTTTGAAGTGCCGGATGATTGCCTCAATTTTCTTCATCGCTCTATCCTTGTAAAAGTGAAGATTCCTCCAAGCTGTTGCCGAGAGTTCTTCTGCAATTTTTAATTTCGAATTCAGAGTGTCGAATGAAAACCATCTGACACTGAGCATCTTAGGAAATCGGTTGTGCGATCTGCCACGTGAAGTTTTGGATTCCTCAAAGAATCGTTTCTTCACGGGGGCAGAAGGCACGGAAGTGCTCTAAAGGAAAATATACCCTTCTTCCCCATGCTGAGTCACGTCGAGACCTCGAAGTTCTTCCTCCTGAGCGACTCGGAGCCCCATCGTAGCATCAAGAATCTTTAAAAGAATGAAGGTGACAACAATCGCGAGGGCAGCCGTTGCGACCACGCTGATGACTTGGTTCATGGTCTGCGAAATCGATCCTGTTTCAATGAATCCCCCTGTTGCGCCCAGTTTCTCGGTTGCGAAGACGCCAGTCAGGACGGCTCCGAGGATCCCCCCAATTCCATGAATCCCGAAGGCGTCGAGTGAGTCATCGTACCCAAATTTATTTTTTACAGATGTGCATGCATAGAAGCAGACAACACCAGCAGCAAATCCGAGAATGATACCCTGCATCGGATTCACAGCTCCAGCTGCAGGGGTGATGCAAACAAGACCAGCAACTGCTCCAGAACATGCTCCAAGCAAGCTGGGATGCCCATGTTTCACCCATTCCATGATTGACCAGGCGATCACACCGGCAGCAGCAGCCAAATGCGTAGCGACGAAAGCGTTCACAGCAGCGGCATCTGCAGCACCGGCGCTCCCGGCGTTAAAGCCGAACCAGCCGACCCAAAGAAGTGCAGTTCCGATGCAGGTGTACGTCAGATTGTGGGGAGGCATTGGTTCTTGGCCGTATCCAAGTCGTTTTCCTATCAGAAGTGCACAAACAAGTGCGGACACACCGGAACTGATATGGACGACTGTCCCGCCTGCGAAATCGTATGCGTGAAAACTACCAGCTGACGATAACCAGCCAGAACCTGACCAAACCCAATGGCAGACAGGGCAATAAACCAGGAGTCCCCAAAGTGCTGAAAAGACACACATCGTGTTAAACTTCATACGTTCAGCGAAAGCCCCACAAATTAATCCGGGGGTGATGATGAAAAACATTCCCTGAAAGACAAAAGTGATGAGTTCGTTGGCCCAGGCCTGATCTCCGGACTGGCCATCGGGAAGAATCCCCTTCATGAATAAGTAATCAGTCCCCCCGATGTATGGGCTCGAACCTCCAAAAGCAAAGCTGTACCCGCAGACAGCCCACAGGATCGTCATCATTCCCATCAGGAAAACGCACTGCATCATGACGCTCAGAATATTTTTTTTCCGAACCAGTCCACCATAAAACAAAGCGAGCCCTGGTGCTGTCATCATGAGCACGAGTGCTGAACAAATAAGCATCCATGCGATATTTCCGGAATCCAGTTCAACGACAGCAGCAGGTTCAGGGGGATCTCCGATTTCTTCCGCGAAAGCTGAGTTTCCAACGCTTAATAGTAAAACAGTGGTTAGCAAAGCCGCTGTCACAAACTGACTTTTCATCTGTAACCCCTTGAGCAATAAGAGATTATTGTGGTTTTCCTGAGTTCTCGGCAGCAATGGAAATTGAAATCCTGGATCAGTAGGTCAGCAGGGTACAACTTCGTCGATTGTGGACGACGTCTCAACTCTCAGGAGTAAAGCAATGGCTGTGCCACAAACTTAATCAGTCTGCATTGGACTGCGCAGAGTTGCACCAAATCTCTCGTCTGCAGGGTTGCGAATGTCTGGGCTTTTGCCATAGTGCGTCTTTACTAATAGAGTCTGACTTATCTGAGAATTGACGGAGTTTCCGTGAGTGACACCATCGAACAGAATGCCGATTCCAACCTGAAGTGGTACCAGGGGATCACCCGTTACCAATGGCTCGTTTTACTGATCGCTTCACTGGGCTGGGTCTTCGATATTTTCGAAGGGCAGATCTTTGTGGCGAGTATGCGTGACGCAATGCCGGCGTTGTTAGGTGTTGTTGCAGACGACCCTGCGGTGGCCCGTTGGAACGACATGAGTTTCGGAAGCTTCCTGCTCGGTGGGGCAATTGGTGGCGTCTTCTTCGGCATGATGAGCGACCGAATCGGGCGTTCCAAAACGATGATTATCACAATCTTGTTTTATTCGCTCTTTACTTGCGTGACTGCGTTCGCCCAGTCCGCTTGGCAAATGGTGATTTTGCGGTTCTTTGTTGCGATGGGAGTTGGTGGAGAATGGGCCGTGGCCTCAGCCATGGTTGCCGAGGTCATGCCGCAAAGATCCCGAGCGGTGATGAGTTCCATCTTTCATGCTTCCAGTGTCTTTGGGACCCTTCTTGCTGCTGCTGCAGGCGCCTTTATTATCACGCTGGGAGAAAGCGCGTGGCGGTGGGGATTTGCGATCGGAGCACTGCCCGCCTTGTTGACTCTCTGGATTCGCTGGTCTTTGCATGAACCTGAGCAATGGGTCAGAGCCAGGGAAAAAGCCGCAGCTGATGCAAGTCAGCAAACAGGTCGACTCTCCGAACTTTTTGAGGGAACAAACCTTCGCAATACCATCGTAGGGGTCAGTCTCGCGTCGATTGGTCTCGTCACATTCTGGGGCGGACATATTTACGGTAAGAATGCGCTACTGCGTGGTGCACAAACCGAAGCACTTCAGGCGGAACATGTTCCAGTCACGAATTCTGAAGAGACAGGATTAACGAAAGAGGAATACAAAGCTGAGCGGCAAGCTGCGTTTAAGAAGCATGAGACACCTATTAAGCGTGCTGAGATGCTGAGCATGGCACTCAACACCATCGGCGGCGGTCTCGGCTTGTTGCTGTTCGGCACGATCTCGAATCGTTTAGGCCGCAAAGGAGCGTTTATTCTCTATCACGTCGCTGCATTCATTATGATGTTGGTGATGTTCAAAGTGCTCATCGCCAATCATGCTTCACAAACAGTTTTGGCGTTAACACTTCCGGTGTTCGGGTTCTTTACGCTGGGGATGCACGCAGGTTATGCAGTCTATTTCCCTGAGCTTTATCCGACGAGGCTCCGCGGAACAGGAGCCGGATTCTGTTTTAATATGGGACGTCTTGCCACAGCAGCAGCCTTCTTCGGCTTCGGTGCGGTGGCGATTACTGATGAAAACAAAGCGTTGCTACTCGCCCCTTTGTATCTCGTCGGAGTAGTGGTTGTTTTCTTTGCGAAAGAAACAAGCGGTCAGGAATTGATGGAATAATTCGCCTTTGGGGCGATTTTCAAAATCGAATGCGCGGTCTGCTTCGCGGATCGACACTATTTGTCGATCCGCTGCTTATCGGTCTACTGCGATTCCAATCCATCTTCAATCCATTGGTGGAACGTTCGGTCGTCGACATTCCGGCCACTGAGTACAAGGACGAGATCTCCATCTCCTTCCAGAGATGTTTTTCTCATCATGGCAGCGGCTGTGGCAATCGCTCCAGAGGGTTCCGTCCGTAGGCCATGTGTGTCGTACAGCCATTCCATACAGGTGATGGTTTCCTCGTCAGGAACGCAAACGGACTCAGTGATCAATTCTTTCAGAATCGGCCAGTTATGGTCTCCGACATCGTACGAGAGCAGGCCGTCGCAGATGCTTTTGGGTTCTTCAATACGAAGACGTTCACCAGCAGCGAGAGAGCGGCGGAAGTCGTCCGCTTCGGTTGGCTCGACTCCGATGATCTTCGCTTCGGGGAACCCGTCTGCAATGGCAAGTGCATGGCCCGCCATGAGGCCACCTCCGCTGACCTGACAAAAAAAGTGTGAGATCTTGCGATCTTGTCGTTCGAGTTCTTCCACGATTTCCAAGCCGCCAACACCGTTTCCGGCAATGACGTCGTTGTCGTCGTAAGGAGAGGCCTGAATCGCGTTTTCTTCTTCAGCGATTTGCTTCGTCAGCTTGTCACGTGCTCCAGTTAAGTGGTCAGTCGATTTGTCGTAGGTTCGAATTTCAGCACCGAACGACTCAGTGAGGTCGAATTTGACCTGCGGGGCATCTTCGGGCATGACGACAATGACTCGCTTGCCGTATTTCATGCCTGCGAAGGAGATTCCGGAAGCAAAGTTTCCGGAAGAGTGAGCGGCTACGGGGCGGTCACCAATTTCGTCTGCGCGGTTCGCCATCCAGTTAAGCGCTCCCATCAGCTTGAAGGAACCGACCGGCGTCCAGCCATAATCTTTAATCCAAACCCGTCGATCATCCGAGAGTTCGAGTATCTTTTCGAGCCCATAAGAACGGATCAGCGGGGCAGGGCTGATGTGTTGATGAATCACCGACTCTGCTCGGCGAACATCCTCAATCGTGGCAACTTGAATTGAATTTGACATCAGCTGTTTCCCTGATTGAAATTGTGTTGATCAATGTTTTCGCCGGTTTCGCCAGAGGCTCAAGGTCTCCGACAAAATAAACCTTGAAATCGCGCTCTCAAACGTTGAGCCAACGTCGAATCGAGAGGTTCTCGGACTGGTTCTAAGTCGATTTCCAATCCAGGATCACTTTACCAGACTGACCGGAGTTCATCACTTCGAACCCTTTTTCGAAATCATCGACCGGGAAACGATGCGTTACGACTGGAGAGATGTCGAGGCCTCCCTGGAGCATGACCGTCATTTTGTACCACGTCTCGTACATTTCACGTCCGTAGATCCCTTTGATGGTCAGCATGTTGAAGATCACGAGATTCCAGTCGATCGCGATCGGCTTCGGGGGAATTCCGAGCATTGCAATTTTCCCGCCGTGACACATGTTTTTGAGCATTCCTTGAAACGCCGATTCATTGCCCGACATTTCGAGACCGACGTCGAAGCCTTCTTTCATTCCCAATTCTTTTTGTACGTTCTCAATCGATTCGTTTCTCACATCGATCACCCGCGTGGCGCCCATTTTTTTGGCAAGTTCCAGTCGCCACGGGTTCACATCAGTCACGACGACGAACCTCGCGCCAGCATACTTCACCACAGCAGCTGCCATACACCCAATAGGACCTGCACCGGTGATCAGAACATCTTCTCCCAGAATATCAAATGAAAGAGCGGTGTGGACCGCATTTCCAAATGGGTCGAAGATCGAAGCAATCTCGCGATCGATTCCTTCAGCGTGATGCCAGACGTTGGTTTGTGGAATCGAGATATACTCAGCGAACGCTCCGGGGCGATTCACACCGATCCCCGAAGTTTCTGCACAGAGGTGTCTTCTTCCGGCAAGGCAGTTTCGGCAATGCCCACAAACAACATGCCCTTCGCCACTGACGATCTCTCCCGGGTAGAAGTCGCGAACATTCGCTCCGACTTCAACGATCTCACCAACAAATTCATGTCCGACAACCATCGGGACAGGGATTGTCTTCTGGGCCCACTCGTCCCAGTTGTAGATGTGTAAATCAGTCCCGCAAATACCGGTCTTCTCGATTCGAACAAGAACTTCATTCGAGTCGACGGTCGGCATCGGGGCGTCTTCCAGCCAGAGGCCGACTTCAGATTTACGTTTTACAAGAGCCTTCATAGGGTCACTGAACGTTGAAAAGTGAATTTTGAATGAAAAGTTGAACGGTGAACTCGCTTCTGCCCGAACGGTTCAGAGTCCTGACATAAATTCTGGAGACGCAGTGATTCACTTGGTTATTGCGCCCCCTGTGTTGTCAGGTGGGATGAATTACTAGTTTGTACTCGAACATAACCAAGCGACAAAGCGCAACCTCACAGAAAATATCAGTTCCCTAATAATCCTGATTTCAAATTGTGAACACAATGGACCTCTCTGTCATTACCGCCACTTGTCAGCGCCCGGAGTTTCTTTCGCATTGCCTGCATCAGTTTGCTCAGCAGTCGCGGGGTGGACTTGAATGTGAGCATCTCGTCATTTCGGATGGTCCCGATAGTCACGCAAGATGTCTAGCTGAGCGGTCAGGGGCAAGATATTTTGAGCTGAACTCACCAACTGGTCAGTGGGGGGCAGCCGCTAAGGATCTTGGGATCGTGCAGGCTTGCGGTCGCTATGTCTGTTTCTGGGATGATGATAATATCTTCGAGCCACACGCTTTGATAAGTTTATTCGCAGCTGTTCAAAACGCTGAGATCGGAATTGTTCGGACTCGGCATCGATTTCGAAAAAGTCCAGGAAGTGTGGTGATTCCAAGAAATTGGAGAGGAGAGTTTCGCTTAGGTGATATTGATACGATGTGTCTTTGTGTCGAAACGACCCTGGCGAGAAAGGAGCCTTGGGAATCGGAGGTGGCGAAGATTTCAAATGATCATGGATGGCTGATGAAGCTGATGACACATCAACCGAAAATTAACTATCTTCCTATTCTGATCGGTCAACATGTGTGATGCTTGCTCGATCATGACGCCTGAATATCATCACGAAGTTGACTTGTTGGCTTTCGTGCTTTTGTCCCCGTGAAGAGTGGAATTCGTAGCGTGATTTTTATGTGGGAAATCGAACTTCTCCACGAGGCTGAAGCCGAACACCAATTCGAAAAATGCTATAGTCGCTTTTCTCAACGTTTGAGAGTTCAATTTCAGGTCTTTGGATCAGCCCGAGAATACTAACTGTTCAATATGTCAAACTGGATCGAAATCGCAAAGGTTGCAGATGTTGCAGTCGGCAGTGGTAAGGAATTGACGGTCGGCGATCGCATCGTGGCGTTGTTCAATGTCGATGGGCAGTTTCACGCGATTGATGGAATTTGTGCCCATGCTGGCGGTCCCGTTGGGGATGGCGAGCTTTCTGGGTGCATCGTCACCTGCCCCTGGCATGGCTGGCAATATGACGTTTCAACCGGAGCAATGTGTCTGAATGATCAGATTCGACTGGAATCGTTTCCGGTCAAAGTCGAAGGAGACTCAGTCTTGGTGGAAATGTCGTGAGTGAAATCAAAGGGAAACCGATTGCCACTCCACCTTCGACGATCTTCGAACGAGTGTTATTCTTACTGTCAATTGGTCTCGGCCTGGGAGCCGCTCGCAAGGCGCCGGGGACGGTTGGGAGTCTTTGGGGGCCGCTGCTCGCACTGGGGTTACAGTACATCAATGGGCATCCCGCGATGATGTTGCTTTATGGGATCGTTCTGTATGTGATAGGCATTCCGATTTGTGCTGCCGGAATTCGGTACTATCAAACAGGTGACCCCAAGCATGTCGTCTTTGATGAGATCGCAGCGTTCCCGTTCGTGTTTCTGTTTGTGCCAGTCACTTGGGGAACTGCTGTTGCCGGATTCGTTTTGTTTCGAATCTTTGATATCTCAAAACTCTGGCCAGTCAACCGCTTCGAAAAACTCCCCGGCCCATGGGGAGTGATGTCAGATGACACGATCGCTGGCATTCTCGCTGGGCTGGTGTTGACTGCTCTCTGGTTGCTCCTTGGAGCTTTTTGAAGCAGTCTGGATGATCGCTCAAAGTTATCGAATAACTTTCGATTCTTCGGCTGCATATTGAAGAGGAACCGGAACCATCTTCTCGATAGGCTGACTTGCATCGACGGGGGAAACCCGCATGTACCGAACGGTTGCCTCACCGATCTGTGTGGAGAGTGTGATTGCTCGATCATCAGGTTTTTGCTGACCGCGAATCCGCAACCAACCGACTCCTCCTTCAGGATCAACCATCAGATAATCGCCATTTGCAATTCCAAGGGGCAGTTTCTGAATGTGCTGCTGAACAGTTTTGCCTTTGATCGTCAAACCTTCCGTCTCGACTGAAATTGACATCGTCATTCCAAATTCGGATGGCGTGATATCTTCCAGTACAGGCTTGGGCATCACATGTTCAGGGACGACCACTTCTGGAGCAGTCCTTTCAGAAACAGCCCCGGCAAGTGCGGTGGCTCCTGTATCAGCTTCCTGGCTGATACTGGCAGAGGGTTTGGGCATCTCCTTTTGTGCCAAAACCTCACGTGGGCGGTCATTGGCCCACGCCCCTGCGAAGATCATCGTAAAAAGGACCAACGAGACCACTCGCATCACTGATTGGGATTTTTCCACCATCGCACTTTTCCAACACTTCGATTTCTGTACGGTTAATTGATTCACAGACCGCCGTTCCTGTTCAGCTTATCGACGTTGGTGCGTTGAGATTTTGGAGAATTTGCGCAAGAAGTGCCGATCGACCAAAGCAAGATGTCAATCAGGGGACTTGAAGCAATTGGTGCGGCCTGAAACGGTAATGACGGCCTGAATGAATCTCGTGACAAATTGTGCGGAGGTGGTGCGGAGGTGGTGAATCAAAACAGCAGGAGAGAGCGGGTTCCTCAACCCGTGCACGCACTCATCGAGGACTTTTATCTAGTGGAGATGCTGTACCCCACGAGGCAGAACCTGAGCACCAATTCGAAAGAGGTTCTAGAGCAAATCTATAATTCGTCTTAACAGTACTGTCTCGTGGCATCAGCGTATGGACTTGTGAAAACGTACTTCGCGGACAAGAGAAGCATTGGAAATGCTCTAAAGAAAAGCGAGTGATTCAAGTTTGGTATTCAATTGGGTCGGTCAAGCCGGCATTTTCAAAACCGCGTTGGCGGAGTTGACAGGCGTCGCAATGCCCGCAGCTAATGCCTGCTTCATTTGGATCATAGCAGCTATGTGTCTGGCTGTAGTCGACGCCGAGCGTGATCCCTCTCTGAATGATTTGCGCCTTTGTGAGATCGATGAGAGGAGTGTGAATGTTGAACTCTCCGCTTCCGTCGACGCCTGCTTTCGTCGCCAAATTTGCGAGTTTTGTGAACTGCTGAATAAATTCCGGTCGACAGTCCGGGTACCCACTGTAGTCGACCGCGTTGACACCGATGAACAGGTCAAATGCACCTAGCACTTCTGCCCAGCCGAGAGCAATCGAGAGGAACACTGTATTCCTGGCAGGGACGTAAGTGATTGGAATACCGGTCGCCATCACTTCCTCATCTCGATCTTTCGGGACTTCGATTTCTTCTGTTAAAGCCGAACCGCCAAACTTGCGGAGGTCGATTTCAATGGTGACATGTTTTTGAACATCAAATTTCTGGCAGAGCTTTTCAGCAGCTTGCAGTTCAAACTGATGTCGTTGCCCATAGTCGAAGGAGAGGGCGTAACATTCGTAGCCTTCGCTTTTGGCAATTGCGAGAACTGTTGCGGAATCCAGTCCGCCGCTTAAAAGAACGACAGCACGTTTGGAGTTTGACATAATAATTGTAGTTGAAAAAGAATCAGGAAGTTGCCGGATGGTATCCGGTGCTTTTCAGCTTGATTCGGTACAAGCCTTTACCGACTGTGAGATAGAGAGTTTGCTTTCCTTCGCCTGTGCCGAAGCAGCAATTGGTTGGAAGGTCAGGAGTAGGGATGTACGCTTTTACATGTCCTGCAGGACTGAAAACAATGATGCCATGTCGTTCCGCGCTACGAACGGCTGCGTAGATGTTTCCGTTGGTGTCGACGGTCATTCCATCAATGCCGAGTTGGTCCCCGAAGTCGTGCAGGATTTTTCGTTTTCCGAGCGTGCCATCTTTTTTGATGCGAAACGCATTCAGTGTCATTCGACTTTTTGAATTCGAAGATTTCGCTTTCGCAACTTCGGTCGTTCCCCGGTTCGTTTCGGCGACGTAAAGCGTGCTGCCATCGGGAGAGAGAATGACACCGTTGGGCTTGGTGATCTCTGTCGTCACTCGCGTCAGTTTTTGTGTTTTGGGATCGAAGCGAAAGACGCTCATGTGATCAAGTTCCGTCGGCTCCGTACCAACATAGCGGGGGTCGCTGAAGAAAATGGAACCATCTGGATGAATCACCAGGTCATTTGGAGAGTTGAACACTTTCCCATCGAATTTGGAGGCAAGAACCTTCAAGGCTCCCTCTTCTTCGATTCGGCACAGCGCAATCTTTCCACCGTTCGCCCCACAGGCCGCGATCAAATTCCCATTGCGGTCAAACATCAATCCGTTGCTTTGGCCACTGCCGGCACAATAGACATCAGTTTTTTTTGTCGAAGGATCGAACCGTAAGATCCGCCCGGGACGATCTCCTGCTGAGATGTCGCTGAAATAGATCCGACCATCCGGAGCTGCCGCAACCCCTTCGGTGAAGAGACCCTCTTTCCAGAGTTCTTCAAGCTTTGCTCCTGCGGGGATGATCGCGGGGTCTCCAGTCGGAGCAGGCAATTCGTCTGCAACGAGAGTGCTCTTCAAAATCAAGAACAGGGAAAGCGTCAACATCCAGCGGGACACGATTCGCATCATCAAATCTCCTGTGAAGGTGCATCAGGGGAAAGAGAAGCATATCTCACTCGCTGAGATGAATTACACCCCGGCCTGCAAATTTTCCGTCGAGAATTTGTTCCACAGCTGCGGAGACAGTCGTGAGTGAGAGGTCAATTTTTGCATCCAGTAGCTGATCAAGCTTCCAGTCTGTTGCCAGTTTGTTCCAGATTTCTTTACGAAGATCGTCGGGACACCATGCGGAATCGATTCCAAAGAGTGCGATTCCTCGGAGGATGAAGGGGTAAACTGTTGTCGGCAGTTCGCCACCACCAGTCACACCGCAACAGGCGACACAACCTCGATGTTCAATTTTCTTCAGCATGGTCGCCAAGACGCCGCCACCAACGGTGTCGATTCCGGCTGCGAACTCTCCTTTCAGAAGTGGCCGCTTTTCATTGCCTGACAATTCTTCTCGACCTGCGACAGTTGTCGCTCCGAGTTGTTTCAGCCAGTCGTGGCGATCCGTTTTTCCAGTGATCGCGACCACGTCAAAACCGAGTTTGGCGAGAAGCATGACTGAAATTGATCCGACTCCGCCCGTCGCTCCGCTGATAATCACTTTTCCATCTTCTGGAGTTCGCCCGTATTTCAGAAGTGCTGCTACGCTTTGAGCTGCTGTGAACCCAGCCGTTCCAAGAGTCATACTCTCTGCGGGTGTGAGGCTCGCTGGCAATTTGACCAGCCAGTCACCCGGAGCAATGAGATGCGACGCCCATCCGCCCCAACGTTCGACGCCCAATTCGTGACCAGTCGCGATGACTTGATCGCCGGGTTGGTAGCGTTCGTCCTGACTCTCAACGACAGTCCCCACAGCGTCGACGCCGGGAACATGTGGGAAATTCTTCACGATTCCCGGGTGACCAGTCGCTGCCATCGCGTCCTTGTAGTTTAAGGACGAGTGGCTCACTTCAACGATAACTTCACCCGAACCTAATTCGGGAAGAGGGACCGCCGACAATCGTGAACGGATTTCGTCACCGAATTTTTCGACAAGAAAGCAATTCGTCGTTTCAATTGTCATTGTGGGACTCGATTCAAATAGTCTCGTGGTCCAACCGCCGGAGTTGACGGAAGATGGCAATGAACGAACACGGTAATGTTCGTGCTCGTCCAATGCCTTTGGATCGCGAATTCAAGAAGTCAGTACAAGAAGTCAGTATGTGCCTGACAACTTCACTTCGTAGAGAGATGACTTCGTCAGTTAGTTCAAGAGATCCTTGACGGTGTCTCGTTCTTCACGAAGCTCTTTCAGTGTCGCATCGATTTTTTGTTGTGCGAACTCGTTGTGTTCCTGCCCTTGGACAATCTTACTGGTTGCGCCATCGCTCTGGAGTGGGAATCCGAAGATGAGACCTTCATCGACGCCGTAAGAGCCATCGCTGCATACGGCTGCACTGAATGTTTCGTTCTCTGGAGTCACAGAGATGATCGACTTGACTGTGTCCAACGCAGCGTTGGCAGCAGATGCGGCACTACTTGCACCGCGAGCGTTGATCACAGCTGCACCACGTTTCTGAACGATGGGGATGAAATCATTCTGCAACCAGGCATCATCTTTGATGACTTCAGGGGCTGGTGTGCCACCGATTTCTGCGTGGAAATAATCGGGGAACTGTGTCGCGGAGTGGTTGCCCCAGATCGTCATTTTTGAAACCGACGAAACTGGTTGACCGGATTTTTGAGCGAGTTGTGTTTTCGCACGGTTTTGGTCGAGCATCATCATTGCGTACCAGCGGTCCCGTGGGATGTCGGGAGCGTTGTTCATTGCAATCAAGCAGTTTGTGTTACAAGGGTTTCCGACGACAACAATTCGAACATCTTTCGCAGCGGCTGCTTGAATTGCTTTTCCTGTGTTTGTGAAAATCGGGCCATTGATTCGAATCAGGTCTCCACGTTCCATTCCTTTTCCGCGTGGCACACTGCCGACGCACAGCACGAAGTTGCAATCGCCAAACCCCTCTTCGAGATGATCACTGTCAACTTTTGTGACACCTGCGAGTGTGGAAAATGCACAGTCGTCGAGTTCCATTTCCACTCCATCCAGAGCGGAAATTGCAGGGGGGATTTCAATCAAATTCAGATGCACTGGCTGGTCAGGACCAAAAACCTCACCACTCGCCAGTCGAAACGCCAACGCATACCCAATGTTCCCAGCTGCCCCGGTCACTGCCACTCGAATCGGACTTGCCATCTCACTCACCATCTCATGTTTGTACAAACAAATTCCTGTCGAAGTCTTCTCAAGAACTCCATTCAACCCTTTTATCGTTTTCACAAACATGGGGCAAACGTAACAGCAGGATCGTCTGAAAGTGAGAAAATCATGCTGTTCAAAATCCAGTCGCGTGAGATAGACTGGAACCGACATTCCCTCAAATTTATCCACTTTTCATCATTGATATTGAATCACAAAGCAGACTCCCTATGAAATCGGCGTGTCACTCTCAATATGATCGTCGATTGCTGTTGCTCATTCTTCTGGTTGCGCTCGTGTTGAGAGCCGGCTTCGTTGTCTGGTTACAGGAACGTCTCGATGCAACGGGGCGAGATTACTTGATCTCGGGAGATGCTGAAGGGTATTGGGATCTGGCGAAGACAATCGTTAAAGGCGAAGACTATGCGATCCATTCTCCGCCGAGGTCTGTTCATCGGATGCCGGGACTTCCCGCAGTTTTGGCGATCTCGATTTCCATCTTTGGCGAGAGCCGCTTCGCTGCTCGAATTCTGTTGGCAACATTGGGAGCCCTCTCGTGTGGATTGCTCTATCTGCTTGGAAAGCGAATTCATTCGTCTGCAGCAGGGTTGATCGCGGCTGCCCTTTTAGCGATCTCCCCGGCATCGATCGGCTTTTCGGGCGTGATTCTCTCTGAGACGCTCTTCGGATTTACGATGTTGTTGTCTCTACTTGGAGCCGTTTCGTTAATTGAGCAACTCACCCAGAGTTCGGTTTCGGTTTCGAAGGTTTGCGGGTGGGCACTCTTGACCGGAATCCTGATTGGTCTTGGCGTTTACACGAAGCCAAGTTGGATTTTGGTCGGTCCTCTTCTGGGCTTCCTGTTGCTTGCGTTCATTTCACCACGTTGGAATAGTGGCATCGCTGCGGTTCTGATGACGTTGGGGATGGTTCTCGTTCTGCTCCCTTGGGGAGTTCGGAATCAAAATGTTTCTGGACACTTCAAGCTGACGACATTTTGGATGGGACCGAGCTTGTACGATGGTCTCAATCCACAAGCGACGGGGGCGAGCGACATGCGATTTTTCGATGACGACCAGTTGCCCAACGAGATGACAGAGTACGAAGTCGACAAGGAGTATCAACGCAGGTCGTGGGAGTTCGCCAAGGCGAATCCTTCAAGAGTCGTCAGTTTGGCGGGGGCGAAGCTGTGGCGGTATTGGAAACCGTGGCCCAATGCCGCGCAGTTCGATAAAGCGCTCATACGGATTGGTCTCTGTTTGTACACGATCCCTGTTTTTTTCTTGGCAGCCTGGGGGGCTTGGAAGATTTGGGAGAAAAACTGGTCTATTGTCGTTTGTGCCGGCCCGATATTCTACTTCGCGGGCTTACATATGATTTTCGTCAGCTCATTACGTTATCGACTCCCGGCAGAAGCCCCGTTGCTGGTGCTTTCAGCGATTGGCATTTTGTCGATTTGTGGAAGGTTGAATGATGAATCGAAGCGTCGAGCGGATTGATGTGTTAAGCCACTTTCGTGTTCCTTGTGCCCGCGAAGTGTGATTTGCATGTGGTGAATCGCTGATCTCCACGAGACAGAATGCGAACATTTTTTGAAGATGCTCTAGACGGATCGAACTTGTGACTTGGGACGGAATCCGAGGAACACTGCAATGGATGCTGATGCTGCTGTTGGTGACTGTCATCGCAGCTGGGGCTGTCGGTTTGCACTTTTGGTCGCAAAAAGATGTACTCATCCACAACGCAGTGGCGAAAGCGATCGAGACAATTTTTGTTGATTGTCGCGTCAGTTTTCAGAGTGCGAATCTGGTCAACGGTTCGCAACTCGTGATCACTGAGCTGGATATTCAATCACAAAAGAGTGGCGCCCCTCTGGCGAAAATCCCTCAGTTGACAGTGACTGTCGACGGGAAACTGCTTCAGGATTCACGGCGAATCCTGGTCAAACGGGTTGAGTTGAACTCACCGCAGCTATTTGCCACACGGAGTGCAGAGGGGCTCTGGAATTGGCAACAGCTGACTCCACCAAAGCCAAAGCAAGAGTACTCCCCAGCTGTCGTCATCAAGAATGGTCAGATTCGGATTGGGCTGCAATCAATTCCCAATGGGCCAGTGCATTCGCTTTTGTGTCAGGGGATCGATTTGCAGATTTCACCAGAGGCTCGTCAACGATACGAAATCGTTGGGAGAGCAGTGGCAGACTCTCTGGGACCGGTCTCGCTGGATGGTCTTTTCGACGCTCAAACTGGAGAGTGGAAACTCGCTGGGAGTGCTGGCACAATTCGCATCAATGAACCGATGCTCGATAAAACAGGGCTCTGGATACCCGAAGTCGGAGCAAGGCTCGCTGAGCTTCATCAGACACCACAATATCTTGCCCGTCAGGAACGGACGAGGCAAAACCAGCAGCTCAAAACGGTCTCATCAAATGGGCAGGGAATCCCGTTAGCAATTGCTCCGGAAGGTCCAGAGGGAACGCCTCAAAGCGGGGAATCCTTCATTCGTGCCGATCTGAAGCTTCAATTCTCAGCAGGTCGTATAAGTAAGGATGCCCCACTCGATTATTCTGTCCAGGCAGAAATTGAGCATGGACAGCTTTCCGATCTATTTCTTCCTATCCCGTTGTACGACGTCCGAGCGAAAATCGAAGCGACTCCGAACAGGCTGAAGGTCGAGAACTTTCAAGCTTCAAATAATCAAAGCTCGCTCTTTATTGATGGGGTCGCTCAAAGAGTTGGGCCGGACTGGTCGAAAAATTTCGTGGTGAAAGCGACTCATTTAAAAATTGATCAGCGAATTCAATCGGTTTTACCGAACGACCTGTTGCGTCTTTATCAGCTACTCAGCCCGTCGGGGATTTTTGACCTCGATGTCGATGTCTCTCAGTTGGCAGGGAAAGATTGGTCCGGAAAATTACGAAAATTTACAGCTCGAGATTGTCGAATTGTTCATGATCACTTCCGCTATCCTGTCGAGCAGGTTTCAGGAGAAATTGTTCATCAGGGAGGCGGATTTCAAATCAGAATGAACGGGCAGGCTGCGGGAAATCCTTTGCAGTTGACTGGAAGTTTTGGAGACGGAACTGAAAGCAGAGACGCAGAGTTTTCGATTGTCGTGAACAATGTGCCGATTGATGACAAGTTCATCAATGCATTCGGCCGTCGCGAACAGGCGGGAGTTAAATCGGCCATCGAATCTTTGCGGATGAAAGGAGTCGTCGACTTATCAGCTCGCTTCATTCGAGACGAGACCACGCAAGATAAGTTTGAAATGCAACTCGTTGGCAATGTCCGGGAGTCGTCGCTGAACTTTGTTGGATTTCCTTATGAACTAGAAGATTTTAGTGGAGACGTCTCGTTTGATGGTCTCAAGGGGGATGTCTGGTACTTCAGCGAATTGAAGGCACGCCACGGTCATGCTCACCTGAACGGGAGTGGGAAATTTGATTCTCAAAAGAAACCCGGGCAATTGTCGTTGGACCTTCGAGCAGTTCGAGTCCCCATTGACGGAGATTTGAAGAAAGCTTCGCTGGTCAGTGCCCCGCATATCTCAACGGTCTGGGACGATTTCGCTCTCGGCGGAACAATTGATATTGATAAAATCGCTCTTGCCTGGAGTCCGGGGACCCCCACTGCTGTCACTCTCAATGGAATTCAGTGGAAGGATGGAACGATTACTCCCGCTTCGTTTCCATACAAGTGGACCGATGTCGTTGGAGCATTGGACTGGGATGGACAGCGACTCAACATCCATTCGCTCCACGGTTGGCATGACTCTTCGTATCTGGAAATCAACGGGACTGATCCCAAATGGCCAGCGTTCGTTGCTGTTCCCCCTACGGGTGAAGTTGCCTGGGAAGTTCATTTTGGAGACTTGAAGCTGGTTCAAGCAAAGTTCGATGACGAACTCAGCCGTGCACTTCCGGAAGCGATTTCTGCTCCGTTGAAAGCGATGGATTTGCAAGGGAATGTGAACCTCCATCTCACCGTTGATATGCGTGGTTGGGTCTCTGATGAAGAGATCGTGACTGCCCGGTGGAACCTTCAAGCGGTCCTTAAAAACAACTCTCTGGTTGCAGGCGTTCCGCTTGAAAACGTCACCGGAAAAGTCGATATCACGGATGGGTTATGGGATGGCCAGAAGTTGCGTATGGAAGGGGCTATTGATCTCGAATACGCAATCGCGATGGGTATGCCATTTTCAAACGTACGGTCTCCATTTCATTTGGAAGAGAATCGGCTTGTGGTTGGCAAACCCAAGTTTATCAATCCTCCTGTGAAGTTCACCGCAGCGAATCCCTACGCAAACAAGCAACTCAGAGCTGATTTGTATGATGGTCAAATCGGTTTCGATGCAGCGGTTTTACTTGCTGATCGTCCAGAACTCACTCAGTATCAAGCAGAGGTCAATATCAACGATGTTGAGCTTGCAACCTGGGCAGCTGATCAATTCAAGAATGCGCAAAATCTGAAGGGTAAGGTGAACGGGTTAATGTCGGTGCGAGGCATGGGACCCTCTGCGAAGGCAATGGTCGGCAAGGGGTGGGTGCAAATCGTTCCGGCAGCGATCATGGATCTTCCAGCATTTGCTCAAATGTTCTCGCTGATCAATTTCCGACCAGTCGGTGACACCGCATTCAATTATTCGTATGGCGAGTTCGACATCCAAAATGAACTCCTGGATTTCTCGAGAATTGAGTTGCGTGGAGACGCTCTGAATTTGATTGGAAAAGGAGTCGTCGGCTTTGCTGGGGGAGGGCAATCGTTGATCAACCTCTCGTTTGATTCTCGCCCCAATAACAGCGTTCGCATCTTAAGACCACTCACAAAAATTCTCGGAAACAACTGGATTCGAGTTCAGGTCATGGGGACAGTCAGTGAACCCGTCGC
Source organism: Thalassoglobus polymorphus (assembly GCF_007744255.1). Taxonomy (GTDB): domain Bacteria; phylum Planctomycetota; class Planctomycetia; order Planctomycetales; family Planctomycetaceae; genus Thalassoglobus; species Thalassoglobus polymorphus. The sequence goes on along the minus strand of NZ_CP036267.1, from coordinate 3,756,868 downwards.
GGTTGTTCAGCCACGAATCGGCCCGTTGGATGATGCGTTCCGAGAATTCACAGAGGCGATCGAGAAAGGTCAAACGTTCCGCCCTCCTTCTCAGCGAGCACCAGTGCGATAAGCCTCCGTCGAGCTTCGCATATCATCGTGCCACACGAGTAGAGAGAGTGCTGCTCCACCTTCACCATGTGACAGTGACGTCAGCTGGCTTATTTGATTTATTGTTCGAACAGGTGAGCCGCAAATACTGACGCCGGACTGATAAAGTTCACGGGCACATGAGCGCCGCCTCGGTGCTAAACCGTTACGCGAATCAGTTCTTCGACTGTTGTGATTCCGGAGAGGACTTTTTCTCGAGCGCTCTGTTCGAGAGTTGCCATCCCTTTTTCTCGTGCAAGTTCATAAACCTGACGACCTGATTTTCCAGAGAGGATGAGTTGTCTCAATTCATGATCGACCGCCATCACTTCAAAGACACCCGTACGTCCGAAGTAGCCGGTGTGGAAGTTTTCATCCGAGGGGACTCCACGGACAAGTTGCGTGTGGCTGGCACGTTGCGGATCGATCCCGAGAATTTGGCAGGTCGAACTATCAGGTGTGTAAGTTTCTCTGCTTTTGGGGCAGATCTTCCGAAGAAGTCGCTGAGCGATAATGCAGTTGATGGCATCCGACAGGAACATGCGTGGAATTTGAAACTCACGAAACATATCAAGCGTTGAGCCAGTGTCTCCAGCGTGCAACGTGCTGAGAACCTGCGTCCCCATCAGGCCGGCCCGGACTGCGATGTGCGCCGTCTCCGCGTCCCGGATTTCTCCGACCATGATGACGTCTGGATCTTGCCGCAGAACTCCGCGAAGAGCTTCAACAAAACCAAATTTGATTTTGTTGTCGATCTGAATCTGGTTCACTCCTGCAATACGACGTTCGACAGGGTCTTCGATAGTGACCAGCGATTGTTCTGGTGAATTGATCGCTTCCAGACAACTATATGTTGTCGTACTCTTCCCGGACCCGACCGGCCCCACACTCAAAATCATTCCATGAGGTGTTTGGATCGCTTTGTTGACCGCTTCAATTTGTTTGGCATGCATGCCAAGTTCATCGAGTGATGTAAACTGAGTATGGTCAGGCATCAGCCGCATGACGATTCTTTCGCCATAAATTGTGGGGCCCGTTCCAACACGAATGTCGCGAGCCTGATTCAACATGGCGTTTGAAATGCGGCCATCTTGTGCTTGTCGCTTCTCAGTGATGTTCATCCCTGAGATCAGTTTGATGCGAGAAATCATATGCGGCGCGTAGTCCGCCTCCAGATGAAGAATGTCGTGCAAAATTCCATCGAGGCGAAGACGCAGGTTGAGTCCCGAGGGTTGTGGGTCGAGGTGAATGTCAGTCGCACCGAGTTGAAAAGCCCGCTCCAAAAGCATGTCGACCAACGGTTCGACGCCAACCAAATCGATGAGACTGCTCAACTCCTCTTGTAAGGCTCGCTGACGTGCTTCGGGTGGGATAGCCGGGTCGCTTTTTTGATTATTGACTTCGATCTTGCTTGCCGAAACATCAGAGTTTGCTTCGTCTGCCATCTTTTCCCTTTATTCGGTTCAATAACTCTAGATTTGTCAGCACTGCATCGACTAGCACTGCCTCTCGGCAGAATGCATTCGGATGGTCTGAGTGCGCTAAGGTTGTTGGTTGATTGCAAACAGTGCCACACTTAGAACGACAATAACAAGCACGACAATCCCGACCGTAAATTTACGCTGACTCAGGATCGAAATGAAGTTTTTCGGAGTGTCGCCATTCTTCAGCGGCGCACCAATTTTCTGATAGGCTCCGTCGATATCTGTGTAAACTGCCCAGAGTTTGTCCAGTCCGGCCAGGACGATCGTTTCACGGATGAGAGGGTGATGGGCGACGACCACCATCTCTCCTTTTTTTTCCTTCACGTCTTTCCAGATGCGAACCAGAAGAGCAACAAGTGAGCTCCCCATGTAATCCAGTGAAGAGAGGTCGATCAAGCAGGTTGGACATTTACGTTGCTGAGCTTCACGTGTCACTTCATCGCCAAGCTTCTGGATGTCTGCCCACGACCCTTCAGCGATGAGGGGGCTCATCGTGACCTCGATATGAGTCTGGTAGACTGAAAGTTGATACGGCTCGGTCGATGACACCAACAAGGTCCCCTGTTTTTCCAAGAACATCAATAGGATTGTACTGTCCGGGATTCTTTTCCGGAACGCAACCCAGAAGTGAATTCGCTGAGCAGGATCGTGGTTCACTTTGGGGATGCAGGAGGTTCAGGCGATAGAGGCGCTTTGTGGAGCGGAACTCTTTTGAGTAAAACCATTCCGTAAACCTTTGGAATAGACGCTTTTATCAACGTTTAAGAGAGCAACTTCAAGTTCAGGATCAGTTCTGGAAAACGCGTTCTTCACGGGCACATGGTAGCGCAAACTGCACTAAGTGAAATTGCTTTGGCTGAGGTGTTATCCCAAACTGGCTGATCGAGAGATCGAGTGAAATTTTTCGCGTGGAACCAACTTTTACAATGCGATTTTTTTACAACGCGAGTTCTTCATCGGGAAGTGATTCTTCCGGAGAAAAGAGTGGGCAGGAAAAAAGGCGGGACCGCTAATCATTCTTCCTGCCCACTAGCCACTTTCAATGACTCGCTGTTTCTAGAACCAGTCCGAAAACCTCTGGAATAGCCGCTTCTCTCAACGTTTGAGAGAGTGATTTCAAGTTTTAGGATCAGATCTATCAAATATCCTGAATTTCAGTGATCGCCAGTTGTACTTCGCAAAGCGAGGGATATTTCAGATTCAGTTTTCATCCCGAGAGACTCAAAGAAACGATTCGTTTCTGAGTGTAACATTTGATGAATGATGAATTTGGTGAACGAGTCGATGTCTCAGAGAGGCGCCTTGGCGTCTCGACTCGTTCCAAATTCTTCAGGACTATCAGCCATCAAGCGTTCGTGCATTTCGGATGTTAGAATCCTTACTTCGAGAAGTGAAATCGAGTCCGTCATTGACTACTATCGTCACCAAGCTGTTCTAAGATCGTACTCTCGACGCTTGGCCGATCACTACGAATTCAATTTACGTTTTTTGAATTACCAAAACACCCAGAAAGTTCATCGAAGTTTTCTGGATCTATCTCAAGGATTATTCCCGATGGGACGTTTCATTCTTGCATTCAAGACCTTTTTCAAAGTTCTTGGAAATGCGGACTTTGCAAATCAGTTAGACGAAATCGTTGAAGGTTCTGCTCGACCGAAAATCGAACAGCCAGCCCCCAAGTCTCAGGAACCGCCCGCAAAGCCAAAGACAGAACCGAGAAACGGAGCTTTGACTCTTCTCGAAGCATTGCAACGAGAAGCCCGCTTGCTCGATTTCATCCAAGAGGACCTCAGTTCATATCAGGATGCACAAGTCGGTGCTGCCGTGCGAGACGTTCATCGTGGTTGCCGTGAAGTCTTTGATCGCTACTTCAGCTTGCAAGCTTGTCTTGATCAAGAAGAAGGTGCGACAATTGAAGTCACGGAGAACACCGATGCGTCGCAAGTCCGCCTGATCGGAAACGTCGTCGAAACTCGCCCGGTTTCTGGTACTCTCGTTCATTCTGGCTGGAAAGCTGCGAAATGTGCTCTTCCTGACTGGGTCGGCAAAGAGGAAAACAAAACCATTCTGGCTCCCGCAGAAGTCGAGGTCTCTTAAAGCTGTTTGTGCTTGCGGAGCTTAGTTTTTGTTCGAATTTCCGGCTCGATTTACAACCTCTACTGCGTAGGATGTGTACACCGTCGCGATCCGTAAGCGGACATCAGAGAACGTTTTCTCAGCGTTTGAGAGAACAATGTTTGAGCGAAGAATGAAAAGTCGTCGAATCAACTTTTGTTAATGCTTGTCGAGCAATTTATGTCTGCCGAATATATTATCGGAATCGATTTAGGGACGACAAATTCTGTCGTTGCTTACGTCCCTTACGGGGATGAATCTCTTGAGATGTCACTGCTGGAAATTCCACAAACGGTTGCACCGGGGACGATCGAAAATCGCACGTCTCTCCCATCTTTTATCTATCTCCCACTCAAAGACGAGGCAGGTTTTGAGCTTCCGTGGAAAGAGTCTCCGGAATTTGTCGTTGGCGAATTTGCGAGAAGGCAGTCTGCAGAGATTCCTGATCGGACAGTTGGCGGTGCAAAATCCTGGTTGGCTTACCACAAAGTGGATCGCCGCTCAGCAATTTTACCATGGAATGCTCCGGATGATGTCGCCAAGATTTCACCAGTCGAGGCGGCAACTGCGTACTTGCAGCACATTGTCGCTGCCTGGAATCATCAGTTCCCGAACAGCAAACTCGCTGATCAGCAAGTTGTTCTCACGGTGCCAGCTTCCTTCGATGCCAGTGCGCGCGAACTGACTCGTGAAGCCGCCAAAGAGGCTGGGTTGCCGGAAGAATTTGTTCTCCTCGAAGAACCGCAAGCGGCGTTGTATTCCTGGCTGAACGAAACTGGAAATCAGTGGCGCAAGATCCTCAACGTCGGAGATGCCGTTCTTGTGGTGGATGTCGGCGGAGGGACGACCGATCTCACTTTGGTAACGGTTTCTGAAAGCGATGGAGAGCTTGAATTAAAGAGGGTCGCTGTCGGAAATCACCTCCTCGTTGGGGGGGACAATATGGATCTCGCTTTGGCGCATCTGGCCTCGACACGATTCGCAGAGCAGGGGACTCAACTCGATCCCTGGCAGTCGGTCTCGCTCTGGCACTCTTGCCGGGCAGCAAAAGAATTCCTCCTCAAAGATGATGGTCCAGAAACACAATCAATCTCGGTCGCTGGACGAGGAAAGAAGCTTATCGGTGGCTCAGTCTCAATCGATTTGCAGAAAAGCGAAGTCCAGTCTTTGCTCCTCGACGGTTTTCTTCCTGAGTGTGAATTGACTGAGCACGCACAAAAGCAGCGAGCATCAGGATTTCAACAACTCGGGCTCCCTTTCGAGTCAGAGACCGGAATTACGCGACATATCGCAGAATTCCTGAGCCAACATGCAGACGGAGACTCACCGGTTCAGCCGACGGACCTGCTCGTAAATGGTGGAGTGTTCAAGGCTGCCGAGTTGTCGAATCGGCTCCTTTCAGTCCTTGAAGGTTGGTTTCCTGAGAATCCGCCCAAAATTCTCGTCGGAGAACGTGATCTCGACAACGCCGTCGCGCGAGGAGCAGCGTACTATGGCTGGACGAAGGAACATCAAGGAGTCCGAATTCGCGGAGGGACCGCCCGTTCTTATTACATCGGAGTCGAGACGGCAGGCCTCGCAGTTCCGGGACTGGCGCGTCCATTGAATGCGCTCTGTGTCGTCCCGCGAGGGATGGAAGAAGGGACTGAAACCGATGTTCCCTCCTCGGAAATCGGCTTGATTGTCGGTGAGCCGGCTCAGTTCCGTTTCTTTAGCTCCGCCGTTCGCAAAGACGACAAGCCGGGGGAAATTTTATCTCGCTGGGCTCCCGATGAACTTGTCGAAACAGACCCTCTTGAGGCGACGCTCTCCTCAGAGGAAAGCGAAGATGGCTATTCAGTTCCGGTGCGGTTTCAATCCCGAATTACCGAACTCGGTGTATTCGAATTGTGGTGCGTAGGCATCAATTCGGATCAAAAGTGGAAGCTGGAATTCAGTGTTCGTGACGATGAGTCCTGATTTTTGCGGTATTTGGCATGATTGTCTGACCGGATTCATCTTTACTCCGTTTTGAAAATTTTGCTATGACTCCACTTTCCAAAATGGATTTTGTTATCTCCTGCTTGAATGCAGGCTTTTTTGAGTTAGGGAAAGGATTCCCCCAATGCAGAACCTGTTCCTGAAATCTTTGGTTCTGATCGGCGTGATTGGCGGCAGTTGCTACATGGTATGGCAAGCTCACGAAAGCCTCCAAAGCACGACCGTCGAAACGGATCCGAATCAGTTTAAGTCTCTTGAATCGCCTGAAGGCGACGAGGGTGAAACTGATGGCTTGATGTCGCAATCCGATGAGTCGAGTACGGACCTCGGCTTCAAGGAGATCACTCTTGATACTCAAGGAAAACCTCTGATCAATGACAGCGCTCCTCGCGTAGCAGGTCATTCTCACGACACTGATCATGCTCACGATACTGAGGGTGGGCCTCAACCGACTGTCGCCAGACCAATGGAATTCACTCCCAAGCTGAGTGAACAAAAAAAAACGACAGCTAAAACAGCTCCCAAAAACTTTCCAGCAGTCGCAGAGAATCACAACGCTCGACCGATTGAAGATGTTGCGCCTCCCGCAGGTCTCACGGAACTCCCAGAGCAATCGCCTGAATCGAATCCTGATTCAGAATTGGAACCGCAGAGTGCAAATCCCGTAATGCCGCTCAGTTTTTATTCGGCTTCCGGAAAAAAAATTCCTTCTGTCGCCATGCTGGATGACAAACCAGAAACTCCTGATGGCTCTGAAAGCAAAGTTGTTCCGGTCTCTGCTGAAGTTCCCGACGAGAAGGAAGCACCTGAAGTTGCACTGGCATCTTTCGAAGTCGCTCCAGGAGGAAATTCAGAGCCCGAAGACAAAACGCCTTCGAATTCTTTTGGTCCTTCTGCGAACAGTGCTTCAGAAAAAAGTGCTACAGCAAGCAATGCTCCGAAGTTGACTGCTCCGTTTCCCGCGCTCCCAAAACAACCTGCACCTGCACCTGCACCTGCACCTGCACCTGCACCAGTCGAAGATGAACTCTCTGCAAACAACGATCAACTCCCAGCTGGCCTGACACTTTTGCCAGCCTCGCAGCCAGGTCCAATCCTTCTTTCTCCAGAAGCACTGCCGACTCTCGGCCAAAGCAAAGATCTTCCAAGTTCAAAACCAAGCCCGAGCGGAGTTGTGACGGCTCACGGGCAGGAAGCTGACAAAGAGGAACCGGGGCAATCACCAATTGCCCCTGCCAGTGGAGAAGCAGCAAACCCATTCGCATCCCGACGGAACGCTCCGGCGGATGATGAGCCTGTCGTTCCATCGTCACTGGGACCAAACCCGTTCGCGACAAACCAAAACGAAGTCATGGGAGAGAACAAGTTCAAGCCACTTCCTCCCGCTGATGCCGGTTTCAAAACGTCAGCTCCACTGCCGTCAATTCCGGAAGCTTCTAACGATCCATTTTCGCCAGACCGAAAGACAGCCGTTCTTCCCGGCACACAGCCAGAAGAAAACGGTGCGGATGCTGTGCCGGAAGATTTACTTCCACCAGCAGAATTCAATTCGGCACCACCAAGTAGATCCACTTTGCCCGGATTACCGCTTCCGCCGAGTTCAGGCACGAGTTCCATTCCACGAACCGCACCGGACCTCAACAACGAGCAGGCTCCTCGCATGCTCGAACCGCAACCGTTGTTGCCGCTATCAAAGAATGAGCCAATTCCACTCACATCAGCACCATCTGAAGCACCAGCTGAGTCTAATGACTCACTTGTGCTGCCAGGAAAATTAGATCCCGTTGAGAGGGACGGCCTCCCTGAAATCCGTCCATCCACACAAAATTCCAACTCTTTGTCTGTTGGAAGTCAGCCAGGGACGCTTCCGCTGAATTCGACGAATCCAAACAATTCAGAAATGGCACCTGCTGCGGAAAGCACGACAGGTTCGTACAGAAATCCCTACTTCACTGAAACACCCGGCCCCACTGCTCCGACTCGGGGCAATGCCAATCCACCTAGCTCAACTTCTCCGTTTGGGACGAACCCAAGCCTGCCGGAAGCGACTCCATTGAAGGTGGACAATTCACTTTCATCAATGCCTGAAGCAGGCGGATCAGTTGAACCGAGAGGTTTTCCGAACTCATCGATCCCAACGGAACGTCAACCGACCCCAGCTGCGTCAGGGAGTGGAGTCTTTCCGTTAGGGCAAAGCGGTCAGATGTCAGGGACTCAGAGTCCGCAGCTGGAAAAGCTGTCCAACACGACGTCTGAACCAACTCTCGCGAAATCGAAGCCAACGGGTGATACGAATGATCTTGTCGGGAACGGGACGATTGACCCGACAATCGGGTCAGGTCCACAGTCACCTGAACTGAAAATCGAGAAAATTGCGCCCTCGGAAGCTTCCATTGGAGAGCCTCTGATTTATTCAATTCGAATCCGGAACGTCGGCCAAAGCACAGCACGCTCGGTCGTTGTTGAAGATCGAATTCCTCGCGGGACTCGGCTTGAAGGCACAATCCCGCAGGCTGTTCAGACTCAAGATAAACTTTCATGGGAATTAGGAGTCATCCCCGCTGGGGAAGAAAGAACAATTCAGTTGAAAGTCACTCCGCTGGAGTCCGGCAACATCGGATCGGTCGCGACGGTCTCGTTTGAAGCCGCAGTGACAACAAACATTCGTGTCACAGCTCCAGAACTTTCGGTTGAAATCGATGGTCCCACAGAAGCGTTGCTCGGGAAAAATGTCCCATACAAGTTTACCGTTCGAAATACGGGACAAGGGAATGCCAAAGATGTTGTCTTAAGAGCCATTTTGCCACCTTCGCTGAAGCATCCGAACGGCAACGATATTGAAGCAGACTTGAACGAGATCGAAGCCGGGAAATCTAAAACGGTTGAGCTTGTCGTCGTTGCAGATGAAGTTGGTGTCTCCACTCCGAAAGTCTTGCTCTGGATGGATGGGAAAACTCATGCAGAAAACCGTGCAGACTTGCATATTCTTGAATCACGACTTCGCATCACACGTACTGGACCAAAACGCAGATTTGTTGGCCGTCCGGCACAATTCATTACTGAAATTACGAACGATTCAAGTGCTCAACTGACTGACATTTCCATTGTCGAACAACTTCCTGTTTCAGTTGAACCTGTCAATCCGGAAGCAGGTTGGGACCCAGAACGGCGTGTGATTCAACGAACCATCCCCAGCTTAATGCCCGGACAAACAAAACAGATCGTGACAAACGTCATTCCGAAACAAGCTGGAGAATTGACTGGAAAACTGATTGCTCAAGACCTCAGTGGCAACCGAGCAGAGGTCGCTACCCCATTGAGTGTCAAAGGGTTTGCTGAGCTTGAAGCGGTAGTCCACGGCGAGAACAAAACTGTCGAGGTTGGCGAACAGGTGTCGCTCCGTCTGAAGCTCAAGAATGATGGCACAGCATCCGCAACCAACGTGCAGGCCGCATTCGAAATTCCAGCTGGCTTGACATTCAGTACTGCCTCGGGACCAAGTGATTACGACGTCCACGGAAGCCGAGTCATTTTTCAACCAGTCTCGCAGATGGCGACGAACACCGAAAAGACTTACGACATCGTGTTAACCGCAGCTGAAGTCGGGGAAAAGAAAGTAAAGGTTGCACTGATCTCCGATGATTACGAAGAAGCAATTAATCGCGAAGAGCCAGTTCGCGTCATTTCGGCTGGTCAATAGCGATCATTCAATGCTTGAAGTCCTCGTGGCATACGCTTGCATGGCATCATGAAGTGTTTTCCACGAGGCGGGAATGAATGCGAATATTTGATGTGCGTTTGCACTGAGTTTCAGGCTGCCCAGAGATTTTTCTGAGCCAGCTTCATTTTTAGCGATTGTCGATCCGCATCGCCAAGTTGAGTCCGCATGCAGTTTCTCAACTTTAAAATCGATTCGAAATGGTACTCACACGCACTCACGTTGCGAAACGAGACCTTAAGACGTCCGATCGGTCTGGACCTGTTCGAAGAGGATCTGAGTCGAGAAGCTCAATACCTGCACTTTGGAATCATCGTCGATGAGCAACTCGTTGGCTACGTTTTAATTGTTCCTGAAGGTTCAACTTCGGTGACTCTCCGCCAGATGTGTGTCGCGCCCGAGTTTCGCACACAAGGTATCGGACGATTCTTAGTGCAACAGGTCGAACGTTTCTTGCTGAATCAAGGAGTCTCTTTCATTAAGATGGCTGCTCGTGTCCCGGCGATCCCGTTTTATGAAAAACTGGGGTACAGCTGTGTCGGCGAGCAATTTTTGAGTGTTGGAATTCCTCATATCCGTATGGAGAAAATCCTTGCACCTGCCTGAGTAGCTTTGCGAATGTCAATCGAGTGACGGACTCGAAAAGCAGGAGCGAGTAAGAATGGGTGAGACGATGAAACCACGGAAGTGATCTGTTCGAGGCTGGAGGTTTTATCCGGCGAGATGATCTCTCAAGCATCTTTCGAATTGGTTTGCAGGCTCTGCCTCGTGGCGAACAGTATTCTTATTAGAACTGATCCTGCAACTTGAAATTACTCTCTCTCAAACTGTCTCAACACCGGGGCCAGTATGAGTCATTTCCACTGCCCGAGAGATGAGATCTGCAGGCATGGTTGTTTTCAAACTGAGGTTGCTCTGTGAAGTATCCATGCAGATTTCTTGAATCTCATCCCAGGCCTGAAAGAATGCATTGAGGACATTCTCATCCCATTGCGGGCCTTCGTTTTTCTCGAGAATGCTTCGTGCTGTTTCTGCACTCATCCCTTTGCGGTAAGGGCGATCACTCGTCATCGCATCATACGAATCGGCGACGGAAATAATTCTCGCAGATAAAGGGATTTGTTCACCAACAAGCCCTTCAGGGTATCCCGAACCGTTGATCTGCTCATGGTGGTATAAGACACCCGGCAACACATAAGAAATTTGACTGAGGTGTTTCAGTACTCGGGCTCCAATCACAGGATGCTGCTTGAGAAGATGATATTCGTTTTGTGTCAGGCGATTTGTTTTTTGTAAGACATGGTCCGGGATTCCAATTTTCCCGACGTCGTGCAGTAGCCCGGACAGATAGATTTCTTCACATTCACGCTCGCAAAGTTGAAGATTCGCTGCAATGACTCGAGAGAGTGCAGCAACGCGGTCGCTGTGACCGCAAGTGTAATGATCCTTTGCATCGACAGTGTTGATCATTACTCGAACGATGCCAACCAACAGGTCTTTCTGTTCTAGCAACAGCGTCGAATTTTTTGCATGTGAAGCGATGAACGAAGCAGACGACTGCATCAAGCCTGCTTCGAATGTTCCGAACTCAGGCTGATGTCGGTCATGCTTTCTCACATCGGAATATGATGGCAAGACGTCCGCTGAATCTGTCCTGTTGATGGCAAGCACCCAGCCGAACTCTTCATTTCTTGAGTAGATCGGAACAAGGATGAAACTTCGCAACTGAACAATTTGGGAAGTTGAACATTGGTTCTTAACGATGGGATGCAGGCGAGCTTGGTGAGAATATCGCTTCAGAAGAGATTGAATCGAAGCTTGATCAAGGATTTCATTTCCCACATGACGAAATGATAACTGCCCAGTTGGGATCGGATCATTCTCACCTGAAGGGATGATCGGCGAGTCATACTGGATCAGCGAAAGTTGTGAGGCCTGAATCGTATCCAGGAGAGTTGGAAAAATTTGATCGACAAGTTCGAAAAGAGGATTTCTCAGATCGGTTTGCTGAATGTGATTCGCCAGTTCACGCGTCCAGACGAGTTCTTCAAAATCACGGCTGATTTGCGAAGCATAATCATCGAGAGAAGATTCGTGGTCTTGGATCTGGATATCTTTCTGGATCAACTCAGCGGTTGTTTTTGCAAGTCTTCGGACCAGTTCCTCCTCACGCGAACATATGATCCCGGAAATTGTGACCGAGTCTCCATCTCTATCATGAAATATGAACCTCACTTCGAAGCTCGACCCCAAATTCTCCACATTCACCTTCACCGGATCTGGCCTTTCGGTTCCCCGAGGTGAAAGCTGGGATGGGATTTGTGTGAATGTGGTTCCCATTGATTTTGAGGAGAGCTCAATCGCTTTCCCTATAATCGAACTCTGTCTGGTGTTGATATTCATTGAGAAATTCAAAGTGGAAATGACACGCAGCGTCCAATCAACGAATTTCAAGCTGATGGAGTATGGCCACGAACGTCATCTGTTTTAGGATATTCCAATCAAATCGCTATTTTGCAGTAGAATCTTACGTCACGATAAGGCATTCGGATGTCCTGCTTAGAAAAAACGTTAAATTTTCATTGCCTCCCGATGACTGTGACCTAACTTTCATCAAAGTTTCCCACGACATGAGTTTTGCCCTCCATGTTTTCGTATTTGCATAATCATTCAACCACAAGAGTGGTTTGCAATGTATCACGCAAATGCTCGACAGATCATTTTTCCACTTGTGACAACTTAATCTCTGAAATCGAAATCCTAATCGCGCGCAATTTTTCATAGTACGGGTCTTAAGAATAATTTCGACGAACTTCCAAACCGATTTTTGAAGACGTTTTGTGATCGCCAGAACCTTATGACCACTCTAGAAATGTTGTGTAGGATAGAGGACTATGATTTCTGAAATGAAGCAGCGAGTCTTAATCGCGGAAGATAGCCGCGTGATGGCGAAAGTGATGCAATTGAATCTAGCTCGAGCGGGGTTTGAAGCTGAAGTCGCAGAAAATGGCTTGCTTGCTTGGGAACGGTTATGTGAAGAGCCGTTCGACCTTCTGCTGACCGATTTTCAGATGCCCGAGATGGAAGGAGATGAACTTTGCCGACTACTTCGGCAATGTGCACTGAATGCCGACATCCCTGTTATTCTCGTTTCAGCTAAAGGCTTTGAAATTGATATTCCGGGCCTGAAACGCGAAGTCGGAATCGCTGATGTGATCTACAAGCCGTTTAGTCCGCGCCAAATTGTTGAGACCGTTAAACGAACACTCTCCCCAACTCCGTTACCGTCATAGAAAAACTTGCTCGACCGTGTGCCAGTGGCGAATACATTTCTCCACTGGACTTGCTATTCGTTACGAGACTGAATTCGAAAAATAAATTCGAAAATGCAAACGTTCGCCTCAAACTGATCGAGTCCGATTTCGTTTGATGTTTCTCCAGGTCGATCGACGTCGGGTAAACGCCTTACCTTTGCTGCTGTGCCGACCAATCTTTCTTGGCCACGTTAAGATCCCATCTTGATTCTTGCGACGCGCGCGAAGCGTCCGCTTCCCTGTTCTGGTGGCAACAGCCGAAATTTTGTTGGCAACCAGACCGGTGTGTCAACTCGTTCTTCAGGTAATACAGGAGTGCTTGGAAGGTTCAGGCGTGTCGCAGCTGCGTAGTTCTCGATATCAGTCTCATGCAGATAGATTCGTTTTCCGGAAATGAATCCTGAAATCGTATCGACAATTTCGCGGCTCATTCTTGTCCAGATGACGACCTTGGGGTTCGCCTTAATGACCAGCCCATAGTTTCCGGAAACCTCGAAAAAATCTCCGAGGTCACTCAATAAGCGATCCCAGTGGAGATGGTCGTGGTATCGGATCTGTTCGATAATCGCTGGTCCCAGTTGACCATGCTCCGCTAATTGTTGCCACTTTGGGACGACGACATCGTCATCCTCCGGAGCCTCACCACGACGTGTCTCTTCTTCCATGATTCGCATCACTCGATGATCAAGTGTCGCTGGGCGACAACGTGTTCGAGCCCATTCACGTAACTGAAAAATCTCATCTTCCATAGTGATTGAGAGTGGCACAGTTCGCTCTCTTGCTTCATGCAAATCTTCCTGAGTCGGCATTCGTCCCGCAGCGTAAGATTCAATCATGGCGGAGTTCACGATGGTTTCGATCTCTGCTCCACTGTAGCCATCTGTTTGGTTTGCCAAGTCTTCAACGTCAAATTTCTCTGGCTTCCAGCCTCTCTTTGCGAGATGGATTTCAAAAATCGACTGCCGTTCTTCATAGTTTGGTAGATCGACAAAGAAGAGATCGTCGAAGCGCCCTCTGCGAAGCAGTTCAGGTGGAAGCTTTGAAACCTGATTCGCAGTCGCCACAACGAAGACTGGCTCTCGGTGTTCTTGTAGCCATGTTAAAAATCGCCCCAAGACACGAGAAACGGTCGCATCACTCTGACCTTCCCCCTCGAATCCTGCGAAGGCCTTATCAATTTCCTCCAACCACAAAACGGCTGGAGAAATTGTTTCCATCACACGCAGGACATCCCGCAAGTTCTGTTCAGAAACTCCGCGGCTCGACTCCAGTAGATTTCCCAAGTCCATACGCACTAGAGGAAAACCAAGCAGTCGAGCGATCGCTTTGGCGCTCAAGCTTTTTCCACATCCCTGGACTCCTGCGAGTAGCACACCTTTAGGGTTGGAAATTCCCCGTGCTTGTGCGTCCGTGCTGAACGCTTCGGCACGTTGTAAGACCCATTCTTTTAAGCCATCGAGTCCACCGACATCGTCGAGTCCCTCTTCCAGATCAAAAAATTCCAGCAGGTTCGAACCTTGAACCATCCTGCGTTTCTCGCCGACCAACGACGCGTAGACTTCATCATTGACCTCTTCTCGTCCTCGCACAGCCTGCGTGATCGACTTTCGAGCCTCCTCGTATGTCAGTCCGAGCACTGCCTTGATGAGATGGTCCTCCTGTTTGTCATCAATGCGAGCGGGGATTTCTGCCTTGTGCTCAGCGAAAATTTGAGAGATCAATCCGCGAATCTGATCTGGCCCCGGAAGGGGTAATTCAAGAACAGCGACGTCTTTCATTAACTCAAGCGGAAGCTCGTCCACTGGCGACATGAACAACAAGGTCTTTTGTTGTTGCACGAGGTCTGGAAGAATATCTCTGATTTTGCGGACAATTTCGTAGTCATCCAATAAGCGATGAAAATCTTTAAGCAAGAAAACGTGATCTCCCGGATAGTCGTTTACGACCTGATCAAGAAAAGCAATTGTTCCGGGAAGTGAATTTGAGTCATTCTTTATCGGGGGACGTGGCCCGGCTGTGACTGACCAGGTTACAAGACCCCGGTCGATTTCCATCGCTAATTCTGCGATGTCTTCTTCCCATCGCTGCTCTTCGTAAGTTTGCAGCAACAGAATTGGATAGCCCGCCAATATCCGAGAGCTGAGATCTTCAAGAGTGTCCGCAGTGCTCATGGGAAACCTTCCGCAGCAGCGTTTTGAATGTGATCATCTTTGGTCAAGGGATCGCAGGTGATGCCGTTTTGCAACTCTGGTTGTTGTGTTTTCTCAACGTTTCGTCGGTGCATCATAGCAACAGTTTCGTCCTGCAACGATCTTTAACATGTTGAAGTGAAACGAGAAACGACAGACCCTCTCAACCGGAGATTCAAAATTTTGTTTGTCGGCACGCAATCCGCCCCAACAGAAGGAGCACGCTATTTCCTCTCATAACTGATTCAAAGAATAATGTCATTCAATCAATCTGCGATAGCCGTGGAAGATCGATTTTACACCACGAATCTCGGAGACCTTCTGCTGCTGAAAGCATTGGGGTTTATCGAAGATCATCACGCCAGAATTCTCGATGTGGCTGAGAACCATTTGAAACTTCGGGTTGGAAACACCTTCTTAGAGCGTTTCTTCTACCGATGTTCAAAAGAGCGACCTGTGGAAATCACTCTGCATATTCGGCAAGAGATCGATGACGGAGACACGACCAAGGAGGCTTTACGACTGCCCGGGATTGCCTGCTCCCAAGTTGATGTCACAATTGTCCCGCAATCCCGTTCGTGGAAGAAATCTGAATTCGAACAGTTCTCCCGGCGGATTTTGTGGTCGCTGCGACAACATTTTATCAGTCCATGAAAATTTTATCAGTCCATAAAAAAAGTTTCGCAACTGGCTTTAAGCCGGGTGCGAAACTGAATGGCAACCTGAAATTGGTCGTCGCCCTGTTGTCTTTAAGAAGAGACCTATCGCTGGTCCATCGCAACGTAGTCTCTTTCTCGCTCGCCCAGGAACACCTGTCGTGGACGTTGAATGCGTTGCTCTTTGTCCTCAAGTGATTCCGCCCATTGAGCAAGCCAGCCAATAGTTCGCGGGATAGCAAACAGGACGGGGAACATCGTGACCGGCAAGCCGATTGCCTGATAAATCAGACCTGAGTAGAAATCGACATTGGGGTAGAGTTTTCGTTTGACGAAGTATTCGTCTTCAAGAGCAATTCGTTCGAGTTCCAACGCCACATCCAATAATGGATTTCGCCCAGTCACTTCAAAAACGTCATCAGCACATTTCTTGATAATACGTGCCCGAGGATCGTAGTTCTTGTAAACCCGATGACCGAAGCCCATCAAGCGTAACTCGCCGTTCTTACATTTTTTCATGTATTCCGGGACTTTGCTAACGTCGCCGATTTCATTCAGCATTCGTAGGACCGCTTCGTTCGCTCCTCCATGAAGTGGTCCGTACAGGGCTGCCGCAGCTCCTGCCCATGCGGAGTAAGGATCGGCTTCCGAAGAGCCAATCGCTCTCATAACACTCGCGGAGCAATTTTGCTCATGGTCCGCATGTAATGTGAACAAGACGTCGAGTGCTTTCACGATCGCTGGATTTGGCTCGTAATCATTTCCAACCATCCGGAACATCATCGTCAGGAAGTTTTCGGTGTAGCTGAGCTTGTTGTTCGGGTAGACATACGGATGCCCCTGACTATGCCGAAATGTGAAGGCTGCGATCGTCGGAACTTTCGCAATCAGCCGTTTGATTTGCAGTCTGCGATTTTCTGCACAGCGAACGTTTTTCGCTTCTGGGTAAAATGTTGAGAGAGCAGCCACAGTGCTGATGATCATTCCCATTGGGTGAGCATCGTAGCGAAACGATTCCATCTGTCGTTTGATGTTCTCGTGAACGACCGTGTGGTGATGGATCTCCTCTTCCCAACCGGAAAGCTCGTCCTTTTTAGGAAGCTCACCGTTTAAAAGCAGATAGGCGACTTCCATGAACGAACTTTTCTCAGCAAGCTGTTCAATGGGATATCCTCGATATTCCAGAATCCCTTTCTCACCATCGATATAAGTCACTCTACTTATGCACGATGATGTGTTCGTGTAGCCCGGATCGTACGTCATCAGCCCGAAATCGTCTTCCTTGACCTTAATTTGCCGAAGATCGAGTGCACGAATCGTGTCATGAGTGACAGGAATCTCAAATGTCTTCCCAGTGCGATTGTCGGTAACTGTCAGAGTCTCAGGCATAATTGTTTCTTACTACTGGTTCATTATTAGCTGAAATGACGACCCGCAACGTATGATGAGTCGGCCAACGAGCCTGCACAACACATCGAGCCACGTGTCACTTCAAGTCCGACAGGACGTTTCGTTGGTGTCGATTCTTCGGCAGGATTGCATGATGACAAACAAAATGCTGCACTCAAGTCAGTCCCGATTTTTTTACTGAGCTCAGCGAAAACAGAACGGAACATTTGAATGCAACCCGCATTCTATCGATGTTTGCTGACGATTCAAACTTGCCCGTTGAATCGTCAGCAATTTTCGAATTCGCAATAAGCTCTGTGACCGGAAAAGTCGCTTTTCACTTGCTGCCCGGTATCTTTACAGGCAGGAAAGAGCATGAAAAGGGTCTATTGCAGCAAACTTCGGGAGACAACTTCTTTGGCTTTGTCGAAGTAGGGTTGCCAGAGAATTTCGGGTTTTCCGCGTTTCAGGCAATCACGCACTTTTTGAAGTGTGTTCCTGGCCATGTGCGGGCAGCGATTACAGGCGCAGGTTTCACCAGTGTCGGTCATAATCCCAGGGACGGGTATGAATTCATGCTGCGGAGCAATGGCTTCCAGCGGGTGAATCATGTTCGCTTCGGTTGCGACGAGGAATGTTTTCGGCTCTTGAATCGCTGCGACATGCTGACGCATTTTCTCCGTACCACCCACAAAATCGGAAACATCTAGAATATTTTGAGGGCATTCCGGATGCGAGATGACGAGGGAGTCCGGGTTATTCTTTTTCGCACGAATTAAATCCTGCAAGCTAAAGACTTCGTGAACCATGCACGATCCGGGCCACAGGATCATCTCGCGCCCGGTCACTTCCATCAGGTACCGTCCGAGGTGCTGATCGGGGACAAACAGAATTTCTTTGTCCTTGGGAACGCGGTTTTCGACGACTTCGCGTGCGTTTCCACTAGTGACGATCCAGTCACACAAGCTTTTCACTGCTGCTGAGGTGTTAATATAGGCAACAGTCACGATGTCGTGACCTTTCGCCCGTAATTCTGCCTGATATGCAGCCAGTTTGTCCGCGGGACAGCTTTCTGACAAGGAACATCCCGCCTGAAGATCAGGCAGCAGGACAGTCTTCTCCGGATTCAGCATTTTGGCGGTTTCAGCCATAAAGTGAACACCAGCAAAGACAATGGTCGATGTTGTCACATTTACCGCATCTCGAGCCAGTTGCAGAGAATCACCAGCAAAGTCAGCAATATCCTGGATTTCACCGTCAACATAGTAGTGGGCGAGAATTGTGGCATCTTTCGCGACTTTGAGCCGATCAATCTCATCCATCAAGTCGAGGGGATCTTCGTAAATCCCTGTCTCTTCGCCAGCGATGGGCAATAAATTATTTTCTCTCATGAGTATTCCTCCATAACAAAGTATAGCGGAGGAATTTTTCTCGTCACGGGGCAATGAAAGCGGGTCTTCCAGATTCTCTGGAATTGAGTCCTCCCGTCGGATTCGGGAGAACGGTGTCGGCATTGAGAGGTTTTATCCGTGTGAAGGCCACTTTTATGGGTTCATCGATTGCACGCCACGAGGCAATACGTCGAGGCAGAGATTAGAACTGATCCTGAAACCTGAAATTGCTCGCTCATGTCTTGCTCACTCAAATGTTGAGGAGAGCGGCAATTCCAAGAGTTGTCGGGCTGGCTCTCTTACATCTCTCCGTTTGTGAGTTGAATCCCACTCTCGTTCATTTTCTTTTGTGATGCGATCACTTGAGTTTGAATTTCGTTCATCTGAACAAGTGCCTCGGCAGCTGACTTCAGTGATGGGTCTTTATCCAGCGCGATGTCGTAGTGCCGCATTGCCATTTCGGCATTGCCTTGTTCGGAGTAGACAAACCCGATGTTCGCATGGGCTTCTGCATCACTCATGACTGACCGGTAGATCGTAAAGCTTTCTTCCATTCGACCTTGATGTCCAACTGACAACGCGAGGTTGTTTACCGATCTCATGTCGGTTGGGTTCAAGTTGAGAGAATCTCTTAAGAAGCCTTCAGCGATGTCAAATTCTCCTTGAAGGATATGAGCATAGCCCAAATCACTTTTGATTTTGGCATCATTCGGAGAGAGAGCATCGGCTTCCATCAGGTAGGTAATCCCCTCAGTCGTTTTACCGATTCGGACTTTGACGACACCCAACCGATGGCACACCTCTGAACTGTCCGGGTTAGCCTGGTAGATTGACTCATACAGCTGATGTGCTTCAGCGAGCTTTCCTTCCTGCTCATGTGCTCGCGCCATACTGTACTGCATGTCGAGCTCTTTGGCTGTCGACTTCTTAGCGGACGCAGTCAAAGGAATTCCCTTCGAAGCACATCCGCTTGCTAGCACGATGGCGGCACACAATGAAGCCGCTAGCAAACTTTTTGTCCGATCCTTGGACATAATCCTTACTCCTTTACAGTCACAGAAAACGATTTCACCCTCAGTCTCATTGCCGAAATTCCCGAGCTGAAAAACAGCTCGAGAATTTCGGGTTTTCGTATTCGATCAGGTTCGAAGGAGTGGCTTAGAAGCCGGCGCCTCCGCCTCCTCCTCCACCACCGCCGAATCCACCGCCACCGCCACCGCTGCGGATTCCCATGCCACGGGCATATGCACCCTGTGCTTGGAATCCGGTGTAGCCTGGAGTCAATGCTGGGGAAACGACCACACGCTCTTCGGCGTCGTAGATACCCATGTCTTGAAGTGCGGCAATCACGAGGTTTCTTCTCGCAATGTCGAGTTCAGCATCGTTGTTGACGGGATATTTAAACCGTGAGTCTGGATCGACGCTCATTGAGCTTCGCTCGATCAAGACTGGGAACGGTGTCGATTCAAGTCGAGCAGCAATTTGCTTCACGTGATCTTTGCCAGCCAGGTTCAGATCAACTGTGTTTCCGTTCCACTCATGTTCATGAATCACGAAATCGGAAGCTTCTGCGTTCGTTTCCTGCTGTTGCCAGACAGGGTCCGAAATTGTGCCGAGTGGATGAGGAGTAATGTCACCCATGTATGCGCACTTTTCGCAGTGTGTGCATCCGACCAGCAAGCCTGTGCAGGTCACTGCGGATAACAATGCTCCTTGGCGAAGTAAACGTAACATGGAATTGTCCCCCTTATTTAGGCCCCAGACAGAAGTTGTCGGGGGAGTCAGGTCGTTTGAGCTTGTGGATGAGTAGGTGTGGGTCGCGTAACAAGTTTCGATTATTCACTGAATCCGTGAGATCCATTCAGGTAGTACTTCTTGGACTTGTGGTTTTTGTCCATTTCGTAGTACCCGCATCGCTTCATCCGGCTTTTGTACAAAGGCCAGACAGTGCTGCGGTGATGGCTTTCTGCTCGGCCTTCGAGGTCTCCGAAGAGGAAGAAGTCGAGGTCATTCGGTTCAGTCACTTCCATGCCAGGCAGAATCTGTGGAGCCTGATCTGGCTCAAGTGGATGGACAAGTTCCGGTGAGACAAGGATCAGGAGTTCCGACTCATCTCGTGAAAC
This sequence comes from Thalassoglobus polymorphus, assembly GCF_007744255.1. Taxonomy (GTDB): domain Bacteria; phylum Planctomycetota; class Planctomycetia; order Planctomycetales; family Planctomycetaceae; genus Thalassoglobus; species Thalassoglobus polymorphus. The sequence goes on along the minus strand of NZ_CP036267.1, from coordinate 3,736,380 downwards.
TGATTTACTTTCCGTCAGGACGTTCAGGCCGGGCACTTCGCCCAGGAACGGCAATCGGGATGATTCGCTTGCTTGCTGCTCCTGAATAAGTCCTGCGATTGCAAACGTTTGGCCTTCACGCATCTCGACAACAGTGCTCGTTGATCGACTGTCGACACCAGGAATTCCGTTGACAGAGTTTGACTTATTCAATGTGGTGAACGAAGGAGCGACTCGCAATCGGATACGATCTTTATCGAGTACCGTTGGTGAGAAGTCGACCGACGTTCCAAATCCTCGGAAGCTTGTAGTCGCCGCCTGGGCTCCACCGACCCCCACAACTGTCGGGACAGCGAACTCTCCCCCTGACAGGAATGTTGCAGATTCGCCACTCAAGACGACTAGGTTCGGTTCTGAAAGAATTTTTGCTGTACCATTCCCAACTAATGCTTTGAGAACGACATCGAATCCACCCTCAGAAAACGTTCCAGTCAATAAGGCGTTTCCGGCTCCAGTTAAACCGTTGGCGAACGTAAACTCTTTGAAGCTCCCCTGGAAGTCAGCTCCGAGTTCACGGCTTGCGGAACGTTGTAGTTCTGCAATTCGGACTTTCAGAAGGACCTGTTTTTCTCCAGGGATATCAAGCAAGTTGATTAAGCGAGCTTGCGGGAGTGTCGAGGCATCGGGAAACGGTTCTGAGGCAGTAATGTTCCCCAGAAGATTTCCACCATTATTGTAGTTGTTGTTGCCCATCTGCTCACCGACGATCGAAGTGATTTCGACTGCCTCTTCTTCGTCGCGAGCTTGTCCACGAAGAATGACTTTATCAGCGATTGGGATGAGCTGAATTCGGCTGTTTGGGAACATCTCGTTCACCATTGCCTGCAACTCGCTGTACTCAAACCGTCGTTGTGCATCGACACCGTCATCTTTGACAACTGTTACGAGCATGCTGAGAAGTTCGGCGTCTTGCTCATTTCCGAGCCACATGGTGACCGTTGTGCTACCGGTTTGCTTACCGATAATTTCGATCTCTTTCGAGCCGAAGGCGACAAATTCAAGGATGCTCGGGTCAGCGACAGCAGCTCGAAAAACATCCTTCTGCATTCGAAGGATTTTCGAACGCCGCATGCTTACTTCAAGCTCGACCTCAGCTGTCACGATCTCTTCGACGAGACCCGAAACTTTTTGCTTCGGTTCCTGTGCTTCGACCTGAACCAAATTCATGAAGGGACTTGCCAGGATGGCCAATAAGGCAAGTTTTCGCGGGATTAGTGAGAGTTTTGATAATGCCATGATCGTTCCATCAACTGGGTCTGCTTGGCACGAATAGAATCTAATGTGGCAAAGTGCGTGCTCCTGCACTTCGCCACTTTTATGATCGTCACTTGGCGCAAGAGAACCTTACTTTGAGTGAAAGCAAGGGCGTTTTTCCCGCAGAATCGTTATTGCTAATCGTTTTAATTTAACATGCAGAATTGGATGTTGCTGTAACCACCACAGTAGTCGTGTCTTATGGCAATTTTCTCAGGGTCTCTCTGGCGGCAGTTTTCAAACCGGTGCCCGCCGGTAGCGGCAAATTCTGCCGCGAAGAGCGTCGATTGGGCCAATTTGCCACCATGGGCTCGAAAATGTCGATCTCATTGGCAGATACTGCCGCTGGGGCAAGAAATGCGTTAAAAAGGAATTTCGCAAAAATCTTATTTTCGGGTGAGAACTTTTCCGGTCATAGGGGTGACCGGCAACTGTAATACAGTGTGTATGAACTCATGACGTCTACATCAAAGAATCAGCTAGAACTGACGGACGATTCATTCTGGGTTCGAACCTTGAGTGAGAACGAGAGTTGGTTGCGGAAGATTCTACGGAACCGACTTGAAAACGCAGATGAAGTTGATGATGTCTTTCAGGAAGTCAGCTTGGCTGTTGCCAAAGCAGACTTACGTCCAACTGACCCTGCTAAAGCCGAAGCGTGGCTCTATCAAGTGGCGATTCGACAGGTTCTTCAGTTTCGGCGGAAAGCAGGTAGATACAGAAAACTGATTCGCGGTCAACAAGAACGTGTTCTCCCGAATGAGCAATCTGGTACGGATCCGATGGCTCTGATTCTACGAACCGAACGTCGCGAGTCGATTCGCAAAGTGATGGATCAACTCAGTGAATCGGATCGGGAAATCTTAATACTGAAACATGCAGAGAAGTGGACGTACAAACAACTTGCAGATCGGTTGGGTGTGAGTACCAACGCGATCGAGCATCGACTTCTTAAAGCGAAGCGACAATTGCAGAGACTTTTGAAACAGCTGGATTCCGAGGATGAACGATGAGTGAGAATCAGATCGATTTCGAATTACAGATTCAACGTTGTATCGACGGTGAACTCGATGAACAATCGCAGGTGAATTTCCTTCGTTCTCTCGATGAGCATGCGGATGATGATGCCTGGAGAAAGTTGTCTTTGGGGTTCGTCGAGAATCAGATTCTGGCTTCCTATTTTGCCACGGAAGAAAGTGAACCCGTTGATGTCGTCGATTCTCATGTCTCCTCGGCTCAGGCTCCGGAACCGGGAAAGCGATACAATTTTCGTCCTTTCCTGTCGTTGGCAGCAGCGGTGACAATCGGAGCGTTTCTCGGATTTGAGGCAAAACATTTCGGTTCAATTCCGAATACAGATTCAATCGTTCAACAGCGATCGGAGCCCTCTTTGCGGGAATTGAACTCTCCCGTGATTGAAATTTCTCCAGAGAGAAGTGAATCAGCGACGAGAGACTCAGGTCTTCGTCGGGTGGACCAGCTAGCTCAAAACAATCCTAATCAGGTTGCGCCGAAGCAAATTGGGCCGAACCAAAACAGACCGGTTGCTCAGGCTGCTGCGTCTTCGAATTACAGATTTTCAGATATCGATGGCTCCAGTTCAGATTGGACACATCAACAAAAGTTCTTGCAAGAACTTCGCCAGAAAGGTTACACAATCGAACGAAGTCAAAGCTCTCGGAGTGTGCCTGTTGGGAACGGTCAGGAAGTTGTTGTCCCGGCAGAAACAATTCTGATCCGCCATTCCGTTCACTGATCGGTTTCAGTCATGGCACATCGTGACTCACTGAGAGACTCCATTTTGAGCCGATTCGATGCGAAAAAATTGTTGCAGAGAAATATTTTGAACCAGTCCGAAAGCTTCTGGGATAGCCGCCTTTCTCAATGTTTGAGAGAGCAATTTCAAGTCTCAGGATCAATTCTAAGACTGCGTTTATGGCACAACGAGATGAGTACGAGATGAGCACGAGTAGGCAGAGAAGCACAAGCTATATCGTTGCGAATTATTAACTGCCCGTTCGAGTCAAATGTTTTCAATCGAAACCGCTGTGGAACATGGTGCAGTCGAACCTAAAACATTCGTTTAAGATCAAAACTATATCGGAGAAGAGCATGATCAAGACGTCGACATGGTTGTCTGGTACTGTAAGTTTGGCATTGATCGTTGCTGCGTCGCTCTACGCCAGTCTAAGCATGGCTCAGGATGGTCAACCACCGGCAAAGCCGAAAGCTGCGGATGCAGATGCTGAGCAGGGGGAGGAAGGCCAAAGAAGAACTATTATCCGGAAGGAAATTATCTTCATCGGCCCCAACGGAACCGAACACCGGATTCCGATGGGGAACCCGGTTACGATTCCTCATGGTCTTCCAAGCTACAAAACTCCGGAAGAGTCACAGAAAATTCTTGAGAAGCAGTTTTTTATTGGAGTAACTCTCGAATCAATTCCTGAAGGCTATCACGGATTGATTGGAATTTCTGACAATGAAGGTTTGTTGATTTCTAAAGTTCTTGAAAAAAGCCCTGCCAGCGAGGCAGGCATTCAGAGGTTTGACCTCCTGTTCAAACTCAACGGAGAATCAATCTCTTCTCCAATTGACTTTAAGGAAGAAGTTCGGAAGAACAAAGGTAAACAGCTCACCCTGTCGATTCGTCGTAAGCAGGAACTGCTTGACATCACTGTCACACCGAAAGCATGGGCTCAAATGAATGACGATTTCCGTAAGCTGTTTCTTCAGGAACCATTAAGTCTGCCGCTGGAGGGGCTACAAAATCCTCTGCCCGCTCCTCAAAGTTACCCCGGGATGCTTTGGGGCCCTGCAAAGCCTCAAAACAATGCGCTGCAGTCAGACATCCACAAACTTCGTGAAGAATTTCAGGCTCATCAGAAGTTGATGCTCAAAAAGTTGGAAGATCTTCAGGCTGAGTTGAAAAAGAAATAGACTCACGTTGAGCAATGACTCTTAGCCAGTCACTGAAAGTCTACGGTTCAAAGTTCTAGAAAGAGTCCGAAAACCTCGGGGCAGTCGCTTTCTTCAAAGTTTGAGAGAGCAATTTCAAGTTTCAGGATCAGTTTTACAGTCTTTGCCTTCCCGTTCTGCCATGTGGAGAGCAGTCTTTGAAGTTGTCAGGTCACTCTTCGCTAGTACGGAAAGCCTTCGAGAGTGCTCTATGAATTTGCCTCTATGAATTTGCAATGGCTGCAAACGTCAAACCGAGTGCGATGACTGAAAGCAGGGTGAGTGTAATCTTCACCCAGCTGTATGGTCGCGAACCGTGAACCGCTCCGGTCGCGGCGTTCACCATGACACCGTAGGTCTTCTCTTTGTACCGATAGACCATTGTGTAAACCGGCAGCAGCACATGTTTGAATGTGATCGCATCGTATCGGCTTTTCACAGAGTGAACACGTTGTTTATCACCCCCGATTCGATTTTTGCAATCAGCATAAATCGCACTGTCGATGATTTTTTTCGCAATCGGGAATGCCTCTGCAAGTTCGATGTCGTAGGTCCTCGCAAAGTGCCCCGCCAACACTTCTGGTGTGAATGGCAAACAGTCATGAAGCGGCCACGGGCTTAGGTCATCGATGTGTGTGTCGACCATTGATCGAGATCCGTTGATCAGCACGTCATCAAAAAAACGTTGAAATTTCCCAGCTGCGGAGTACCAGCGAGTTTTGGTGACTGTTCGTTTCTTGTCGCCGGACCCGACTGTCTCTGTGTAGTTTTCTCCACGTTCGCCGGTGTAAGCTGTAAATGTCAGGGTGTCAAAAGTCCAAAAAGGAAGATAGGCTCCGTTCACCCGGCCTTTCGCTCCACGCTTCTTAAAATCATTCGGCGCAAACCATCGGGATTTGACCCATTCTACAATCTTGACTTCGACTTTTCTGGAGTCGACTTTGAATGGAAGGACCGCATCCACCGGGATTCGAAAACCGCCTCGATGAATTTTTTCTCGCTGTAACGGAGAGCCGCAATAAGGGCACTCGGTTGATGTTAGTGTTCCTTGGAATAAAACATTCGATCCACAAGATTCACAACGAACTTCGTTGTGCTCTGCAGGTGATTCTTCCTGGCTTTCTTTGCGATTTCGAAGAACTTCGAGCATTTCATTGAAGTTTTGCTCACGGATTTCAGCATCATCCTTGAGTTCAATTTCCTTCACTGCTCCACAATACGGACATTTGAGTTTTTGATCTCCAATGTGAAACTTCAGGTCCGCGCCACATTCTTCACAGGGGAAAATCCGCCCTTGGCCTTCATCGATTTCCTGGCCTGGAATTGGAGGCGGCTCAGTCATTGGGAGTTCACCGTGATTGATCAAAGAGTTGTTGATGAGTGAAATGCCTCGATCCTAAAGCATTCGTAGTGCTTGTCGTGCACGTTGCTTGCATGACTCCATGGATTGTTCGCCACGAGCCAGAGGCGTGCATCTTTTCAAAACGGTACTTGGGCAACGAGTGTCGTCGTATGGAGGATCATGGAATTCTCAATTATTGAGCAGATTTTGATGAAACCGAAATCAGGATGCAACACCTGATTCGCAGATCAGCAGACAGCTATTCGTTGAAATTTCGCTACACTTCATTCACTTTTTCTCTACAAATCATCGAGAAACAGAATTCTCTGTTCTCTTTCTTTCCTCCTATTCTTGCTACGACCAAATTCTTAGACTCTCAAAAACGAAGACCTCATGCAGGCAATCGAGTGGCACAGCTTCGTTACGCCCATTTCATTAGGCCCACTGGGGATTCTGTCTCACAAGTTGTTTCGGCGGCAGTTTCATTCGGTTTCATTCTGTCGCATCGGTCACAGTATAATAGGAAGCATCATAGAGCCATCGTTGATTGAAGCGAGAATGCTTGAAATGAAAACATATAAAACATGCCCGAACTGACAGAACTTTTGGAAACTCCACACGAGTATTTCACCGATCGAAACACCCAAATAGGCGGAACTCTCAAGAGCGAGCCTGCAGACTTTCGAGTTGAAGAAATTCCGATCTACACACCATCTGGTGAGGGTGAACACCTTTACTTGTGGATCGAAAAGGAAGACATTTCTGCTGAGTTTCTGCTTCAGCATCTTGCCAAAACGCTTCAGATTCACCGGAATGACGTCGGCGTCGCAGGCATGAAAGATCGTCGCGCCATTACTCGGCAATGGGTCTCAGTCCCTGGCAGTTCAGAAGTGAATCTCTCAAAGGTTGACTCTGATCAGATTCGTGTCCTCGATTCAAATCGACACACGAACAAGCTGAAAACAGGGCACCTGCGTGGAAATCGTTTTACGTTAATTGTTCGAGACGTTACCCCGGAAGCAAAGACGGATGCCGAGTCGATTCGCCAAGTGATCCTGAGTCGTGGACTTCCAAACTACTTCGGGACACAACGATTTGGAATTGATGGAGAAACATTGCAAACTGGTCAGAAGCTTCTCAGTGGAGAACTCGATCCCCATAAAATCCCTTACCAACGCAGGAAGTTTCTCACCCGGCTTGCTCTTTCTGCTGTTCAATCGGCGTTGTTCAACAAGCTTTTGTCTGAACGAATCAGGCTTGGCCTGTCGCACAAAGTGCAACATGGGGATGTTTTGCAAGTCGTTGCTTCGGGAGGTCCATTCGTTTCAGATGATCCACGAACGGATCAACATCGATTCGAGACGAGAGAAGTCGTCACCACTGGACCGCTCTTTGGTCCGAAAATGAAAGAACCGGCAGGAGACGTGTACGATTGGGAATTCGGAATACTCGGTCAATTTGAGTTGTCGCCGGAAGTCTTCGGCAAGTTTAAAAAGCTGACACCGGGGGCTCGCCGTCCTTGCCTCCTCTGGCTCGATGAACTGAATGTCGAAGAGGTTGACGGAGGATTGCAGTTTCAATTCGAACTCCCGACTGGGGCTTACGCAACAATCGTGATGGAAGAATTTCTGAAGTCAGCAGCAGCTTCTGATTCGCGATAAGCAGAGCCGCAGTTTTTTCTGAAACTCATGAAACTTATTGTTCGCTACGGTAGTATAAGAACCAGACCGGCGAATGAGGCGATGAAGTTTTTTTCGGGATTGAGAGGGCGAGGCAATTTTTCTTGAGCAGTTTGCTCTACCGTGTGCCCGTGAAGAACGCATTTCTCTAGTAAAAATGCTGTTCGCCACGAGGCAGATCCTGCAAATCAAGTCGAAAGATGCTCTAGTCATGAGAAGTAACCCTGAATGGTCTCCGTTCAGTTGCGGCTTCATGGGGGGGGATTGGCTCGGTTCTACAGTCAATCAAAAATTGGTCTTTACGTTCTGCCTTTAGGACGGCAGTCTATAAGGGCATGAAAGTGGCCTTCACAGGATCAGCAAGTATTATAAATGCTCGAAGACATTCCGGATATCTTATTGATTCGGCAGATTTCAACAGGTTTTGAAAATGACACGATTTCACGCTCTTTTGACTTTCACCTTCCTGCTGTGCGGAAGTTTTTCGGCACTCGCAGCGGAGCAGCCTGCTCAACGCCTGCAACGAGAGTTGACTCCCCTAGCGACTCTCCTCTCTGGTGGAGTGGATGCGTTTGAGTTGTCTGTCGACGCAGACCTTCCAATTGATGGTGATAAGCAGAAGATTGTTCTTCGTCTTCGTAAGTTGGCCAACGGCGACTATGAATTCGCAGGGACTCACAAAGACTATTCTTTTGTGCTTCAACGAGTTCAAAACCAAACTACTTTTGCTCTTCCGCATCACAAAGTTGCTTTTGTCGGTTCCGGAGAGTCTCCTCAGGAAGATCATCTAGCCGCTAAAGGGATTTCTGGACGCCTTGTTTCAACTGATTCAACCGCCTCGAAGTATGTCACTCTTGTTCTCAATGCCAAACCGGAAGCTTTTGCATCTCTGATCGGTTTTCTACTGAAGCCCGAACTTGATGCAGAGACGAATCAGTGGAGACTTGGTGACAAAATCACAGCTGGTTTTTCGGATGAAGGCAAGCACTGCAAGCTCAACAGTCAGGAGATCGAGATCAATGTGAAGCTGACTCACGAGTTGGAAAATGACTCGTTGGCGTGGTCAGTTCCCGATGATTTCAAAATCACAGAACTTCCTCGCGACGAGATCGAAAGGCAGCTTGTCCGTGGAGTCCGGCGTGCAACTGAAATTCTTGCTCCAGAAACTCGCCTCATCAAGCCACCGCACAATTCGCGTAAAGTTGAGAATGGGGAACTTCGCTGGGTTGAAGGGCAGAGAGTCTGCATTCTCTCCGGAACTCCAGAACAAGTTGGCCTCGCACATGGTCAACTTCTGAAAGAAGAGGCTTTGAAGACAATTGATTCTGTTCTTTATACGTTCGGGACTTTCAATACGATTCGTACCGGAACCTGGTTTCACCACGACCTCAACGATGCTTACAAGCGTTTGGCTCCTCATATTCCCGAACGCCACAAACAGGAAACGAAGGCCCTTGCAACCGCTTTGGAAATCGACGAGCACCTCGCTCAAACGATCAACGTCTTTCCAGAATTGTTTCACTGTTCCGGATTTGCTGTCTTTGGAAGCGCGACAACCGATGGGAAGCTGTATCACGGACGTGTTCTCGATTATATGACCACAATTGGTCTTCAGGATGCCGCGACAACCTTCATCGTTTCAGTCGATGGAAAAATTCCGTTTGCGAATGTCGGATATGCGGGATTCATCGGCAGCGTCACAGGCATGAATACGAAGTCGATCTCGCTTGGTGAAATGGGTGGCCGAGGAGAAGGACAATGGGATGGCGTGCCAATGGCAACCCTGATGCGTCGCGCACTCGAAGAGTGTTCAACACTTCAGGAGGTCATGACACTCTGGGAAACAAGTCCCAGAACATGTGAATACTATTATGTCTTTGCAGACGGAAAAACGAACGAAGCGGTCGGTGTCGCTGCGACTCCTGAAGCGATCGAGTTCATTCAACCGGGGCAAGGGCATGAACGCCTGGGCGAAGGGATCAAGGATTCCGTTGTTCTTTCCGCCGGCAGCCGACTCGAAAAACTTCGGGAACGTGTGTTAGAAAAACATGGCAAAATCGATGCGGAAACTGCCATCTGGCTGATGAGTCGGCCGGTTGCTATGAAGTCGAATTTGCATAACGCACTCTTCGTCCCCGAAGATGGAATTCTCTATGTGGCCAATGCTAACCATAAGCATCCTGCTGCCGAACGACCTTATGTTAAGTTGAACCTTAAGGAACTCTTGCAATCAAGTGTTCAACAGCGAGCAGTTTCCAAGAAGGATTGATCTTGGCAAGAGTAAGTTCACGTTTGTCTGCAGGTATGTCGCTGCATCCTGAGTGGTCGTCTACCTCCCCCGGTGTGACTCACCGGGGGCTTAATCCACACTGAACAGCAATGCACCAATGCACCAAAATGAAAGATGCTCTTGAATTGATCCTGAATATCAAAATCCGTGGCATGATCATTTTGCGACTGAACACGATGATCGGTTGATGATTGTTGTCGGTGAGATGGGGGGATTCTGCTGAATCATCAGCGCGACACAATTTTTCTATCGAACAAGACAGATAAAGAAACTCGACTTCTTTTCGCTCTCAAACAACGAGCACTGCCTCAGACAAATCAGGCTGCATGTAAAACTTTAACGGTTACAACGAGTCTTCCGCCTCCCACGTCTGATTCGTCATTGTGAGTGCTGATTCCGCCCGGTCTCGGCATCGCAGACATTCCTCTGAGTCGATATCGATACTTCGATAACTCATGGAGGAGCTGAAGTGTCGAATACAAAACAGGAAGACTTTACTTTAGATCGACGGCTGAATTGCGTCGATAAACTCGCATCGCAAGCGGACTCGTCGAGGTCTTTACACCTGCGTCGAGAATTGTTGAAAGCTGCTTGCCACATGCTTGAGGACGAACTCTTTCAAGAACCACAGTCCCCATCGACACTCTGAAATTCGATCATTGACCGGAAGACTCGAAGCGTCTCGCAGCCGACCATTCCCCGCTTAAACAGTTCTTGCCTACATTCCCGACCAACTCTTGTTTAAACTGAATCGACATTGAATGTGGATTTTATAAACAAGTTTAAGACTCTGGGAAGGTTGTTCATGGTAGGCAAGTTGGTACCAAAGGCACTCTGTGCTTTCTCACTTTTCGTGATTACGTGCTCACAGGTTCAGGCTGAGGATTCCGTTCGCGTTGCAAGCTTCAACGTCGATGCTTCGACACCGGTTGGCAGCCCGTTAGCTTACGATTCTACAATCGGGGTGCAGTTACCCTTGAGTTGTCGCGGAGTCGTCATTCTCAGTGACCAGAAGCCGATCGTTCTCTGCGCCCTCGACTGGATTGGAATTTCCAACGGCGGGCAAACTGTCTTTAGAGAATCTTTAGCCAAAGCTGCGAAAACAGACGTTTCGCGTGTTGTGGTTCATTCGCTCCACCAGCACGATGCTCCTCGTTGCGATTTCTCTGCTGACGAATTACTCGCAGATGAGGGACTCGAAAATGCTGGCTTTGACGCACGGCACGCGCGAAGTGTTGTGGTCGCAGCTTCCAAGGCAGTTCAGGAAGCGATCGAGAAAGCGGTTTCAATCACTCATATTGGTCAAGGTGCTGGAGTCGTTGAAAAGGTTGCTTCCAACCGTCGGATTCTTGGTGAAGATGGGAAAGTGAAGTACACGCGATTCACTGCCACACGTGATCCCAAGATTCGGGCCTTCCCAGCGGGAACCATCGATCCCGTTTTGAAATCGATTAGCTTCTGGAATGGAGAGACACCAGTCGCTGTTCTCACTTATTACGCGACCCATCCGCAAAGCTACTATCGAACAGGGTTGGCCAATCCTGACTTCCCGGGCATGGCTAGAAATTCACGCGAGAAGAGTTTGGACATCCCACATATTCATTTTAACGGTGCTGGCGGAAATATCGGAGCAGGAAAATGGAACGATGGTTCAAAGGAAAACCGTCAGGTTCTTGCCGATCGTGTCGCTGCGGGAATGAAGAAAGCGTGGGAGTCTACGACGAAGCAACCAGTCAGTGCTGACGACATTCATTGGAAAACAACGAACGTGTTGTTGCCAGTCGCCGGACATCTTAATGAAGAGGATTTGGTTAAGGCTTACAAAAATTCAGAGGCGAAACCAGCAGAACGTTACGCCGCCGCAAAACATCTGATCTGGCTCAAACGGTGCCAAGAGAAAGATCCGATTCAAATCAGCTGTCTGAAAATTGGTGATATCAACGTTTTGCACATGCCGGGAGAACTCTTCGTTGAGTATCAGCTCGCCTCGCAAAAGATGGTGCCTGATGAATTCGTCGCCATGGCTGCCTATGGTGAGTACGCCCCAGGATATATCGGGACCGAAATTGCCTATACTCAAGGAGGCTATGAAGCGAGTGCGAGAGCGTCTCGTGTCGCCCCCGGTGTTGAAAAAGTCCTCATGGATGCAATGAAAGAGTTACTCAAAGATTGACTGAACTCAGCAGGAGTCTGATTTGATAGAGCAAGTCTAAAATTCGTCTTATCAGTACTGTCTCGTGGCATCAGCGTATGGACTTGTGAAAACGTACTTCGCGGACAAGAGAAGCATTGGAAATGCTCCAATTGGCTGCTCAATTCCGTTGTGCCGTTCGCGATAAGTCCAGAAGGTTCCCAGTCCCTCTGAGTTCAGGCAAGCACCTCTATGATGAACCGTCTCTCCTTTGAACTGTTGTCGAATTTTCTTGTGTTCCTGCTCGTCGTGACATCGTCAACGGACGCAGGTGAGCTAGCACCAGCGGGAACTCAAGAATTCTTCAGTTCACATTGTGTTGATTGTCACGACTCGACGACTAAAGAAGGGGGACTCGATTTATCTGCCCTCGGAAAGAATTTGTTAGATCCCCAGACGATGGCAATTTGGGTGCGAATTCATGACCGCGTTGATGCTGGAGAAATGCCACCCAAAGTTGCCGAAGCAGTCCCAGCGACTGTGCGTCAAGCGTTTCTCAAAGCGACGTCGACCGAACTTGAGTCAGCACATCGCCAGAAAAAAGGGACCGTCCTTCGGCGTCTAAACGGGCGAGAGTATGAGAACACGATCAATGATCTCTTCGGGACGAACATTCGTCTCGCAGCTATGCTCCCTCCAGATGGTCGCTCTCACGAATTCGACAATGTTGGGAATGCCCTCAACATGTCGATGGTGCAACTGAGGCAATACCTCAAGGTGATGGAGAGAGTTCTGGATGCATCCATTGCAAGCGCGGTTACGCCGCCTGAGCCGACCTTTATCAAAACAGGATATGCAGAAACATCGGAAGGGGACCGTTTCATTGGAGACAAATGGCTCAAGGCTAAAGATGGCGCTGTTGTCTTCTTTCAGGATTTCAGTTATCCGACAGGGATGCTCCGATCGGCGGGGACACGCAGTTCAGGATTGTACCGCATCCGTGTCACAGGTTACGCATATCAGTCGGATGAGCCAGTAACTTTTTCTGTCGGAGCGACAACTTTTGTACGTGGAGTGGAACGACCCACGTTCGGTTATTTCTCGATGCCACCCGGAAAGCCGACAACAATCGAGCTCACCGCATGGATTGAGAATCGATACATGCTCGACATCCGACCTTACGGAATCTACGACGAAAAATACGAGATCAAAAACAAAGGGGTTGAAAACTACACTGGCCCAGGGCTGGCGATTCAGTCTGTTGAGTTTGAAGGCCCACTCATTAACGAGTTTCCGAGTCGGGGGCACAAACTACTTTTCACTGGCCTTGATCGCAAAGAAGTCGAACCTCGTAATCCGAATGATAGAAAGAAGTCGTGGTACAAACCGAAGTTTGAAGTCAACTCTTCAAACCCAAGTGAAGATGCGCGTGTGGCTCTTCTTCGGGTTGCAGAGCACGCTTTCCGCCGTCCTGTTACAGCGGATCAGGTCGAACCGTACGTCGCGCTGTTTCTAGCTGAAATGAAAAGTGGTGAGTCATTCGAACAAGCTCTCCGCACTGCGACCACTGCGATATTCTGCTCTCCCAGTTTCCTGTACTTCAACGAACCCTCTGGAAAGCTGGACGATTACGCTCTTGCCAACCGCCTTTCTTACTTCCTCACTCGTTCATTTCCTGATGAAGCGTTACGGTCGTGTGCGAGTCAAAAGCAACTGACCAGCCCAGTCGTTCTGAAGGAACAGACTGATCGACTCCTGCAAGGAAGGCACTCTGAAAGATTCATCGACGATTTCACTGACGCCTGGCTGAACCTTCGTGAGATTGAATTTACGACACCCGATCGGAATCTCTTTCCGGAGTACGATGCATTTTTGCTCGATTCCATGATCAAAGAAACCCGTGCTTATTTCGCTGAGCAAATAAAAAATAATCTGCCTGTCGAAACCATCGTGAAGTCCGATTTTGCCATGCTGAATAATCGTCTGGCAGATCACTACCAAATTGATGGAGTGCATGGCCCGGAAATTCGTAAAGTTAAACTCCCACCTGGGCACGTTCGGGGTGGTTTCCTCTCTCAGGCGTCTATCCATAAGGTCTCCGCAAATGGAACAAATACATCACCCGTTGTTCGCGGAGTCTGGGTGCTTGAGAGAATCATGGGCAAGCACGCTCCCCCGCCACCTCCCGGGATATCAGGAGTCGAGCCAGACATTCGTGGAGCGTCCACGCTGCGTGAAATTCTCGCCAGGCATCGCAGTTCGGAGAGTTGCCGAGCTTGTCACGAAATGATTGACCCACCCGGTTTTGCTTTGGAGAGTTTCAACCCGATTGGTGGCTGGCGAGACAACTTTCGCAGTATCGGAAATGGTGAGAAAGTGAATCTCATCGTTCACGGACGAAAGACACGATATCGAGTCGGTCTCAAAGTTGATGCCAGTGGAGAATTCAGTGATGGGCGTAAGTTCGTTGGCTTTCAGGAATTTAAAGATCATCTCGCCGAAGAAGAGTACCTTCTGACGCAATCCTTCGTTCAGAAATTGCTCGTCTTTGCGACTGGTCGAGAGCTCGGGTTTTCAGACCGTGACGAGATCTCAATGATCGTGGAAACGGCAATCAAAGAGCAGCACGGAATTCGAGATCTCATCCACGATGTGATTCAAAGTGAAATTTTCAAAAGCAAATAAAGTCGAGTCATCGCTTCACCTAAAGAGAGCATCATGAAAAGAATTTATTTCTCCTCCACGAAGCCGCTCAACCGACGCCATCTGTTACGAGGAACCGGAGCAGTTGCTCTTTCGTTGCCGTTTCTTGATGCCATGCTCCCCTGTTTTGGAAGCAGACTCCTCGCAGACGGAACAAAAGCGGATGAATCTCCACACCGATTTCTGGCAACATGCACAACTCTCGGCTTGCATACTCCCGCTCTTTTTCCGGAGAAAGTAGGTTCTGACTACGAACTGACCCCGTATCTGAAAACCCTGAAAGAGCATCGAGATCAATTGACGATTCTGTCAGGGCTCTCACATCCAGAGCAGCAGGGCAACAATGGGCATGCCTCTGAATTGACTTGGCTGACATCTGCGCAACGTCCCGGATTGGCAGGTTTCAAAAACACAATTTCGATTGATCAACTCATCGCTGAGCAGGTTGGGATTCATACCCGTTTTCCCTATTTGGCGCTTTCGACAAGTGGACGATCAATGTCGTGGAATGCAAACGGCGTTGAAATTCCTGGCGAGACCCGCCCCTCGGAAATTTTCAAAGCTCTTTTTATTGATGGCACCAAAAATCAAATCGCTGATGAGGTTCGCGGGCTGCAGCGGGGGCTGAGCATTCTCGACACTGTTCAGGGCGAAGCGAAAAAACTCAATCAAAAACTTGGGAAGCGCGATCAGGAAAAACTCGACGAATATTTCTCTGCGATTCGTGACCTCGAGTTCCGATTCAAACAATCTTCGAACTGGGCGACCAAACCAAAACCTAAAACTGACGCAAAGCCCCCCAAAGATATCGCCGAGAAAACCGATGCCATCGCCCGGCAGAATTTAATGTACGACATGATTGTTCTGGCTCTTCAGTCGGATTCGACAAGAACGATCACTTTCCAAATCAGCGGCATGAATGCTGTTCCCAAAATTCCGGGAGTCCAGAACGATTGGCACAATCTTTCGCACCACGGTAAAGATCCTGCGAAAATTGATGAACTGAAAATCATCGAGAAAGCTGAATTCGAGGCTTTTAATCGCTTTTTATCGAATCTCCGAAACGTCACTGAAAAAGGAAAATCGCTCCTCGATCATACGACAGTCATGTTCGGTTCCAATCTCGGAAATGCCAGTAGCCACAGTGCACGGAATCTTCCAATTCTGATTGCTGGTGGTGGATTCAAACATGGTGCTTATGCCGCTCACGATGCCAAAGACAATACGCCGATGGCGAACATGTTCGTCACGTTTGCTCAGCAAATGGGGATAGAAATTGATACTTTCGGGAGTAGCACAGCAGCCGGAATTCGAGGACTGGAGTTAGTTTGAGCTTGCTGACTCTGAGTTTCGCATTTCAGTCTCTTGCACAATTTCATCATCTTGAGAAGATGCATTCTCAAAGATTTATGAATTCTCGTTGCGTTCCGCCAAGAGGGTGTCGATTGTCTATTCTATCTCATTATCGATGGGTCGTTCTGTGCGCGACCCTCCCAGCAGTTCTTCTCTGCTCAGGTTGCCCAAAAGATCCACAGGCACTCATTGACGATTATCCCAATAAAACAGCGACTGTGATTTGCCCTTGGTCGGCTGGAGGGGGGACAGATCGTTGTGCCAGGTTCTGGGCAGAGCAATTGCAATCGAAGTTTGATAATCCATTTGTCGTCATGAACCGCACTGGTGGCAGCGGAGCGATTGGGCATTCTACGGTCTCGCGTGCAAAAGCAGACGGGTATACCCTCGGGATGCTGACAGTTGAACTCAGCATGATGAAGCAGATGGGCATCAGCGATTTAACATACCGCGACTATCAATGCTTGATGCAAATCAATGCCGATTCCGCAGCTGTCGTCGTTCGCAAAGATGCTCCCTGGAATAACATCAAAGAGTTTCTCGCCGACGTGAAATCCTCTGACGAGAAACTGAAAATGTCAGGGACAGCGAGCGGAGGAATCTGGGATTTGGCTAGAGTCGGAATGCTCAATGCAGCTGGGATTGAGCATGATTTAGTGACTTGGGTGCCGTCGAAAGGATCAGCACCAGCACTGGTTCAGTTGATGGGAGGGCACATTGATGCCGTTGTTGTCAGCGTCCCTGAAGCAATGCCTCAAATCCAAGCTGGTGAACTGCGACTGCTCACAGTTATGGACGAACAACGCCACCCAGACTTTCCCGACATCCCGACTTTAAAAGAAGAAGGATACGACTGGTCTGCTGTTGGTTGGCGTGGGCTTGCTGTTCCTAAAGAAACTCCTCCAGAAATTGTCCAGAAACTCCTCAGCGAATGTGAAACGATTGCAGACTCAGACGAATTCAAGGAGTTCATGAACAAAAATGGATTTGCCATTGTGGTCCGCGGACCCGATGAGTTCACGAAGTTTCTTGATGAGCAGGAAACGCTATGGACGCCTGTCATTGAACTCGCCGGGTATGCGAAACAATGAGTTCAGACCAAACTGAAAACCAGCAATCCGTGTCGACTCCTTTTGGCTCTGCCTCATTTGGACTATTTCTTATCGTCCTGAGCGGAGCGATTTTGTACTTTTCTACACAGATAGAAACGTTCGATTTCGGGAACCATGATCCCGGCCCCAAAGCGATTCCTGTCGCGACGGG
This sequence comes from Thalassoglobus polymorphus, assembly GCF_007744255.1. Classification (GTDB taxonomy): domain Bacteria; phylum Planctomycetota; class Planctomycetia; order Planctomycetales; family Planctomycetaceae; genus Thalassoglobus; species Thalassoglobus polymorphus. Next base: position 3,719,368 of record NZ_CP036267.1, on the reverse strand, counting down.
AATTATCTTGTTGCTGGGTGGGATCGCACAAATTTTCACAGCTGTTTTCAAAGAGAATTTACTTCAACAGTTTTCAAATAAAACAGAGGCTCATGCCGAGACGGAGGGAACTTCACAGAAGCGAATCGCAATGACTTTATGCGCTTTTGTTTTCTATGTGATCAGTCTTAGTTATGTCGGATTCATCGTATCCACAACACTTTTTCTACTTGTTCTTCTGAAGCTGTTCGGGAGTCGTTGGGGCGAAACGATCATTTCGGCAGGCGCGATCGTTCTCTTTGTATACGTGTTGTTTCAATTGGTCTTTCAGGTCTCGCTGCCCGCGGGGAGTCTCTTTTGATCAGTAACCAGGTCTACGTTTGTGTTTGTTGAACTTTGTCAGCCATCGGTATTGGTTCCCTGGTTTCTCGCGATGTTGCTGGGGATTTTTGTTGGGGCAACTCCGGGATTAACCGCCACGATGGCGGTTGCGTTAATTGTTCCGATCAGCTTTCACATGTCCGCAAATGCTGGACTGGCAATGATTATCGGGGTCAGTTTTACTGCGATCTTCGCCGGTGATATTCCGGCGACCTGGCTCCGTATTCCGGGGACTCCCGCCAGTGCAGCAGCGACACTCGATGGTTTTCAACTGGCAAGAAAAGGAAAGGGGAACTACGCACTGAGCCTCGACCTGATCTGCAGCTCAATCGGTGGAGTGATTGGAGTTGTGACTCTCATACTCATCGCACCGCAACTCGCCAGATTTGCACTGATGTTTGGGGATTATGAATATTTTTGGTTGGGAGTTTTTGGGCTTTCAATGAGTGCCATGGTCACCATGGGGAAAACTTCCAAAGCGCTTCTGGCTGCCACGCTCGGGGTCTTTATCTCGGCTGTCGGTCAGGATGTCGTCAGCAATGCTCAGCGTTACACATTTGGTCATGTCGAAGCACTTGGCGGCCTTCATTTCATTCCAGTGATGATTGGACTTTTTGGTGTTGCTGAAGTTCTTAGAAATGTGGGACAGCAAAACTCTCTGAGTAAGCCGACTGCTCAGTCTGATGCCTCAACATTTTTCTCTGTCTTCCCGGAAGTTTGGAGACAGAAATGGAACGTCTTTCGATCCGCTCTCGTCGGCACGTTGATCGGCGCTTTACCCGGAGCTGGAGCCGACGTCGCTGCCTGGGGTGCGTATGGAATTGCCAAATCATCATCAAAGAATCCAGACGATTTCGGTAAGGGGACGACTGAAGGTGTTGTCGCCCCAACGAGTTCTAATAACGCTGCAGTCGCTGGGGCGTGGATTCCCGCACTTGTCTTCGGAGTCCCCGGCGATGCCGTGACAGCCATTGTTCTCGGCGTGCTGATGGTTCACGGAATCAAGCCTGGCCCCTTCCTTTTCGAGAATGGAAGCGATCAAGTCAACGCGATTTTTACCATCGCGATTGTCACTCAATTCATGCTGATTCCCTGCGGATGGGCTGGAATTCGAGCTTTTGGACTGATTCAAAAACTACCGAAAAGAATCGTCCTGGCGGGTGTACTCGTCTTTTCGACTGTTGGTGCTTATGCCATCAACAACAGCATGTTTGATGTCTATGTGATGCTCGCGTTTGGGGTCATCGGGTTTTTTTTAGAGGCCTGCAAAGTCCCTGTTGTCCCGATGATTCTTGGCTTGATTCTTGGTCCACTCGTTGAAGAAAAACTTCGCGCCGGGCTCATCGCGAGTGAGGGCAGCATTGTCCCGTTCTTCTCAAGACCGATCTCACTTACGCTCGTCTTACTGCTCGTTCTTGCTTTTGTTTTGCGACCGCTCTGGTCTCTGCTTAAAAAACAGCCTCGCTAGAGCATCTTTCGAATTGGTTTGCAGGATCTGCCTCGTGGCGAGCAGCATTATTGCTAGAGAAATGCATTCTTCACGGGCACAAAAGCCCCGGAAAATCTCTCTCGCTGAGAAGATTGCGCAACCTGCTCGTCTTGGTTAATCACCGACTTGGAAACCGATGCACTGAGAAATGTTCTCAGTTTACGTGATTCGGTTCCAGGTGATTTAAGAGCGGATACATTGCAAGCATGTGATTACATATCGAGACGATGCAGATGAAACTCCTTGGACAAGACCTCGAACTTAAATTTCTTCAACCGTTTTCATTGAAACGCCCAGATGGAAGAGACTGGACGTTTCAACTCAGCCCGCTCCCGCTCGGGTTTCAGAAAAAACTTCGAGACAAAGGGATTACTCCTCCAACTCCGCCAGTCAAAATTTCTCGCGATTCGACTGGGAAGCCGATACGAGATCACGCAGGGCAAGTCGTTACTTTTACTGATTTGAACTCTGCTGAATTCCTCTCCGATTCGGAGCTCTATCATCAACGGGTCGCCGTCCTTGCTGTCGTTGAAGCTCTTCGCAACGACAGTAGTGTCTGCTTTGAAACCGTTCCCCCAGAAGTGGATGGAACGAACGGACTCAGTTGGGGGGACTTTGCAGATGCTGTTTTCCAGGAACTCGAACAAGCGGGGTTTACTCCAGGTGACCTCCTCGCATTCTGTGATGAAATTTGTCGAATCAGCAACATGCTGGATGGTCATCTGCGGGAGGCACAAGCAAATTTTTCTTCGCTGCCGGTCAACAGTTCGAGTTGAACAAGAACTGGCAACAGCCTCGGACTATTGAATTCTGGGTGCTGCGAACTTGTGAGCGATTCGGGATCGAACCGAGTCAGTTTCACAAACTTGGCTACTCTCATCAAATTTCTTTACTCGCGTTTAATTCGATTCGACTCTACGAAGAATCGAACAACGAAGTGACATCTGGATAAGCTATGACCGACTTAACCAACCTTGATTCCGTTTCAGGAAGCGAATTGACCTCGCAACAAATTCAAGGAATCCTGAAGCAGATCGATCTCGATATCACCAACCTTGTTCGGGAAGGCAAACTCTCTGCACTGAAATATTCTGTCCCCGGGAAAGCGGGACAATCGACAGACCGAGCAGCGAATCTCAATGCTTTGCTCACTGCTCGAGCACATTATCAGAATCTTCTGAACTCGATGCCCGCCTGGTCCACTTCGCAGGCGGTGCTCACCGACTAGGGCAGTTTTCTCCCCGTGTGTTCATGTGCCCGTTTGAAACGCGTTTCTCCAGTGAAATCACTGAGCTCCGCAGTCAGTTTATGAAGTCGTGATTCCGTTTTGCGGGTATGACGAGCAAGCAAAAAGTTCGAGTCACTCCACCTATGTATGAGTTGCTAATAATGCATGACGAAAGCCTTGACCGCATTCTTGAATCGCTTTGCCAAATTCAGATCAGTCTTGAAAGTTTGCGGGTTTCTGTGACATCGATGAATGATGTTCTCGGAGATCATGAAACACGTCTGCGAAAGATCGAAGTCTGGAAGCATAACCTGACTCCCGTGCTTGCTGTTCTGACTTTTGTTCTCGGTGCCATTTTTAGTGTCGCTGTTGGAAAAGTGATCTCATAGCTCTGCTCAGCCATGCTCATTCTTTCTGGTGTTCTGAGTTTTTCTTTCTCCATTTTCATGAACTGACGAGTATTCCATGTTAGACATCCTCAAGTCGGACACGCTGCAAATTTTCAAAGACTGGGGAGTCGCAGCGACTCTGGAAGAAGTGCAGTCCTACTACGATCCTGAGGCTGGCCAAATGGAAGAGTCTGTCGTCACTTCTGCGCTGACGGTCCTCGCAGGCGAAGTTCAATCTCAGCATTCACCTGCCACTGCAGCTATTACTCCGACGAAAAAAATGATCTTGGTCGTAGCTGTCGATGATTTTCCATTGAGCGTGAACTTGAACACCGCTCGCGTGATCTTCAATGAATCGACCTACAAAGTCGATTTCATTTCTCAATCCCATCTTCCGGGAACGGTTGCCCTCGAATGTTTCGCCGATGGCTTCTGAATTTCTTTCGCAAGACCTGCTGCGTCACTCTGAACTTGAACCAGTCCCGAACTTTTTGAATCGTTGCATTTCTCAAGGTTTGAGAGAGCAAATCTCGGTTCATTTCTCACGACCTATCACCACTCAAATTGATCTCGACTCATGCCAATGCGAATTGAAATTTCAGACACCGTCAGCCAGAAGCTTCGCGACTTGAATGAGTCAACGATCCTTCAGGCCAGGCAAGAGATGGTCCAGCAGATTGCTACAGATGTGTTGGCGAATACAGCTCAACGCAATCCGGTCGAAACCGGCCGCAGTCGCTCCGGGTGGGCAACTGCAGCGGAACAAGTTTCAGGGAGGTCTACGGAAGTGGCTGATAGCTCTGGTGTGGGGAGCTCATCTGGTGAAGGGACTGCGACTTTCACCAGCGACAGAACGACAAGCCTTGTAAATGCCACGAACAACGTCCCGTACATCACTTATCTGGAATATGGGACATCCCGTATGGCTCCATTTTCGATGCTGCGTGAATCGCTGGCAGGAGTCTTGGGGCGGATCGGCAGCATGTTTCGCCTCTCCCGATAAGAGACGCACCGTTACCTATTAACGTCGAGAGAATTTTCCGAATGAACATTTCCGATCTTACAGCGTCGCTTCAAAAATATTGGTCAGTGAATGGGCCAGAAGGAGTGCCGACACTCTTTTCCGGAGCGACTCTCGACGTCTCCCAAAAAGTGCGTTGGATGGAATTTTGGATCGGTCAATTCAAAGAGAAGCCCCGGCGGCCGGATGCTCCTGTTCAATTCGAGCTTCTGGTTGATGTTCATCTCTTTTCTCGCGAGCGAAATAAGCGATCCATCAACGAACTTGCCGATTCGGTACGGAACACTTTTCAGTCAGCATCGATACCGATTCTCGCGTCAACGTCATCGGAAACTGACGTTGGCAAGATACGGCTCTCGGAACCGATTGTGCGTGATTTCTCGCGTCCTGAGACCGTCGGGGGCGTAAACACAATGCAGCATCTGCTGATCTCCTATCACGCACATGCCATCGGGCTCAGTGAATAGTCGACGATTTTCAGCAGCTTCTCTTAACATCACTTCTCAGGTACTTACAGACAGGAACTTACCATGGCAGTTTCAAACCTTACTCGAAATCTTCGTGACGGCGAACTTGTGATTAAAGATAATGGACTCGCGGGAGCTCTGACCGTTCTTCTCGATGAAGGCGATCTCACGTGGACGCAACGACAGAACACCATTGAAGTGAAAGACCGTGGGTCAATTGCAAACGGTCATACTCGCAGTGGAGACGACGAGTCGGTTTCCATTTCGTTCACAGCAAAGTGGACTCAACTTTTGGGGGCTGCAATCAATGCCGCTGATCCGTTGCAACTGTATGAGACGCTGACCTTCCACCCGAACGCTGGGCTCGGCAGCACTTCAGCCGTTGGGGAGCAACAAACACTCACCTTTGAGTTCACGATTCTAGATCCAGCCGGAGTCGCCAGCGAGAAAGTTGTCTTCGAAAAAGTTTATCGGGAATCACTTAGCATGTCGGAAGGCGATGACACAAACCTCATCTCTTTTACCGGAAAAGCCTTTCAAACTGAGCCGACAATTTCGCGGCTGTAGGCGTCATTGAAGTTATTCTTTTCCCTTTTTTGGTGAGGTCGTTCAATGTCTTTTTCTGAGTCTCTCACGGTACGTATTCTGGGTGACAGCTCGGACCTTCAGCGTGAACTCGACTCCGTTTTGAATCGATTTGATGATCTGAAGAGCCGGATTACAGAGTCGACCAACTCCGCACGACAGTTTAGCTCATCGTTCAGCCGACTCTCACAGAGCATTGGACCGTTGCAGCAGGTGAGCAACCTCATCGCAAGAATCGGCCAACAATTACAATCGATATCTCAGCGTCCCATCACGTTGAACGTGAGCTCTGCTATGCAGGCTCTGCAACAATTGACTCAAGCTGCACAGAGAACCGCAGGTGCCATTCAGGCAATTCCTTCAGTTCCTTCCGTCGGGCCTGCCTCGCTTCCCCTTCCCTTTCCGGGAGGTGGAAGAGTGCCCAATCAGCCGCCTCGAAGAATGGCCAGCGGGGGGCTCGTCTCTGGGCGTTCTGGAATTGATCGCGTACCAGCGAACTTGACTTCGGGTGAATATGTTATCAATCGTTCCGCTGTTGAAGCTCTCGGACTTGGGTTCCTGGAGGCCTTAAACTCCGTCCCGAATCGAGTGCGAATCGATGAGCGTGAATCCATTGGTAGCCGGCCTTCGCGAGTCGCTGGTCTTGGTTCTCCACCAGCTTTTTCTTCTCTCCCAAGTTTGCAAGGTTCGCTAACAAAGCCGACACGCAGTGATGGTCAATTCCAAAGACCGGTAAAAAGTCGAGTTGAGACACGTGACCTTAGTCAAAATACTCTGACGAATAACCACTTTGGCGGAATCACCATCGAGGTGTCTGAAGCAGCTGATTCGGAATCATTGTTACGCAATCTGGAGCTTCAGGGGATTGGGCGGCGTATTCGCCAGGGGTGAGCATTCAAAGTTGAAGACAACGATTGCTGAGTATCGGTTAATACGAGACCACGAGGCTTCAATCTGCACTCGCAGGATTGTTTCTTCTCGAATTCAATCGAATCAATTCACGAAGGCAAGTTAATCATGTTAATGTTTCATCCAGCGATTGTCAGAGGGGGAACCAAGGTTGATCTTCCGCGTCCCATCCTGGTCTTTCGAGTTCGTGATGCCTGGGATTTTGAAAAAATGAAAGTCCCGTTGCGAGATGGTGACCAGTTGACTGGACACTCCCGACAAGGGGCAGACATCGCAATCGAGGGGCAAATTGGACAACATTCAGGTTCTCTTAAAGTGACGGAACCCGAGATGCTTGCCGTTCTGGAAACGCTGCGAGACACGCTTTCGGTCAATGCAACAGCGGGAACCTTCTCGCTTGTTGTCTTTGCGGATGAATCTTCAACCGATCATCGATACTTCAAGGCGTGCACGACGACGAAATTCGAATTCGATCTTTCGAATCAGCACCTGTATTCGTTTTCAGCCATGATCCATGCCGCTGATCCGCATTTGTATTCCGGCCTGTTGCCGGAATAAATATCGCCCCGGTCCTGCCCGAAACCGTTTGCTAGAGCAATTTGCTCTACCTTGTGCCCGTGAAGAACGCGTTTCTCTAGAAAAAATGCTGTTCACCACGAGGCAGATCCTGCAAACCCATTCGAAAGATGTTCTAGCGAAACGTGAAGACTCATTATGACATTCGAACGCCGAATCCTCCATCACGGTCCGACTCCTACTGGAACGCCAGTGGTCCTTTCAATGCACGCCTTGAAGAAATGCTGGTTCGAGCTGAATCGGCAAGGAGGATGCGGGGCAGCGGAACTGATACTTGCGAATGAATTCTATGACCGCGACCAGGTCGATATCGGAGATTGGATCAGCTTTGAATACAAGGCTTCCGAACGCTGGTATCTTGGTCGTGTTGAAGAACGTGTCGCGGAGAGTCCTGCTCAGACACGATTTCGCCTCGAAGGCATGTCTATCGAACTTAATGAAGTTTTTCCGGGAGGATTCGGTGAGGAGGCGGACGGACAGAAGCCACATCGTTATGCCAACACTGATCTCTTTCAGCATGACCCTGATCGTGATCAGGAAACTTACGACTCAATTGCTGATGCCGTTGAACTCGTCAAATTGCTTATGCAGCAATACGTCGCCCCGCAAACGCACATCTCGTATCACCCCGTGCAAGTTGAACATCCCGAGCAGGATGCGACAGTGACGAGCCTGAAGTTCCGTGGTGAAGAATCTGTTCGTAGCGTGTTGAAAGAACTTGCTGTTCGCGCACAATCGGCATCATGGGGTGTCGATGAACAGGGAAAGTTTTTCTTTCTCCGCCGCCGCGACACACCTCTCGCACATTTCCGTGAAGGGGTTGATCTGACCTCGCTGACTGAGATTCGGGATCGCGAGCACCTCTACAATCGGCTCTTGCTGACTGGCGACTACATCTATGATCAGCGTGATCACTCGGATGAAATTGCTCGAAGGTCATTTCGTTGGCGTGGCAACTTTGTGGAACCGAATAGTCGGGCAGTCCATGGTGAGCGGCGTCTCCGCATCTGGCTCCCCTGGATGCGAACTCAACACGATTCGTTCTCTTTCGCCAAAGAATTCTTTCGGACCTATTCACAACCACAAAGCCGTTACCTGATCGAAACAACAAACGTAGCTCAACTCTCCAAACCATGGGAAGGTCGGTACGCAGTCTTCGACCAGGCTGGAGGGCTTTTGGCATATTCATACGCAGAAACTGTGCGGATATATTTTGACGGTACTCCACGGATGCGAATGGAACTGGGGCCGATACATCCGCGTGAACTCTGGGCGGAACCTCCACATGATGAGCGATGGGAACTGCCAGATCAAATGCCTTCAGCTGGTGGTGATGTCACATTGCCACCATCAATTCCAGTGGGTGATCCTCCTCCGCCTCAACCGTCGGTTACCCCGTCTCCGACTGATTCTTTTCTATCTTCGTTAGTTTCAGAGAGTCTCGATCCGAGTGCTTTGGACTCTTCCGAAGTGGCGAGTTCAGACTTCACGTCGTCCGGTTGGAGTCGTGCATCTTCAGGCTCGGAATCAGAAAGCGGAGACGTTCTCGGAAGTGGTTCGAGTTCCGTCTCTACGAATTCCGCTTCATTGGTGGATGGGTCCTCGGTGTCTGAGTCTTCGGGGCAATCGCCTTCAGCTTCATCGGAGATGGAGTCCTCTCAAGCCACTTCAAGTGGTTGGAATTCTCAGCAAAGCATTGGTGAGGAATCTGAGGGAAGCTCTTCGTCCGTTTCGGAACCGGGAAGTGTCCAAAGTCTCGATGAAAGTACTCAGTATTCATCTGTCTCAAGTGGGCAGGGTGAGGAAAGTTCGGCAGAGCCAGGGGGATCCGGGGCGAGCGCTTCATCGATGTCGAGTTCAGTTTCAAAAAGTGAGCAGTCAATCTCGTCTCAAGGAGGTGAATCCTCATTGGGAGGGACATTCTCGATGAGTGGGGAGACCGGCACTTCGAACGCTGGGAGTGAAGGAACAGGGGAGGGGGCGGATAAATCGAATTCGAACGGGGCAACGACTGATTCGTTCGGATCGTGGAGCGACTCTGGACAATCACGACTCACAAGTGAGGCGGACCACTGGGAGAGCACTCTTGACCTGAGTTCTTAGTGATGAAAATCGCTGTGAAGCTATCCGGAAAGCATGCACTTGATCGGGAGGGCAAGCATTCCATCAGGTTCGTTGATGCACGGAATGAAATGACGAACTCAGTTTTTTCTCCTGAGCTCGTTATACATCACTGGTGATATGATTTGGAGAATGAGGCATGTTCTTTCGCTTGCGGACAGATGGAACTCAGGTTCCGATCAACATTCAAAATATGTATGCAGGGCCAACATCAAGCTCCTGCTGGATTATCGGCGGTGGTCCTTCTTTAAATTCGCTGCCGATTGATGCGATTCAGAATTCTCCGTCACCCAAATTTGCTATCAACCTGGCGGGCAGCCAACTGCTACGGCCCACATTCTGGACAAGCTACGATCCAACGGCCCGTTTTCACCGATCCATTTATATGGACCCTTCGGTGATCAAGTTCGTACATCGTTGCCGATCCATGAATCTTGTCCCTGAGTCAACGTTCAAAGTTTGTGAGTCTCCCTCTACAGTTTTTTTTGACAGAAATCGGGACACTGGATTCTCCGGGTTTCCTGATGCAAGCTTGCCACGCATCACCGACTGGCAAGATTCGATGATTCAGGCAATTCACATCGCTTATCGACTCGGATTCCGAAAATTGTATCTCGCTGGATGTGAAATGGTGATCACCCCTTCGGAGTCATTTCAGCAGCGAGCCAGGGAGTGTGGAATTGAATACAGGGAAAATGAACTGCTTGGCGAATTTTTGAAACGCTGCGAAAAAGATGGGATCAGCAAGCAGGAGATCCAGCAACTCGCGTTGGGACCGCAGTATCACTTTGATGAATCAAAATCCTTCGACTCAGCAGTTCAAACAGATTTTCACTATTTTCGTGTCGCACAGTATTTGAGACTCTCTCGACAATCAATTTCATTGGCTGGTTTGGAATTGATCAGTGTAACGCCGAAAAGTCGGCTGAATGATTTCTTCACTTATCAGACTGTTGAAAACGCAGCGAAGTCGATTCTTGAGAGCGTTGGCTGTCCTGCGAACGAAGAGACTCGTGGGCTTTATTCGGAACAGAATCATCGTACTCCGTTGGGGCTCGGTCCAATGCGTGATTTCCGCCCGCACTTCTGGAAATCAGATGTCACCAACCTGCCAGCCCGAACTCCGGCTCAATCCGCCAGAAAGCCGAATTCGCTTCTGCTTCCGGAGATTCCAGTGAATCTTCGTGAAAATCCATAAGCCTCAACGAGATGCAATCTCAAGGCTGAGCTTGGCTGTCATGCTTTGTGTGAGGGGATTTTTGTGGAAATGAGCTAATTTCGATGGCTTCGAATGCTGCTCAGCCTCTTGGAATGTTCGTCAGAATAGCTAGAAACCGCAAAAACGGACGAATTGTTACTTTTTCCCCAGATTCACACCCCCTTCTGACCGATACATCTCATACCGCACATGTTGCGCGTGATGACCATTGCATTGACTCAATGCCGAGGCTTCCTGAATGGAGTCTTAATTGTTGAGGTAAGTGCGAAAATTGCCGACAGATGAAGGTGGAAGGGAATCCATGGACACGCAGGCACTGCTTGTTCGTTATTGCATGCGAGGACTTAAGAAGTTCGAAGCTGTTGTGACGAAACGTGATCGACTTGCCATGCTTTCCGGAAAGCGGACAGCATGGTCGCTTTTCGTTCTTGCGTTTTCCTTAATGGCGACGCAGGTGAATGCTCAACCCTGGCCACCGTTACCAGCTCCGCATTCTTCTCCTCCACAAGAAGGATTTTATGGATCTCAGACTGGTTCGGGAGTTTATGCAGAACTCGTCCCTGAAGAGAATTTCAACCCATTTGCGGGGGGGATGCCGCTCCATACAGCTGTGGCTCCGCACTTGCCGGACAGCTGGATTCGACTCGAATACTGGCATGCGAAAATCGGTCACCGAGGTGGTCGGTCTCTTGGAACATCGATTGGTGATATCAATGGAAATTTGATTGATAATACCAGTGAGCGATTTGATCTCCCTTCGGTTGACCCAAATTCAACGACCGGTATTGCTGGAGCTGCAGTTGCTCCGACAACCGACAACGTTGACTGGGATGACAACAACGGCATCAAAGGAAGCTTCGGGATTCCAATCGACACACGATCGTGGTTGGAAGGTTCCGTCTGGTCACTTCAAGAGCAAGCAGAGTCGTTGCGAGTTCCGTCGATCCCCCCAACCAGCTTGAACGATGGGTTTTACGGACCACCAATTCAGTTTATCGTAATCCCTTACACAATTGACAATCAGCCGGGGAATCTTGGGGATGTTGCAGTCAACACGCCTCCCGACGGGATTCCAGTTCCATTGATTGTATATGACGAAAGTTTCTTCAGCGAATACTCAGTGAATTTATGGTCTGCGGATGTGAACTATGTCTATGACTTAAGAATTCCGCACGACGGTTGGACTCTGCAATCGATTGTCGGATGGCGACATGAAGAGTACTCGGAAAACCTATCCTTTGGTGGATCGTTTAACAACAACTCTGGCTATGCAACCGATGATGTCACCATCACTGGACCGCTGACGACTCCACAGTCGAATCGCATCGAATCGAAGGTTCACAACTTCCGGCATGCACTTCAGTTCGGTTTTCGATCAGAAGTGAAGCAAAACCGATTCACAGTCGGCGTGGAACCAAAAGTCGCTTTGGGTGTCGGTTTGATTCGCTCACGAGTGAATACACAGAACGCTCGTGAACCTGGCGATCTCTCAGTCCTTCTGGGTGATCCAAATCTGGTGATTGATGATCCAGCTTCCACGACCTCTTTTGATCGTGAACTCGACTTTGCTCCGTCTGCTGAATTGAATCTGTACGCCAAATACGATGTGACGGAATGGCTCAAATTCAAAGTCGGTTACAATCTGACTTGGATGGGGCGACTCGGCTCAGCGGATACAAGTATTCGCTACAACTCGATTTCAGCAGCTGATCCGACAATGTCTCCGAGTCAGCTCGACTTCGGAGTCGATCAAAATGTTAACAGTCGATATGTCTCGGCGTTCACTGTGGGTGGGGAAATCGTCTTTCCGTAATCTCTGAGACTCCGGCAATCTCCAGAAGCTCGGCATAAGCTTCTGGAGTATTCATATTGCGAAGCGAATCCAAGTTCTGATCGACTCCTCTTAAGTCCTCACATGGAACGTAGTGTGTTGTTGACGATTCGATCAGTTGCCTGGGGCGACGTTCTCCAGCTGCTATCAGTTCTTCGGCCCGCGTTCTTAGTGAGGTTCGATAGACGCTTGCTAGCGGATGCAGAAATTTCTCTTCGAACGGAACCGCGATCTCGGCTGTGTCCAAGTGTCGAACCATCTCTTTGACAAACTCTGACTTGAGCAGCGGGACATCACATCCAGAGAGATATGCTGCCTCGACGTCATTCTCCAAGGCTTGCATGCCATACATTAGTCCAGACAACGGTCCTTGGTAGGTGACCTCGTCTCTGACGAGTTGACACTCGACTGGCAATGGAGGAATCTCTTGATCGGGAGCTGCGACGATCACAATTTTTGTGGTGATGCCGCTGAGTTCTCGAACCACTCGTTGTAGGACGAATTCATTCCCGAATGGTAATAGATGCTTCGGCTGTCCCATGCGCGAACTCTTTCCTCCGCACAACACGATGGCACCAATTTCAATGGAAGTCGTCATCAGTCAGGGCTCGCAAGTTGGCACAATGCAGGAATGCAAGTTGGCACAGTTCAGGAATGCGAACAGCCTCGTCACAGCAAGCTGACTTGCGGGAACGAGGCTATGCTCTTCATTCTCAAGGTGGGATTTACGATCCAGCTGGTGGGGGTGGTGGAGGAGATGGTGGACCGAAGATCATGCCTAACGCGCCAACCTGTCCGGCCGGTTGCCAGTCGCCGATCGCCTGAGACCAGACGAGAGTCTCTTTCTTGACCTGACCTGCTTGTGCTCCTTGAGACATCTGGTTGAGATCAAACGGCCCTTCAGATTTCCCGTTGACAGCCACGTACCACGTCGCTGCCATCGGAGGCGGTGGTGGTGCCGCCCCGCCTGCTCCAGCAGCTTGTCCCATGCCTTGGACCATCTGGTTTGCCATTGCGAAGCCCATGCCGAGCCCCATTCCTTCAGAAGCTCCGCCACCTGCCGGGTTCTCAGCAGCGGCTGTCATGGCTTTGCCCATCTGGAATTGCTGGAAACGTCCCATGTCTCCGATCACACCCATACTTGTGCGGGTGTCCATCGCTTTCTCGACTTCTTCTGGAAGCGAGACATTGACGATAAACAATTGCGGGAGGTTCAGCCCATATTCATCATCAACTTTTTCGACGACACTTTGTCTTAAGTCCTCAGAGAGTTCACGATAGTTGGCGGCCAGGTCGAGGGCGCTGATTTTCGATTCGCCAATGATGTCAGCAAATGTTGAGGCGATCATCGACCGCATCAGTTCGTTGATTTCATCAATTTCAAAACTCGAATCTGTACCGATCAGCTCTTTGAGCAGTGCTTTCGGATCGACAGCCTGCATTGTGTACGTGCCGAAAGCTCGCAGGCGAATTGGACCGAAGTCTGCATCGCGGAGCATAATTGGGTTGGGAGTTCCCCATTTCAGATCTGTGATCTGACGCGTGTTGACGAAGTATACTTCCGCCTTGTAGGGGCTGTTGAAGCCATGCTTCCATCCGGCCAGCGTACTTAAGATTGGCAGGTTGTCAGTTTTTAATTCATAGTGCCCCGGGCCAAAGGTATCCGCCAATTCCCCGCGATGAACAAAGACTGCCATCTGACCGGGACGGACAATCAGCTGTGCGCCGTTTTTAATTTCATTCTGATAGCGAGGAAAACGCCAGGCAATCGTATGACGCGAGTCGTCGACCCACTCGATAATGTCAATTAACTCGGCGCGGAGTTTGTCAAAGAGTCCCATGCAACGATCCTTTATGAATTAACGAACTTTCGAACTGATCCTGAAACCTGAATATGCTCTCTCAAACGTTGAGAAAAGCGACGACTCCAGAAGTTTTCGGGCTGGTTCTAATTTTGATTCAATTCTGAGTATGAGAGGAGCAAATGACAGGTGTTGATCCTACCCTCTCTGGGAACGAACGTTCAACTACTCAGGCCGGATCAAAAGAAAATCCTTCCGAAAAGAAACTTCAAGGAAACTCTGCTTTCCTCATGAATTCCATTCAACGCCAAGCATGATTGAATTCAAGCCACTACCGATTCCGAGCAATGCGATACGGTCTCCGGCAGAGACAAAGCCTGCTTCAATCCCGAGTGCTGCAGCCGTAGGAAGGGCAGCAGCGCCCGTGTTTCCCATCACCTCGACGGTAGGATAGTCGAGTTCAGTAGAGAGGTTCAGTTTCTCCAGCAGCAGCGAACGATGAGCTTTTCCAACCTGGTGAGTAAATGTTTTTGTGACGTCCGCATTCGCCCATCCGAGAACGGCTTTCGTCTCCTCCCACGTCTCTTGGGCGAGATCGACACCCGCATAAAGAAGTGCTTCGGAATCGGTGCTCATCAGTGGCCGGTGATCGTTTGTTTCACCTGCATCGACTCCTCCTTCGCACAGATTGGCGTGAGATGTGTCAGCTCGGCAGGCTCCTCCTAGCAGCCGATGACCCGTTTTGCTGATGGAGTCATGGCACAAGACAATCGCAGCGGAGCCTGAACCGATTGTGAGTGACGCGAAATCGAGTTTGAATGATTTTCGAGTCACGCTCGGATCGTTGTTGAGTTTGTCGATCGTTGCTTCAACAAGTGGTCGACCGATTTCTGTTCCGACGACAATTCCAGCTTTGATACGGCCCAGTTCGATCATGTCAGCAATGATCACAGCGCCGTTCAAGATCCCCAGGCAGGCATTGCTGACATCAATGACTAATGAGTTTTTTGGTAAACCTGCTGCAGCATGGACAGCCGCCGCAGTGGCTGGTTCCATTTGATCACGACAAACCGATCCGTGAATGAGTGCTTGGCACAATTCGGGGGCGATCCTGGCAGCTTTGAGTCCCTTCTGAACAGTGGCTGCGCTGATTGTTCCTGGAAGGGTCCCAGGCTGATAGAACCGCCGTTCCCGGATGCCTGTCATGAGTTCGAGTCGGCCTTCCGGCAATCGAAGTTTTTCGTAGACAGGAGCGAGTCGCGATTCGATTTCTACAGAGGTCACCACTTCTTCGGGAGGATTGGTGACGATCGCTTCGAGGCAAACATGTTGATAACGCATAAGGCTTTCGCTTGAATCTCAAGCGGATCGAATTTCAGGAATCGGGACCACGATCAGCATTGAAAATGCTCTATCGAGATTGATTGTGTTTGTTGTGAAAATATCAAGACTCTGGATGATTGCTCGTGCAATGTAAACACCCCGTGACACGAATCGAATTCCTGTCACGGGGTGATATGCAATGTTCTGACTTTCCAAAACGATCGGTTCGGTCTGTCAAAATTCTGAAGAACGATTGTTTCGGTGAATCACGGCAATTTCGAACGACTTGTCAGCGTTCCTGTGCAGCGTTCTTAAATTGCCAGCGTTCTTAAATTGCAGCAGCTTCGACAATCTTGGCGCCGTTCAAGAGCGATTCAAGCTCAGCGATTTCGCTATACTTTTGATGTCGCTCTTCTTCAAGTTGTTCGCTCCAGTTTTGAGCGTCCAAAGCGATGGAGCTGCGGACATATCGCAGTCCACGGAGCAGCATTTCTTGTTGTTTTCGAGTCAGTTGAATATTGAGTTCAGACATAGTTTCAGGGCTCATTGTTATCCCGCTACACAACACAAATATCGATTCGTCGTCCCTGATTTCACGAAAAGTTGTGAGCAGCTGATTGTGAGGCAATGTCCGTCTACGTTTGGACAACGTTGCCACTTTCTACATCGTAATAACTGAGGGGCTTCCTTTCCAATGTTTTGTTTTCGACTTGCAATCGAACTAACCGGCAAATCCTGCCGTCATGTATTTTTTGCTCTAAGTGATCCATTCAGATACGCCTCAGCCATTGCTTTCGGAATCTCTGCTTCAGCAAGAACAACCAGTGCGCGGTTCTCTTGAGTTTTTGACTGCATTTCCTGTTCCCATGCGACAGCTTCGGCACGACGTTTTTCAGCTCTCGCCCGTGCAACACGGACATCCGCCTCAGCTTGATCTCCTTGAAGACGTGCTCCGATGTTGTCTCCAACATCGATGTCTGCAATGTCAATGGACACAATCTCGTATGCAGTTTGTGAATCCAAGCTTTTTCGAAGTACAGTTTGGGCAATCAGAGTTGGATTTGCAAGGACTTGAGTATGAGAGTCGCATGATCCAATTGCAGAGACGATCCCTTCCCCAACACGGGCAATGACCGTTTCTTCTGTGGCACCCCCGACGAGTTGGCTCAGATTCATTCGTACGGTGACGCGGGCACGGGCTTTGAGTTGGATTCCGTCTTTTGAGACACCATCTAAAGTTGTGCGACCGTGGCGCGGATCCGGGCAGTCAATCACTTTCGGATCGACACTCGTCCGGACAGCTTCAAGAACATCGCGGCCAGCAAGATCAATTGCGGAAGCTGTATCCCAATCGAGATCGATGCGTGCTCGGTGTGCAGCAATCAGAGCCCGAACAACACGCTGAATGTTCCCCCCGGCAAGGTAATGAGCTTCGTAAGAGCGTGTTGGGATGTTTGTAAGGCCTGCTTGGACAGCACTGATTTTTGCGTCCACAATCGTATTTGGATTCACCTTTCTCAGTGACATGAACACGAGTGTGAACGGATCAATTTTTGCACGTGTGACAAAAGCACGAATCCAAAGGTTGAAATATTTGCCGAGCAGAAAGATTGAAATCAGCCCCAGAACCACAACCAGGAAGATTCCAACCATTATCGCAACAGCCCAAGGATCTGGAACATCTTCTTGAGCAAGAAGGAAGACACCATCTAATTCGAGTTGTCTCACTGGGGATCTCCCGAGGGGATTGATGCTAAAACGAAGGTCGTAATTTGAGAGGAATCAAAGTTGAATCGTATTTTCCCGATGAGCTTTCACTGGGAAATAATTGCCGTCTTTGTTCCTAAGTCATTATCTCTAAACGTGTAAACACTTGTTGAGATTGTAATCTTGTACAGCGAAATTGCAAATTCAACTCAAAGAATCGTTCCGCGGATCAATTTCCATAGCGAATATCATTGAGTCTCTTCAAGTAACGAATTCAGAGGTGTCCCGGATCAATCAAACTACTCCACTTTCTGAACTTCTTCGAAAGAGTCTGAGAAATTTCAATATTGGCAGGGATGATTCGTACGTCAAAGAGCTTCGCTGAGGCCGTAATGAGAGCCAGTCCGAAAATCTTCGGAGTCGCCGCTCTTCTCCACTTTGTGAGTGAGCAATTTCAAGTTTCAGGATCAGTTCTAAAAAATCGCTGGTGACTTATTCGTTGTATTCGTCATAGAATTCCAGAAAGGGATCATCCCCAAAGGAGTTGACATGGCTCGTGTGATCGAACGAAACCTGCGACGCTTCAATGAAATTGTGCGAGGACGGATTCGCAAGGATTTGAAACGCTACGTCAATCACGGTGAAATGCTTGGGCGTAAAGGACGCGAAACCGTGAGTATTCCGGTTCCGAACATCGACATCCCTCATTTCCAGCATGGTTCCAAAGGATCGGGAGGAACAGGGCAGGGGGAAGGTGAGGTCGGTCAACCTATTGGAAGTGGGCAAGATGAAGGAGATGGCACCGGGATCGCTGGGACTGAGCCCGGACGACACATCCGTGAAGTCGAAGTTTCTCTGGATGAACTTGCAGAGATACTCGGGGACGAACTCGAACTGCCGAATATTCTTCCGAAAGGCCAGGATTCGATTCAATCCAAGAAAGACAAGTACAACACCATCTCGCGAACTGGGCCAGACTCGCTCCGACATTTCAAAAGAACTTACAAGCAGGCACTCAAGAGACAAATCTCAAGTGGGACCTACAATCCGGATCGACCGATAATCATTCCGGATCGCGAAGATGAACGCTATCGCAGTTGGACATCCGTTCCAATGCCTCAAGCGAACGCCGCGATTATCTACATCATGGATGTTTCCGGCTCGATGACGGATGAACAGAAAGAGCTAGTCCGCATCGAATCTTTTTGGATCGATACATGGCTACGCAGCCAGTACGAGGGAGTACAACGGCGATACGTTGTTCACGATGCAGTTGCTCATGAAGTTGATGAAGACACCTTTTACCGAGTGCGTGAGTCGGGTGGGACTCGGATTTCGTCGGCGTATGAAAAAGCTGTCTCAATTATTTCACGTGAGTTTCCGGCAGAAGAATGGAACATCTATATCTTTCAGTTTTCCGACGGGGACAACTGGGGAGAGGATAGTCAAGAGTCGACCCAATACTTGGTTGAGAACTTGTTACAGGTTTGTAACCTCTTCTGTTACGGTCAGGTTCGAAGTCCTTACGGAAGCGGTGAGTTCATTAAGGACCTGCGAAAACTCGAAGCTGACTTTGAGAATCTGGTCCTCAGCGAAATCGACAGCAAAGAAGGGATCTACGATTCCATTAAAACTTTTCTTGGCAAAGGTCGCTAAGCAAACGGCTTTGCAAAAGTGTTAAGGGATTCGCTTAAGCAGATCAGGCGTCCGCGAAATTAGCAGAGAAGTTGCGTGGAGTGGGGCGAGGTAAACAAGAAGCCGGAGGAGCCCTGCTTCGAATCTGTCAGCTATGAGCGTTTTCTATGCTTGTTGTACCCATGAAGGAATTTCATTGAAACTTGCGAGACAGGGATGAGTGAGCAGCCGAGTCTGGAAGATGAGTTGCAGAAGACAGCTGAGATGTTTGTTTCAGCTCTGAGGAACCGTTCTGTCAGAATTGTTTTTGCGGAAAGTTGCACCGCAGGTTTGCTGGCTGCCACGCTTTCGAAAATTCCTGGAGTCTCAAGTTCTTTGTGTGGCTCATTCGTTACGTATCGAAACGATTCGAAAAGTTCTTGGTTAGGGGTGTCGGACGAAGACCTCGCTGCTCCCGAAGTTGGTCCGGTCTCGGAGACCGTGGCTCGCCAAATGGCGCAAGGAGCACTTTACAAAACGCCCGAAGCGGACCTTGCAGTCTCTGTGACAGGACATCTGGGGCCCGATGCTCCTTCTCAGTGGGATGGTATCGCCTTTTCTGGAATCGCAACTCGAAGTGCAGATTCGACGAGTGTCACCAAGTTTGAACTTCGTTCACAGCCAGAAGCGGGACTCAGCCTGCGACAGACCCGGCAGTTTGATGCCGCCTTGCAAGTGATGCGAAACGCTCTCACTCACAACTCGCTTTGCCCTGGTCAGGCTGCTGATTGTTGAACGAAATCCTCACTGATGGTGGTATGGGTTTGGGCTGAGTCGACGTAAGTCTTTCTGCTGTAGAGGATTCAGCGAAACTTGTGAAATCTTTTACGTTTTACCGTCACGTTGCAAATTGTGAACTAAGTTTACATGACATAGCTTTTGACATGTATTCTTGGGCACGGAACATGAAGATCCGATGAGTGATACCACGGACGACAATTTGATTCTGAAGACACTTCAGCGAGAAATCACCAGCAAGAATGAAATTATTGCTGCGCTGACGGAACGTTTGGAAGGAACAGCAGACCAGTTAGATCGCCTGCAGCGGTCCGGGGTGAAACCTGGAGACGCGCCAGCGCGACCACTGTCGAGCTTGGCTCAACATGTTGAGAAAGCTCTCGAAACTTACAATGAGCTCGACCCTGAAGACCATTTCACGAGGATCGAGTTGGGGATTGAACAGATCCTCGAAATGCTTTCCTCGGGTAACTTCGCCTCTCCAGCGAGTTCAGAAGCTGAATCCAAAGCAACATCCAGCAATGTTGCCCCTCCTGCGTCCACAAATAGCGTGAACCCTTCGGGCGACGACGATTTCTGGGCAGCAACCAAAGCTCGTCTTTTAGGTGAAGAAGTCGCTGAAAATGATGAAGCCGAATCAAAGGGAGATGAATCACCAGATTTGGTGACTCCTGCTGAAGCTGCGACAGTCCAGCAGAATTCGCAGTTCAGCGAACAGCCCCTGCACGAAGAGCCTGAACTAGCGGAAATGCCAGCTCCGGTAGTGGAGTTTGACGATCCCGTGGTGTTGCTGGAAGCGGTCACAGACCGTGACTCTTATATCGTGTACTTGATTTCAAGATTGAGGAACGCCGAGGCGGCCGCTTATCCACCAGTCGATTGGAGTGAACTTTCGAATGCTCCATCCGATCTGGTCGCTAAGCTTGTAGAACTTCATGATCAGTTGGAAGATCAGTTGCGGCAGGCCCAACTTTCTGTTTCGTTAGAGCGTGCAATGTTGACTCGCGAGCGGGCGAAACTGGCTCAGGTGAAGCAGCACCTTGAGAAAGAGGTCAAGCGAATGGGCGGAGGGTTAGGTCCATTTGCTCAGGAAGTGATCGGTAGCAAAGAAGATGGAGATCGACTTGATAAGTTTATTGAAATTGCTTTGCGATCGTCATCAAACGAGTAATTCACTGTCAGGCAACTTGAGTCCGAAGCCAAATCAGAAGGTGAGGCTTCGCTTTCTGCTCAACTGATTCTTTTCAGTTCGGCGCGATATGACATGCCATACACGACCGCACCAGCTTTTCTGAAGAGATTGAGTCGTCGAGGTCGGAACCGAGTAAGCAAGTCGAGTTCATGTGCGCTTCGTTAGGAACGGACTCTGAACGCAGCACAGCAATGCCCCCGAACGAGGCGGCAACGCCAGCAAGGAAAGCTGCGGCGAATTTCAGCTTGTTCATGTAACGCGATTCACGCGAGATGAGTTGGGAAAGCTTTGACTCGCCTTGCGTCTTTGTAGCGAGTGCCAGTCTCTTTGCTGATTTCTGGGCGAATTCGACTGCGATTTCAGACTCAGCACCGGTCTGTTCCTGGGGAGACCATGTGGGGGCAGAATCTCGCTCTTCGTTCGTTTCTGTGACGAGTGACGCATTGAGCATTGGCGAAATCACTTCGACGAGTGACCGACAGCGCGGGCATGCCTGCAGGTGCTCATCAAGCTTTGAGGTCGAACTTTCTTTGTGATCGTTCGACAAAATGTGATCGATAGTGTCGTAACAGTTCATTGCCATTCCAAAAACAGAAAGCTTGTCATGCCTCTGAAAATCACTTTCGTGTTCTCATAGACTGCTCGCCACAAGGCTGAACGTGAAGACCAATGTTAATTTTGTGATTACTGAAACTGCTCTAGAGCAGTTTGCTCTACCGTGTGCCCGTGAAGAACGCATTTCTCTAGTAAAAATACAGTTCGCCACGAGGCAGGACCTGCAAACCAATTCGAAAGATGCTCTAGCTGGGAAGTGCCAAGTCAACTTCGATGCTTTCGATGCCAATTTCGAGTTTTCTGGGCATGAAGTCTTTGGCCTGTTTGCTGAATAGTGAACCTGCTCTGTTGTGTGTTGTTATGAATTTCATCAGACCCGGAAAACTTTTCCATGAAGGATTGTCTCTGTCTCTCCGTATAGGATCAATCCAGATTTCCGCTTCACTTTGAGCAGACCCGCTTTGCGAGGCTGCTGAGTTTTCGGGATCTCTCTACAGTTAGATTCACTAGTCAAATCATACTGGTGAATCGGACTTAAACGTGAAACCAAAGAATAACATTCTGCTTCAGCCATTGCGAGAGAAGCTTGAGAAACTGACGTATCGAAGTGCAGAGGAAGTGCTGAAAGTCGACAACGACGACAGGCGTAGTTGGGCATACATTCTGTAGAGGAACTGGTTGACAGCCAATTTGGATAGTCTTACGATTGAAAGTTATTGGTCCCAGTAGATATGATTGAGGACTTATGACGAATGCCGGTTGACATCGAAAGGAGCCCTTATGAGCTTGATACGCCACTCGAATATTTTCCCGATCATTACATTCACTTTGTTGATGGCACTTGGGGCAGTCGCAGATGCCGACGATGCTCGAACCTGGTCGGACGCAACAGGACGATTCAAAATTGAGGCGAAGCTCGTTTCTCAGAAAGATGGCAAAGTCAAGCTGGAGCGAACCGATGGCAAGTCTGTTGAAATCGATATCACGAAGTTGAGTGAGGCAGATCAAAAATATCTGAAAGAGCTCGAACTCAATCCATTCAAAACTACGGATGATGATGGCAAAGGGGCAATGCCCGCGAAGAAGGAGGGGATGTCCGCAAAGAAGGAGACCAGATCTGGCAATGGGTCTGCAAATCCGGGAGCCACTCAGAATGTGGATTGGGGAGGTTCCAGCGAGGTTGATATCAGTTCATATGGCAATGGGTGGGACGTGAGTCCCGTTGTGCCTGAAGAACTCGATTACGTCCCCAAAGCGGTGTCACTGCCGAAACGGGTCGACTTTTTCGAGAAGCTGCAGGGGGTTGTGATTCATCCGAAAGCTCGGCGAGTCGTTGCAGGATACATGTGGAATTTCGGGGTGAAAAACAAAGCTCCGCAAACACGCCTCGTGTTGTCCGATTTGAATACCGGTCGTGAGCGAGGTGAAGGTGTTGTGTATGCCGAGATGGCTCCACTGGCATTGCATCCGGATGGTGAATTGCTTTTGATGAAGAACCTGAAGCGTGGGTCGCCGAATTTAGAGCTCTGGAGAATGCCGAACAATCATATCTCCCGGGAGCGTACCTTTGCTCCGATTCGAGAGGGATCATTTGGTAGGCCTGAAGTTCAGTATGCACGGTTTCTCGATGAGAACTCGTTCGTGCTGAAAGATTCAAGCGGCTTAGTGAGCATTTGGGATCTCTCCACTTTGCAGCCTGTCTGTCATTTTTCCATCGATAGTAACTGTCGCCCCGCTTTGTCCGCAGACGGCAGCATGCTCGCATTTTATAAAGATGAACGCATTGGCCTCTTCGGGACCAAATCGCATGAAGTCATCGCGATTCAGAAGACACCTCGCCGCCTCAACTTCACGAATTTTGCTTTTAGTCCTTCCGGAGAAAGGCTCGCCTGCACAGCTTTTGATGCCCTGTTAGTTTGGGAACTCGAAACCGGGGAGATCTATCGCGACTTTGTTCTAGAAGGAATCGTTCTGAACTCAGGAGTGGAATACTCACACGACAATTTCGTGCTGCTGGGGAAACGGTATCTCGTCGAACTCGAGAGCATGATTAAGTTGTGGGATTATCATGGTGCAGAAAATGTCCAGGCCATTGACGGGACGACTTACTTTTCGGTGAGTCCTCAAAACTCTCCAGGGGCCATCATGCCAACGTTGCTCCCGCATGAAGGTGCTCGTGAGGCGTTGAACGCGGCGCTGAATGAACCTGACCTGTTTGTTTTCCGCGAGGGAGTGAATGTTCAACTCGACACATCGCAGATCCCCGGTTCGCATCAAGCCAAAGTCGAAGCGAGTCTGAGAAACAAGCTCAGTGAGTTGGATATTACTGTAGATGACTCGGCACCGGTCACATTGAAGGCAGCTGTCTCCGGACCAAAGCAAAAAGAAATGACCTATACTCGCTCCGGTTCTTATACCGTTCAAATCTATACAACAACAGTGGAACTGATCTACCAGGGGAAATCGATCTGGAAGAAGACTGGAACCAACATTCCGCACTTTGTGCGTATTCAGTCGAATCAAAATTTGGGAGACATCCTCAGCAAAGCCTCGAAGCAGCCTGCTTATCAATTTTATGATAACCTCGCCCTCCCAAAATTTGTGCAAAAGCCGGTTGGCGATGCCAAGTTAAACGCTGCCCCTGGTGGACAAACAATTGGTAGCTCGAAGGTCGTTCCGACAACCTCGACGCGCCGTCGTCCGACAGGACGTTCGCGATAACAACGCCTGCTGGATGATGTGATTGCCATCAACAGTAAAAGAGGCCGCCGAGTCACACTCGGCGGCCTCTTTTTATGTCTGGATACTGGTGTTGTGCTCGCGGCGTGATCGCGACGTAATCAACGTTCGGATTGCTGAGGGGCTGTCACCGAAGCTTCTTCCTGAAGTTCTCGTTTCATCATTTCCGGGTCAACGCCATCCCTGCGAGCAACTTCTGCTCGGGAGAGAATCCCTGACTCAACAAGTCGCGCATCTGCGAGTCGTTCTTTGGAACGGTCGCGATTAACGAGCGGTGGGAACGACCACTTGATATCGATTTGTTCAAAGAAATCTTGCGGGAGAAGTTCATGGTCGATCGCATCTTGCATGACCCACTTCCAGAGCCGCGTGAATTCGTCTGCGAATCGTTCCTGTTCAGACTGAAAGAATTTGACAGCTGGGCCTTCCGCGACCATCGTCGAAGCAAAATTGGAATTCGATGCGTCGGAAGTGAGCATGAATTCGGGGAGACCTGCTCCGGCTGCAATCGATAGCAGAAGCATTCTTCCTAAAGAAACTGCATCGCCGAAGTTTGTGTTTGGCTGTAAGAATTGAATGTCGGTACCGTGGTTGGTCGTGAGGATCGTCCCCGGCGCAAACTTCTCACGTCGAACTCCCCCGATCCCAGTCCCGTCTCCCGCTCGATTGGCAGCTGTCTCTGCCATCTGCGGAGAACCTTGAACCTTTCGCCAGAGTACGATTGAAGACTGAAGCTTACGAGCCATGAGTTCCGTTTCCAGCCAACGTTCATAGCAGTTCAGCGGTTCCATAATTGGAGCAAAGGTTGAGACGCCTCGCTTCTCATTGGAGTCGACACCGATTCGAGTTTGAAGCATCTCTTCTGTCGGAATCCGTTCAACGTGATGCGATCCCGGCGTAATCAAATGGAGATACTCGATCGGAGTTTCAACATCGTGCGGGGCTGTGATGATTCCCTGCGAGTCGGGCGCATCAGAAGTTGCCGTGATTGTTTCCGGGTCGACAAAGCGAACATGAGGTGGCCAATGGCCTCCGGAAAATTTACGAATGAAGGCCTCTCCGTCGCGCCAGGTTCTGCGGGCATGTTCGTTGTACGAATAATGCGACGCATTCTTCATGCGGAACTGTTTCCAAAGCAGGTTCGCAGTTTGAATCAAGTCTTCATGATGTGATGCGTCCTCTGTCCCATCATGGGGCTTGTGACTCAAGTGAAGTCCTGGGCCAGTGACGTAGGCTTCCATCAGTCGAAGGATGTTGCAGGCGTGTGGGTTCTCCAGCACGAGCTTTCTCACTTTATCGCGAGTCGATGCTCGCTCTGGCTCGCTGCCCAAAAATTTCGATCCCCCTACGAGGGCCCATTCCCCCGAATCGTTCGCAACCGGTTGAGCATGAGTCGTCTCAGTCAGTTCGACGAGTCGCTCGTGCACAATCTTTTCGTACTTCGCTCGGAGCTGAGCGGTCGAGAGTTTATCGCGGAAGTAACGCCACATTGTCTGTTCCTGATGAAGAATGGAAGGTTCTCTGGTCCCCTTAAATGCTCTTCAGCAAGTTGCGCGGGCTCGGTGGTTCAACGAAATTTTCCATAAAACCGGCACAATCGTATTGACCGGCCAGATTTGTCAACTAGTATCCTCTTTGTGGGAAACACGCCCAAAAGATCTTTTAAAATTTGATTGCATGTGGGGAATTAACCCATTAGGATTTGGTTTCACGTTTACCAACACTGAGTCATCTGATCATGCCAACTCCTCCTGAAGCCTTTATTACTGGAGAATTCCGGAGGGCGATGGATGATCGATTTCGACTGACTTTACCTGCTGAGTTTGCTTCTTCAGTGACGGACAGTGCCGGTCAGACAATCCTCGCGAAGGAACGCGATGGTTGTCTAAGTTTGTGGAAAGCAGCTGACTGGCAAATGCGAGTGGATGACGGATTGTCTTTACTCCGCGAGAAGATCCGTACCGGCCGTATGGAACAGAGATGGACCGAGGTCCAGCGGCTCGGTCGGCTTTTGTCGACTCGTTCTGCCGAAGTCAAACTTGCGAATCGGTCTCGCGTTTTAATCCCGGAAGGCTTTCGAGAATTTCTCGGAGTCGAAAAGGGAGGCGATGTGATGATTGTGGGAGCTGTTGTTTGCGTTGAAATCTGGAGACCCGACGCTTGGTTGGAACAGCTTCGGGCAGATATGCCTGGCTTTGGCGAGCTCTTCAATAGCCTTTCCGGTTAAACCGTTCTCATCAGAAAGTTCAAGACATGGTCGTCAGCAACGAGAGAATTAAAATCCCCACACAAACCTGAACGCATGTCTGGCGGGCGGGAGAAAGGAACTACTCAACAACGCTGCAAGAGCCCCCACACAAGGCTCCCAGGGATGGAAAACTCGGCATGGACGCCACTTTCTCACAACTGCCAGACATGCTATTTTTTTGCAATCAAAACCTTTGAGCAAGATCAGAAATCAGCTCCGACTCAGCTCAGTCGAAGAATCAGTCTCGACCAAAGTTCGTGCCGATAAACCCGGATCAAAGAGCCGGTGTCGGCGAATGAGTCCCAGTCTTGCAGGGATTTCAGCGTACTCCCTTGCTAGCGAATCCTTCTTGAGAGCTGTCCCCGCGTGGCGATTCAGTCTTCTCTGTTCTTAACTTGACGCTTCCAATTCCCTCTTGAAGCGTTTTTCGATGGCCCCACAGTTAGAGACTGACTTTCTGGTCCACTCCAGATAGAGGTCTTCGAGCTCATTTGGGCGGAGTTCCCACTCGATCTCAGACTGTTTGAGCTTCTCGGTCAGAACGTGCAGCGAGAGTGCCGCAGCGACAGAAACATTAAAACTCTCAACGAAACCAAACATCGGGATATGGGTGCAAATATCAACACGTTCAATGACTTCGGGGGGGAGCCCTTCTTTTTCTGTTCCAAAAAAAAGAGCCAATGGTTTTTCCTGCTGAAACTCGATTGCTGAGACGGGGAGACTCTTTTCGTTCACCACTGTTGCGGCTGTCTGGAAATTTCGCGATTTGAGCTCTTCAAAACACCGATTCAGACTATTTTCGCCTTCGAAGCGGTGCAGCGTGAGCCAGCGATCTGTTCCCATTGCGATATCTCGTTTTGTGGAGAATTTATGCGTCGATTCAACTACGTAGACATCCTGCACGCCAAAAGCTTCGCAGCTTCTTAAGATTGCACTGGCATTATGTTCCTGATATAGATCAACGAGTACCACTGTGATTTGGCGAGTCCGGTTGCTTAAAGTTGCTGCGAACTTCGCTTGACGCTCTGGTGTCAGGAACTGTTGAAGGTGTTCCTGGAGTGCTCGTTCGTATTCTGTCATGGGACGCTTGTCTCAATGAGTGAAGTCGATTATTCTTTGCGTTCGCAAGCCAAAACAGGAGAGCGAACAGATGGTGGGTATAGCTCAGTTGGTTAGAGCGCCTGGTTGTGGTCCAGGAGGTCGCGGGTTCAAATCCCGTTACTCACCCTTTCCGAAAAGAGAGCCCAAAAGGCTTTCAGGGAACTCCATTTAAAAACGAAAAGCCAAACCGATACTTATTGGTTTGGCTTTTTTCATGCAACTGTCGAAATACAATAAGTTGATTGTTTGCGACTCGTCGAGGGTTCGGAGTTCAGGTTGGCAGGCGGAATTTTATTCTTCTACCCGCCACGCACTCCGCCCATTCGGTCGTGCTGCGACGATGCTGAAATTCAATCAATTCAATGAGTTACAGCGAATTGACAACGCTTCAGTGCCGATTAGTATATGTGTGGTACATTTTAGAACTGATCCTGAAACCTGAACTTGTGCTCTCAAACACTGAGAAAATTTATCATTTCATAAGTTTCCGGACTGGTTCTAGAACTGGTCTCAAAATTTGATGTTCACTTCTCTGGTGCAGAGAACGGTCGCGATTCCATAGGTTCTGAGACTGCTTGTAGAGTATCTTTCGGATTGGTGTTCAGGAACTGCCTCGTGGCGAACAGCAATTTTAATAGAGAAACGCGTTCTTCACGGGCACACGGTGGAGCAAACTGCTCTAGATGGCGAGTTTCCGGAGTGTCAGTGCAGCCTTGAGATGTGGTGGTGATGATGGCGATTTCAGTGACACATGAAGAAATCAACGGCGTGCAAGTGCTCACTATTGGTACTGAGGCTCTGAGCATCGATGAATTGAATCTGGAAGAAATCAGCCAGAAACTTTTCGATTTAGCTGCCGAAATTCCACCGCAAATTGTGATCAATATGCAATATGTGGAATTTTACGGCTCCTCGTTTATCGAGACGCTCTTTCGAATTTGGAATCGAATCAAGAGCAGCGAAAATGGAGCCTTCGGGATTGCGGGCTTGCAAACTTACTGTCGAGAAATCCTGCAGATGACCAATCTCGACTCGATTTGGGCGATCTATGACGATGTCGATGCTGCTGTCGCTGCAATTTCGTCAGCTGGGAATAAGTCGTAATCCTCATCCTCTCTTGAGGCAGGCTCTGCGACCTGTCACCGCCGGGAGGAAATCTCCTTACTGAACCTTACAGAAGAGGTCATCAGTTCGGCTTTTCTCTGCTTGAATTATTCTTCAGAAGTTGACTCGGGAGCAGTGAGATCTGGCTTGTCAGGGACTTTGACGAGAATGTCGTCACCCTGAATCTGGACTTCGTAAGAGTCCGTCTTTAATTTCGATTTCGGGGAATCGAGCCAAGACCCATCTTTCAAGCAAAATCGCCATGCGTGCCAAGGGCAGCTGACCGCTCCATCTTCGACATATCCCGCAGAAAGAGATGCTCCCATGTGCGGGCAGAAATCGTTGATCGCCAAGTATTCCCCATCAACAAGGAAGAGTCCGACCATTTGCCCCTTGGCAGGAAATGCGCGGCCTTCACCTTCAGGGATGTCACCGACTTTCGCCACAGCAATAAACTCTGACATACAATTCTTCTCTCAGGGACACTTGCGAGAACAATGTTGCTGAAATCGTTGATATCCACTGTTGATATCCACTGTTGATATCCACTGTTGATATCCACTGTTGATATCCACTGTTGATATCCACTGTTGATATCCACTGTTGCCGCTGGCTTTTTGGTGAGTTACTGCGGTTCGTGGGAGCACTTGTCTTTTCAGGCCGAAAACCTGTTGGGCTGCTCTTTCAGTGTCACCTGTGGACCATCAGCCGTGGGCGATCACTGTGTATCAATTCAGCTGGGATGAACAACTTCAAGCAAGATCTGTTCTCTCGCATTTTCGAATTGGTGTTTGCGTACTGCCTCGAGGCGAACAGCAATTTCTCTGGTGAAAGGTGTTCTTCGCGGGCAGGTGTAGAGCAAACTGTTCTATAAAAAAATACGCTCGCGACTGAAACAGCCACGAGCGTTGACTTGAACGAAATCGATTAGTCGCTGACAGTCAGCAGGGTGAATCGTTTCGCTTTTAATCCATTTTCAGCCAGAATCTGACTGACAGTTTTCGAATCTTCTTTGGCGAACGGCTGTTCAGTGAGAACGCCAGCTTCTTCGCGATAGAAGACACTCATTCTGCCGTCAACGATTTTCTCGATGATATTGTCTGGCTTACCACTCGCTTTGGCTTCTTCGGTGAGTCGATCACGCTCAGCCTGGACCAAAGCAGGGTCGACATTGTCCACGGTAGCGACTTTAGGTCGCATTGCTGCGATGTGCATCGCGATGTCACGAAGAATGTCTGCATTTTTCGGTTCACCCTCAGCTTCGAAGAGAACACCAGTTTTGCCATCGTGGTGAACGTAAATTCCCGTAGGACCAGTCACTTTGGCAACCTGTCCGATAACGATCTTCTCACGAATTTTGTTGATCGTTTCTTCGTACAAGTCTTTCAGCGTTCCACCAGCTGGGTTTTCTTGTTCAAGCAGTGCTTCGCCAGAATCGGCTCCCGGGCCTGTGAGGAGTTGAGAAACAGCGGCATTTCCGATAGCGGCAAGACCTTCGCTGCCAGCAACGGGTGCAGATTCGCAAAGCATCACAACAGCAGCTGAGGTGGCTCCATCTTCAGATGTTTTCGTGAAGATGCGACCTTCGGCTGTTGCGTTGTCAGCACGTTTGACCATGACTTTTTCGAACTGCTCGCGCAAGATTTCGATGGCTTTGCTTTCATCACCGTCTGCTGCCACGAGTGCTTTTTTGCAATCCATCATGGGCAAATCTGTTTTTTCCCGCAATGCTTTGACTGCTGCGGCTGTAATTTCGGCCATCTCCGAAGTCCTCTCTCAATCCAGTTGAAGTCGTTTTTCTTGTCTACGTATCTGCTGGAATACTCGCCAGCCGTTTGATGGCACCTCACCATCACATTTTACGATATTGCGATTTATCGCCCTTGGAGTCTGCTCAACTTTTTAGTGGTTGAGTACCTTCAGCCTGTTGAACCATCAGCTTGTTGAAATTGGTTTTTCATTGAGGAAAGCCTCCTCAACCCGTTTCGCGTCAGTTGTTCTTTTGCAAATTGGGGATCGAAACCCTTTGGTGACACGAATGAACGGACAAGACAGCGATTTTGTCGCGGTCACCGATCTCCATACCAGCCTTTTCAAGCAGATCAATGCTCCATCGGCGGTATTGTTGCGAAAATCGGGTCGAACCACAACCAGAATCGATCGACTCAGCAAAAACTGAGAATCTTTCTGCGTGCCTCTAAATAATCACCTTTTTACACAGCTGGACAGGTGAATCAGTGAGGAGGTTCGAGCACAAATTTTAAAGGGGAGCGAAATGGTCAGACCATTGCGCGATCTGACAGTTTCCGTACAGCCGCTAGAACCGGTCAGGAGACTCT
Source organism: Thalassoglobus polymorphus (assembly GCF_007744255.1). Taxonomy (GTDB): domain Bacteria; phylum Planctomycetota; class Planctomycetia; order Planctomycetales; family Planctomycetaceae; genus Thalassoglobus; species Thalassoglobus polymorphus. The sequence continues at coordinate 3,688,651 of NZ_CP036267.1, read as the reverse complement.
TTAGATATTGTTGCTTTTGGGCAACGTGCAGGTTTGCTTGAGCTAGCGTTCTTCTGATGAAGGATGCCAGTCTCTCGGAATTTCTCTAGCCTCGACCGCCCACTCATGAAAAATCGACTTGTCTCAGTTCTGTTTGCAGTTTCTGTGTTTGTGAGTGCGTTTCTGCTTTTTCAGATCCAACCACTGATCAGCAAGGCGATTTTGCCATGGTTTGGGGGAACTCCAAATGTCTGGACTACCTGCCTGCTCTTTTTTCAGACAGTCCTTTTCGGTGGATATGTCTATGCTCATTTACTGACAAGCAAATTGACCCCACGCTGGCAGGCGATTGTGCATTCCGTGCTACTCATCGCTGCTGTGGCGACCATCAGCATTCTGCCTGAAGCAACCTGGAAGCCGACAGGGGGCGAGGCACCAGTCTTTCGAATTCTGGCGCTGCTGCTGGTCACCGTTGGGCTGCCTTACTTCGTACTTTCTACAACTGGACCACTCCTGCAATCGTGGTTCGGCAGAGCCTTTCCCGGTCGTTCACCATATCGATTGTATGCGTTATCGAATATCGGATCGCTGCTGGCACTGGTCAGTTATCCGTTTCTCTTCGAGCCAGTAATTGGGATGTCTCAGCAGTCGTCAATCTGGTCGATCGGATTTTTTGGTCTGGCGTTGCTGTGCGGTCTCTGTGGGTGGGTCTCCGTCTTCTTTCAAGCTGGATCTAAAAATGCCGAACCGGCTAAACCTTCGCAAAACATTTCTGCGGAGGTGAATGTTGGGGCAAATGTTGATGAAATTATTGAGAAGACTGCTGGAAGCTGGTGGCAATGGTATGGTCTGTCGATGATGGCTTCGGTGATGCTGTTAGCATGTACGAATCAGGTTTGCCAGGATGTTGCAGTCGTCCCATTTTTGTGGGTGATTCCACTTTCGTTATACCTGTTGTCCTTCATTCTTTGCTTCGATGGTGAACAATGGTATTCACGTTTGTGGTTCGGTCTGGGAGGTGCATTCTCCCTGGCTCTGGTGACATTTCTCATGACTCAGCCACCTTCCATTGGACTGGTGGTTGAAGTTCTCATCTATTTTTCCGCGCTCTTTGCTGCATGCATGATTTGTCACGGTGAATTGGCACGGCTGAAACCGGAACCGGCTCGATTGACTTCGTTCTATCTGATCATGGCCGCCGGTGGGGCCAGTGGCGGGGTGTTTGTCGGCGTCATTGCTCCAGCTTTCTTTCCGCTCCTTTTGGAGATGCACTTTGCACTCGTCGTTTGTTCTGCGCTGGCAATCGGAGTCTATTTAAATGAAAACGGAAGACGATCTGAGGCGAGTCAGATTCCTGCGTGGGTGCACTACGGAGCCTATGCCGTAGTCATCGTGACGGCCATCAGTTTGCAATCGCAAGCGAGTGGAACGATTCGAAGCTCCACAAAAATTGAACGAAATTTTTACGGTGTCTTACGAATTGAAAATCACTCTCCTCATGATCCAGAGAAGCATACTCTCAAATTGAGGCACGGTCGAATTTTGCATGGTGTGCAATATCAGTCGCCAGAAAAATTGATGATTCCAACAACTTATTACGGACCAGATTCTGGCATCGGTCGCACGTTTTCAGCTCTTAACGAGACTCGGCCTTCAATCAAGGTGGGGGTTGTTGGATTAGGAGTCGGAACTCTCTCCGGATACGGTCGCAAATCTGACCATTTCCGTTACTACGAGATCAATGAGGCTGTCGTTCGGATCGCCAGAGACAATTTTCGTTTTCTTTCAGGCTCTCCTTCGAAGACTGAAACAATCGTTGGCGATGCCAGACTTGTTCTCGAGCGGGAAGATCCACAAGGTTACGACTTGCTGGTTCTGGACGCCTTCTCCGGTGATTCTGTGCCAACTCACTTGCTCACAAAAGAGGCTGTCGAAATTTACATGAGCCACTTGAACGAACGGGGAGTTCTTGCATTTCATGTTTCGAATTTGCACCTCGATTTAGCTCCCGTGACCGCAGCGCTGGCAGATCAGGCAGGAATGGAATTTCGACTCACTAAATTTCTTGGTGACGACGCCACATCGCAGACTTCAAGTCTTTGGATGATTGCCAGTCATGACAAGCAGATTCTCGACGACAATGGGCTTCTGGAGTTGACTGATACCTCGCCGAAAAAACGTGTCCTCTGGACCGACGATTTCAGTAATCTGTACTCGGTCCTGCGGTAGCTGGCTCGCCCATTGGAATGCGTTCGACTGTGATGAATTCAGCAGCACGGATGCAAACATCTGTTCATTGATGTTTGCCCTCAAATTGTGCATCCTGTCTCCTGAAAGATCTCGTGTTGTTCAGCAATTTTGATGGAGAGGGTGATGTCGAAACAGTCACGTCGACAGTTTCTAGGGACAGCGGCCGCCGTGACCGGCGTTGCCATCTCTGGTGCTCAGTGGACTCTGGCAGCCGAACCTGCAAAACGCGAACGCAAAAACAACGGGAAGATTTTCAAAGCCAATAAAGGTGGCAGAATTGGCAAAGACTTCGACGAAATGGTCACCAGACTTGAGCAATATAAAACTCTTGGTTTTGATGGAATCGAAGGAGCCAGCCCTGGAATTCCGGATCTCGATACATTGAACAAGGCTATCAAGCAGGTCGGTCTCCCTGTGCATGGTGTTGTCGATATGGTCCATTGGAAAGAGCGACTCTCTTCTCCAGACCCTGCGGTTCGGGAAGTCGGTCGTACTGCTTTGGTGCAAGCTGTCAAAGATTCAAAAAAGATTGGTGGAACATCGGTTCTCTTGGTTCCGGGGCGTGTGTCTGGTCCGGAAGAGACCCATGATGATGTTTGGAACCGCTCGATCGTCGAGATCCGTAAAGTGATCCCGGTTGCCAAGAGGCATCAAATTAAAATTTTGATCGAGAACGTTTGGAACGGGTTCTGCGAAACTCCCGATGAGTTCCGGGACTATCTCGATGCGATTGATAGTGAGTGGGTCGGAGCTTATTTCGACATTGGCAATGTCCGCAAATTCGGAAAACCGGAAGAGTGGATACGGACGCTTGGAAATCGTATCGTTAAACTCGATGTGAAAGATTGGGGCAAAGAGAACGGATTCTGTCGGCTCGGTGAAGGAGATGTTGATTGGCCGGAAGTTCGCAAAGCACTGGCCGAAATTGAGTTTACTGGCTGGGCGACCCGTGAAGGGGGCGACAAATCGCTGGAGGATACTGCTCAGTTGATGGACCAACTTCTCGACCTGTAATGGAATCTGAGTGAGTGCATCTGACATACGAATTGCAACAATAGGTTCTCGCAATCCTTAAAGTTTCGAGATTTTTTACGCTAAACTTCTATTAAGGCATTCAAGAGTTTGTGAAGTTTCAACTCGAAGAATGCTATCGAGGAATTATGATTGCCGAGGGTTTGGGATTCGGGATTTGTTTGGGAGGAGTAGGGTACTTCAGTGCTCAGTACGCTTGGTGGCGTCCTGTCGTCGACTGGTCAGCCCCGCGAGTGCTCATGTATCACATGGTCCGTTCGCATCGTCCCGGTACACGATTTAATAAGTTACGTGTTCCGCCAGAACAGCTGGAGAAACAACTCGCCTGGCTGAAAGCTCGCAACTTTCATTTTGTGTTTGCGAGCCAACTCGTTTCTGATGAACCGCTCCCTGAACGGTCCGTCTGCCTGACGTTCGACGATGGATTTGAAGACAATTGGACCAACGCAGATCCGCTTCTTGAAAAATACGGAGCCTGTGCCACGCTTTATCTAGTCACGCAGCGAGACGGCGGATGGTCAAGTAAGAAGAAAGCACATCACAAAGATGACGAGCTTCAAGCAGAGCCGAAGCTGACAGATGAACAAATTCACAACATGGTGAAAACCGGCCGCTGGGAATTAGGTGGGCACACCATCACTCATGCAAATTTAGCGAAGATCGAAGATCAGGCAGCAACGCATGAAATCGCAGGAGCAAAAAAAGAGCTAGACACTGAATTCCAGGTCAATTCGCAAACATTTGCATACCCCTTTGGGATTTATGAACCCAGACATTCGCAGATGGTTGCTGCAGCGGGGTATCGGGGAGCTGTCACAACTGAGTCCGGAATTGAAAAACGTCCATATGGAGATCCTTTTCAAATTCCGCGAATTAAAGTTTCCGGGACCGAAGGATTGCTTGGGTTTTCAATGCGAATACGGGGAGGGAAGCGGGGCTTGTTCAAGTGAGTGCTCTTGCTCTGAATCTTTGTGTTAAGCCCCAAATTTTGGTGCGCACCCGTGCTGTAGAACTGTGCTGTAGGACTGTGGTCGGTTTGTGAGGCAGCTCGGGGCTTGTGTGGGCGACAATCAGTAAAAGATCACTTGCAGCTTCATCATGTTCGGTTCAAGTTGTGCCATGATTTGCATGATCTGCTGCTGGTCCTGTTGGCGAAGTTGTGTCACAAGTTGCTTCACCTCGCTCCAGTGCTCGATGAGGTGTTCCGCATCATGCTGCAGCTCACTTTCGGATTTTGTTTGGATCAACCCGTCATGAAGCTGGTGGGCTGAGTCATGCAATTCATTCAGCTCATTGAGGAATTTGATGCGGAAGGTCCCAGGGTAAGATCTTGAATTGCCGATAAGTCGTTTTCCGGTGTCGAGCAAGCGGTCACTCAAGTCGTCAGCTGATGCGACAACTGGAAGAAGTTCACGTCGATCGAGTTGTGGGCGCAGATTCAACATGTTCTGCAGAATGTTCATTGATCGTTGAATCATCTGAATTTGTTGTTGAGCAGCAGGGAGATTTATTCTTCTGGCTTCAACAAGGAAATCTTTCCACTCGACTTCCAAGACCTGAAAATCCCAAGACAAATCATTGAGGTTTTGCGACCGCTCCGCAGTTTCGGCAAACAGGTGAGCTGACGCATGAAACTGTGTTGACCGTTGAATTAAATTTTGGCTTTGATTGAGTTTAATAAGTTGCGCGAGCGAAACGTTTTCAAGAAACAGATCGAACTCACGCTCAATGGTTTGCGTGAGCTGCACAATCTGAGCCTTATCAATTGGAGCCGTCAGCCAGAGGATTTCAGAGATGTCGCGAAGCGATTGTTCGATCTCAAGCATGTCGCGTTGAATTCTCTCGGAGTTGAGTTCACGCAATCTGGCCGCAAAGGGTTTCCACGCTTGTTGAAAACTTTGAGTGCTTGCAACGATCGATTGATAATCCGCTCGATCTACAAGTGAGACAAGCTGACTGGCCTGCAATCTGAGTTGGAACCCTTGCGTGAGAATTTGATCTCGGTTCGGGTTTCGATGGAGTTGATATCGGAGCTCCTGATTCAAATGGCCGATTGAAGTTGAGACGGACGAACTCAATCTCAGGAGTGAGTTCCGGTCAAACTGCGGATCGATTCCAAGAAGTTGAGACAAGGACGTGTCGAGGTCGGTGATCGAATCGATTGTGCGTTGGCTCGCTCGGCCTAGCTCTGGTATTTGCTTGAGGCGATGAGCGAGTGTCCGCCACTTCCGGTCAAATTCGCGAACCGAGTTCTTTAAAGCTCTTTCATCACGAACGGAGCGTGCATCATCACGAAGAATTCTTGCATCCGCATGGATCGTGAGTGCATCAGCCAATAAGGGACGCAATTGCGGCATACTTCGCTCTTCAACTCGCAACTGATTCACCAATTGTCCCGATTGTTTTGCGAGATCATCCAGGAAGGCCTGAGCCTGCTGCAAGTCAGCGTTCGGCGGACGGTTCGGAGGATCGCGATCAGGGGCCGGTCGTCCCCGGTTCAGCTGAGAATCAATGAGAGATTTCAGGAGTCCTTCGACGAAGTCTTTTCTCTGGTCTCGGCTTGACTGTGCATCCGCAGTGGCACAAACCAATGTGAGCAGACAAAACGCTAGAACAGTCTTCATCACCAACTCCGTTTTCGTATCAAGTGTTCTCTGTTGACCAGCTGCTTGCTGCTTCAGTTCTTGTTTCTCAGTCAATCTACGTTTGACTTCAGTTTCGAGAGCTTTCGTCCTCTTGTTACCCCTGAAAAAGTGCTGCTCTATTCTGGCTTGTGTGATTTATGGCACGCAGCGCAATTGGTGCTTTTTTTCAGTAACATCGCTGCGTCCTCTTTTCCATCGACAGAAGCCTGAACTGCATCAACCAGTGCTTTTGTTTTTTCCGTCCAGCTTTCTGAGTCCCCCTTGGGAGGCTTCATTCCTTGCATCGCTTTGACCAGTTTCAATAGCTCTTGTTTCTCTTGAGCTGTCGCTTTATTTGTCCCGACCTTACGGACGAGATCACCTTTAAAGGCGACTTTCATAATCTTCTTGATTGTCAAATCGTCATCAGCCGCCAGTGCCGAACCTGTGACTGTCAGTTGAACCGTCAGCATCGAAAATAGCACGGCCAGGGCGATAAAGAACTTGACTTGGTGAGTCATTTGCAGGTCTCTTTGAGTTCTGAATGTGTGTTTTTTGCTTCTCGTGATTACCGAGTCGGACTCGCTGAGGCTGATTGAATGGTCATGGTCAGCTTGACCGTCAACTCGATTCCAGTGTTTGTGATATCATGCCAGAAGATTCGAGTGCTGCAAGACTTTCTTTCACGACTTTCGATGAAATGGATCATTCACGACATGGGGCGAACTCTGGGATAACGTCACCATTTCAACAGCTTCAACAGCTTCAACAGCTTCAACAGCAGCATCGATGGAGAGCTACAATAGATTGAATCGTCGCTCGTGCCGCAAGGTGAGTTTCGATTTGAGGAACCGCTTCGCATTCTTCCGAAGATTTGATTGGAGCATCTATTGAATTGGTTTGCAGGATCTCCCTCGTGGCGAACAGCATTTTTACTAGAGAAATGCGTTCTTCACGGGCATACGGAATCGCAAGATGCTTTAGCGAAAATGAATGAATTCGATACGTTCCAGAATTCGAATCGAGGCTCAGCATATTGGTTGGAATTCGAGTTCTCTTCGTCTTATTCAGTTTGTCTGGTACAATTTCATTCCTTCCGTAGGCATCCCATGAGACTCACTCCATTGGCTTTGACGATCGCACATTGACTGCGAGACTCGATCAAAACTCCCTTGTTCCGGATTTGCAAATGCGTTGGCTTTCCTGTTTTTTATTCCTCGTGATGGCTGCCAACAACCATCTCTCAGTTGTGGCTGACGATGTTGTTGATTTCAATCGCGACATTCGGCCGATTCTTTCCGAAAACTGTTTTCATTGTCACGGTCCCGATGCTGAACAGCGTCAGGCCGATTTACGATTGGATGAGCATGACGGCGCATTGTCATCGATTATTGTCGGGGATCGCGATAAGAGTGAATTGTTCGCCCGTGTGAATACGCGAGACGACGACCTGAGGATGCCGCCAGTTGATTCCAATCGGAATTTGACTTCAGAACAAATTGAACTTTTGGGGAAATGGATCGACCAAGGGGCGAATTGGGGACAGCATTGGTCATGGACGCCGATTGTCTCGCCAGAAGTTCCGAAGATCGAAGACCTCGCTGAGTTTCCGGTTCGAAATGCGATCGATGCTTTTATTCGTCGTAAGCTCGATGAGGAGAAGTTGACTCCATCTCCTGAAGCGAAAAAGTCGACGCTGATCAGGCGTGTCACTTTGGACCTCACAGGACTTCCGCCAACTCCGCAGGAAGTCGAAAAGTTTCTCAACGATACATCTCCTGCTGCATACGAAAAACTGGTGGATCGACTGTTGGCTTCGCCGGCGTATGGAGAACGGATGGCCTGGAATTGGTTGGACGCTGCGCGCTACGCCGATTCAAACGGGTATCAGGGGGATCGTGAAAGGACAATGTGGCCCTGGCGTGACTGGGTGGTGAACGCTTCCAACGATAACCTGCCTTACGACGATTTCACGACTTGGCAAATCGCTGGCGATTTGCTTCCCGATGCAACCTTCGAGCAAAAACTGGCTACGGGATTTTGCCGCAATCATATGATCAATGGTGAAGGAGGCCGGATCGCTGCGGAAAATCGTGTTGATTATGTGATGGACATGTCGGAGACGACAGCCACGCTTTGGCTGGGACTGACCTTCAATTGCTGCCGCTGTCACGATCACAAATTTGATGCACTCTCTCAGAAAGATTACTACAGCCTGTTCGCCTTCTTCAATCAGACACCGGTGACCGGCGCTGGTGGGAATCCACAAACAAAGCCAATTCTTCTTGCTCCAACAGATGAACAATCAAAACAGATGCAGTCGCTTGAGTCGCAACTCAAGGTTGCTCGCGGTGATCTGGCGACATACTCAAAGGAACTCGATGCAAAAGAGTCCACCTGGGAAGCTGCGAAACTGGAGTCGCTCAAAGAGTCTGAAACCTGGACTCCTCTTCTTGCCAAGTCCGTTCGTGCTGAACATCAGCAGTTAGAACAGCTTGAAGATGGATCGATTTTTGCAAGCGGTCCGAACCCGAAGAACGACACTTACGAAGTGGTTGCCCCGCTCACTCCACAATCGCTCACCGGCTTGCGTCTCGATGTACTTCGACATGAATCACATTTTCAGGGAGGATTGGCCCGGTCCAATAGCGGGAACTTTGTCCTGACCGAACTTGAAGTCTTTCTTGTGAATGGTGACGAAGAATCGCCCGTGAAAATTCGTTCTGCAGAGGCCTCTTTCGAGCAGGGGAGCCTCAAGGTGGCAGGTGTGTTCGATGGCAATCGGAAATCAGGTTGGGCAGTCTACGATGGAAAGCCGGTTGATCGTGACCATGCCGCTCTCTTTCGATTTGAAAATCCAGTCGAAGCGGTTCAGGGGGCGGAACTACGGATTGTGTTGCGGCATGACTCACAACATGCGAGCCACAATATCGGTCGTTTTTTACTTTCGACATCGACTGTGCCTCACCCAAAGCTGGATGAAGCAGGCAATCAAAGCTTGCGACTTGCATTGCTAACGCCAACCGAGAAGAGGACTGACGAACAAAAGAAACTTCTCCGGCAGGCTCATCAGAATGACGATTCCCGGCATATCAAGCTTTCTAAGAATGTGAGTGATCTTGAAAAACGATTCAATTCTGTGCGAGCAGCCGTTGCGAAGGTGATGGTCATGGAAGATCAACAGGAATTTCGGGAATCATTTCTCCTCACTCGCGGGCTGTATAATGCTCCGGGGGATGTCGTCACAGCTGATAGCCCAACGAGTTTACCACCCATGCCAACAGAGACGAAGAAAGATCGGCTGGCACTGGCAGAATGGCTTGTCGCTGATGAGAACCCGCTGATGGCACGTGTGGTCGTCAATCGGTTTTGGCAGCAGGTCTTTGGAGTTGGAATCGTTAAAACTGTGAACGATTTTGGAGTTCAGGGAGAGTTACCGACTCATGAAGAGTTGCTCAACTGGTTAGCTGCGGACTTTCGAAATTCTGGGTGGAATGTAAAACGTTTGATTAAGCAAATGGTCATGAGCCACACTTACCGGCAATCTTCGAAAGTGACACCCAGCTTGTTCGAACGTGATCCTGAGAACCGTCTCCTCGCACGTGCTCCACGCTATCGGCTTCCTTCATGGATGATTCGAGATCAGGCTCTTGCCGTGAGTGGACTGCTCACGAATCGTCGAGGCGGACCATCCGTCAATGTTTATCAACCTCCCGGAATTTGGGAGGAGGCAACGTTTGGCAAGAAGAAATATGTGCAAGACCATGGCGAAGCATTGTATCGTCGTAGCCTGTATGTGTTCTGGCGGCGAATTATTGGACCGACGATCTTCTTCGACAACTCCTCACGACAAACATGCACGGTGAGTGCCTTCCGGACGAACACGCCATTGCATTCGCTTTTGACTTTCAATGACGTGACGTATGTTGAAGCTGGCCGTGCTCTGGCAGAAAAGGCTCTGCACCTCGATGCGACGTCTGACCGGGATCGATTGGAATACGTTTTCCAACGGTCGCTCGCCCGAAGTGCGGAGGACGAAGAAGCGACAATTTTATTGGCGGGGCTCAATCGTTCTCGAAGTGAGTACAAATCGCATCCTGAGTACGCATCCGAAATGCTAGCGATCGGAGAGTCTGAGAGGGATCAATCATTGGACGACGTGGAACACGCGAGTTGGACCTCGCTGTGTCTGGCGATCTTAAATCTCGATGAGACTTTATCCAAAGAATAACTTTGCGGGAGAACAGGATGAGTCGCGTTGTCTTAAGGCGTTCGTATGAGCGACCCTGACATTCTGAAGCATCCTGAAGATTTCAAAAACTTGATGAGTCATTAAAACGATCATGGACCCACTTTATCAAAATCGATTGCACGTCACTCGCCGAGAGTTTTTCGGAAAGTCAGCGACCGGAATTGGAACGGTTGCGCTGGCCTCGTTGTTGAACCGAGACGGCTTCGGAGATGCTGCTCCGCTTGGGGGACTTCCGAGCTTACCTCACCTTGCTCCCAAGGCGAAGAGGGTCATCTATCTCTTTCAAAACGGTGGCCCAACTCATGTTGATCTTTTTGATTACAAGCCAAAGCTCAAAGACTTGCACGGTCAACCACTTCCCAACGGCTACGCTGAGGGAAAACGCTTCAGTACGATGACTGGTGAAGCGGATGGGAAATTGATGTTGGCTCCTGTTGAGCCTTTTAAACAGCGAGGCGAAAGTGGAGCCTGGGTGAGTGACTTTTTACCTCACACAGCGCAAATCGCAGATAAGCTCTGTTTTGTGAAAAGCATGCAGACAGATGCGGTGAACCATGCACCTGCAATTCAGTTTCTTCTCAGTGGAGGCGAACTTCCTGGACGCCCAACCTTGGGGGCCTGGCTCACATACGGTCTCGGTTCCGAGTCGGACAGCTTGCCCTCTTTTGTGGTGATGACATCGATCAGTAAAGGGACTTCCTGCGGTCAGATTTTTTATGACTTCTACTGGGGAAGCGGATTTCTTCCTTCGAAATATCAGGGAGTGAAGTTCCGTGGAACTGGTGATCCAGTGTTATACATTTCTAATCCGGACGGGGTCAGCCGGTCCATGAGACGCGGTTGGCTTGATGACATCTCCAAGGTCAATGAACTCAAACTTCAAGAGTTTGGAGATCCTGAAATTGCGACCCGTATCGCTCAATACGAGATGGCTTTCAAAATGCAAACCAGCGTTCCCGAACTGACTGACTTGTCAGGAGAGACGAAAGCAACGCTGGAGATGTACGGACCGGAGGTCCATGAGCCGGGAACATTTGCACACAACTGTTTGCTTGCTCGCCGGCTGGTCGAGCGAGGAACTCGATGTGTTCAGCTGATGCATGCGGGCTGGGATCAACACAATTCACTCACGACCGAGCTTTACAATCAATGTCGGGATACCGATCAACCGAGCGCCGCACTGGTCCAGGACTTAGACCGACTTGGACTGCTCGATGAAACTCTAGTGATCTGGGGAGGTGAGTTTGGGCGGACGCCATTCATTCAGGGTGATATCAACAACCGTCCACGCTGGGGGCGTGATCATCATCCGTATGCGTTTACTGTCTGGATGGCGGGAGGCGGAATTAAGCCCGGTCTCAGCTATGGGGCGTCCGACGATCTCGGAGTCAACGCCGTCGAGAACAAAGTTCATGTCCACGATTTACAGGCAACTTGGCTGCATCAAATGGGAATCGATCACGAGAAGTTCACATACAAATTTCAAGGACGCCAGTTCCGTTTAACCGACGTCCACGGACATGTTGTGAATGAAATTCTCTCGTGAGAACTTGCTCCAATACGAAAGACGTTTGACAAGAGTTCTCAGCAGAGCTAACCACTCTAAGGGCAGTTTGAAACTATGTAGGAAGTCTCCGTCAATCGGGTATTGTGGAACTGTTTTTTTCACCACCCCGATCTCAGGAGACGACTATGTTTTACGTTGGATTAGACGTTCACACAACACAAATTACGGTTTGCGTCCTCAAGAACAACGGAAAGGTTCACAAGCGATGGACGGTTCGCGAGCTCAAGCAGTTGATCGAAACGCTTTCCAAGCTGACCGAGCCGTTTCAGGTCTGTTTCGAGGCGAGTTGCAATTACGGCTGGCTGTCCGAAGCACTCAAGAAAGTGGCTCTGCGGGTGGTGGTCGCGCATCCCGGACAACTCAGATTGATCTTCAGATCGCACAAGAAGAACGACCGCAACGATGCCGAAAAGCTCGCCAAGCTGTTGTATGTCGATCAACTTCCCGAGGTCCATGTCCCACCCGCCGACGTCCGGGCGTGGCGGGAATTGGTCACCTTCCGCAAGCGAACCATCGAAAAGCGAACCCGAGCCAAGAATGGAATTCGAGCCTTGTTAAGATCATTGGGAATCAAAGCTCCCACGCGACCTGGTCTCTGGACCAAAGCAGGGATGCAGTGGCTCAAAGAACTGACATTCGAACAATCGCTGCTGGCAATAAAACGAGACATACTTGTCCAGGAAATCGATTTTTTGACAACGCAGGTGCAAAGGCTCGAAACCGAATTGAAAAAATTCTCCCGGGACAACCCCGCTGTCTTTCAGCTGCAATCGATTCCGGGAGTTGGTCTGCGAACCGCCGAGACAATGGTCGCATTCATCGACGATCCGCATCGCTTCAAAAGCAGCAAACAGGTGGGAGCCTACTTCGGTCTGGTTCCGACCCAGGATCAATCGTCGGACAAGAACCGCCTGGGACACATCACTCGACAAGGCTCTGCGGCAGCTCGTGCGATGTTGACCGAAGCCGCCTGGCAAGCGATCCGCCGATCGGCAACGGTCCGAGCCTACTTCGAGAGAATTCAACGCGACGATCCGGCACGCAAGAAAATTGCCTTGGTGGCGACGTCACATTACTTGTCACGAGTCATGTGGGCGATGCTCAAACATGGCACACTTTGGAAAGAGGCCGTTCCTGCGGTCAGTGCCTGAGCCCGACTCGAGCTCAGCAAAAGAGACCGTCCCATTCACCACACCATCACCTGGGTCTCAATTTGAGTTGCAGACCCAGGCCAGGGCGAGGCGAAAGGGACTCACGCAAGATCATTTTATAGTAAAATCACAGCAGTAGAGTGTTCAGAGTTTCACGTCGAGATGGAGAGTGGGATTGCAGTTGGATCCCGTGGTAGAGCATGGTCTTCGAGACCGTCAGTTTGAATGGGACCGACCGAATCATGTCTATTGGCGCCTCACTTCGGTGAGTGATGCCGGATGGATGCCTGGAAAATCCCGCAATCGTCTCACTCCCGACTTGACAGAAACTTCCTCATGGATGCTCTACCGTGTACCCGTGAAGAACGCATTTCTCTAGTAAAAATGCAGTTCGCCACGAGGCCGGTCCTTCAAACCAATTCGAAAGATGCTCTAGTTTTCGAACGGGTTCTCTTTGGCCTCTTCGTCGGCAGGAGCGACTGCTTTGACTGCACCATCTTTCATCGGAGGTTCTTCGCCCTCTTCAGGTACGAGTAATGGCAGGATCGGGCGACGTTCCGGGTACAGATGGAAGGAAGGGTACTCTGATCCAATTTCACGAATCGCCAAAACCATTCCAGATTCATTCGCGAGGTAAATGCGATCTGTCCGTTCGTTGTTGATTCGTTTGTTGAAATGTCTCAACTGAAGTTGTCCAATTTTCTCACCTGTTCCTCGGTTGAGGATGAGCAGGTTTCCGTTGAGATCTGATGCGTAAACTCGAGTTTCGCTCGCTGCGACAAACTCAATGGCTCTTGGTTGTTCCCATAAGAGCAGACCGGTTTTGAGATGGATACAACTCATTCCTTCACGTGTTGGCGCCACAAAGACTTGCTGGCCGATCACCCGTGCCGGGCTTCGCATTGGGGCTCCACTGGAAAATGTCCATCGCGTCCGTCCGTTGTCCTTATTGATGCAGAATAATCTGGAGTCCTCACTGATAATGAGGATTTCTTCTCGACTGCTTCCCAATGGTGTTTCAATTCTTACGTCAGTCTCAAACTGGAACTTGAGCTTCTTGTTTTCTGAAAAGAGGCCATAAACAATTCCCTGTTCACTCGCAAAAACAATCGTCTCACCAGTAAAGATCGGAGGAGAAACCGTTGCGAGAGGGGTTTTGAATCTCCACATTTGTGCTAAGTGGGTCCAGCGTGGAAGCATTCGCTCATCATGAAGCTCGCGAACTTTTCTTAGGTCAAAAGCGAATACACTTCCGTCAATTGCCCCGATTGCAACTTGTGATTCATTGATAGATGGAGAGGCGGAAGGGTGTTCAGGAGAACGAAGTTGCCAGAGCAGGTCTCCGGTGTCTTTGTTGAAGGAATAGATTTGCATCCCTCCGGTCACCAGCAATTGCTCATCGTTGGTCGTTGCGGGAAAACCTCTCTGATCCGGAGAACCGACAAGGGTGGACCACAGTTGGCGACCTGTTTCACCGTTGAACGTCGTCAGAATCCCGGAAGAGGATTGCATGTAAATATTTTGCTCGTCAGCAGTCACGAACAAAACGGTGTCCCGTTTTCCGTCAATGATCGACCGCCCCCACCATGAGAGTGTGAGGCCGTAGCGGTTCAACAGAGTTTCATCTGGAATTCCGCCCGATGTTGAAATTTGGGCTTCTGCAACAGTAGCAGTTGATAAGCAACAACCGACAAGTAGCAAGAGTCGAATCAACTTCGTCATAATCGACGCCTTGGAATGAAGTGATTTAGAACTGATCCGAAAACTGAACAAGGCTTCTCAAACATTGAGCTTCTCAAACACTGAGAAAAAACTCTGTCACACAGGTTACCGGATAAGTCTGAATTGGGTATTGGACTTCGATTTTATAAGAAATCCCCGATATCGTAACAGGTGGCTTGTTCCAAAAGCACCTGTGAAATGGGTCTCTTTCAATCAATTCGGAGAATCATTGAGGGGACGTCCACCCGAACAGTCTAGTCGTTGGGAGTGATACAAACTTGCGTCGATCTCTCAGTGTGAATCGATTTTACGTTCTGGGTGAAAGCTGTAAAATAGTTGCAACCGCAAGAATTGATTTGATCATTACTGCCGAATCGTTGCTGGAAACGCTCGTAGCGGTTTCGATTCGTTCGGAATCGCTTAGAATCGTCTGACATCCGCAGCCAAGCGAACAGCCTCTCGCAACAAACTTCAAATGGAGTGAAACTTATGCTTGCAGCATTCATCGAAAAGCAGGGCGATCCTCAAGTTCTTCAAATTGGAGAACAGCCAACGCCGGTCCCAGCGGATGGTGAAGTTCTCGTGCGGATTGCTGCCTCGGCTGTGAATCCCATCGACACTTATATCCGAAGTGGGGCAATCCCACTCCCCATTGAGTTCCCATACATCCCCGGATGTGATCTTGCCGGGACAGTTGAAGCGGTCGGTCCGGGAACGACTCGTTTTCAAGTTGGAGATCGAGTCTGGGGGAGCAATCAAAGCCTTTTTGGACGACAAGGGACATTGGCAGAGTATGCGGCTGTCCATGAAGACTGGTTGTATGCGACACCCGCAAAGATGACTGATGAACAAGCTGCCGCCGGAGCATTGACCGGAATCACAGCTCACTTGGGATTGTTTCTTCACGGACAACTCCAGCAGGATGAAATTGTTTTCATCAACGGAGGAACCGGTGGAGTCGGATCGATGGTCGTACAGTTCGCGAAAGCGTACGGCGCACGAGTCATTACAACTGCGGGATCTCCTGAAAAGCGAGAGCTGGCAAAATCGTTAGGAGCCGATCTTGTTCTCGATTATCGATCGGATTCTTTGGACGACGATATTCAAGCGTTCTGTGAAAGCAATGGCGGGATCGATCTGTGGTGGGAAACGCAGCGACAGCCCACCCTTCCCCGAACCATCGGCATGATGAAGAAACGAGGACGAATTATTCTGATGGCGGGCCGGGATGCCGAACCACAGTTCCCCTTGGGACAATTTTACGTCAATGATTTACGGTTGCTCGGATTCGCAATGTTTAATGCCTCTCCTGAAGAGCAACGTTCCTGCGCTACCGACATGAACCAATGGTTCGAAAATGGTCAGTGGAAACCGTTGATTGGCCAGACACTGTCATTACAAGAAGCCCAGCAGGCTCACGAAATTCAAGAGGCGAACACTTTGGGCGGTGCGGGGTCTCTAGTTGGTAAAGTGATTGTCACAATCTAGCATCGCAGCACAAATCGCGTTGCGGTGTGAGTCGCTTTTCAGTCTGTATGACGGGGCCCAATGTGATTGCCGTGTCACAGGGCAATTCGCGACGCAGTCAATAATCTTGCTTGTTAAAGATAGAAGCTTCCTTTTTAGAGTAGAAAGTTCGTTGAATGAATGTTCCTGAGTTTGTCGATGCGAAAGCCGCCGGACGACCGCTCACTATGCTCACCGCGTATGACTGTTTGTGGGCTTCCATTATGGATGAAGCTGGAGTCGATTCAATTTTAGTAGGCGACTCTCTGAGTATGGTCGTCCAAGGACATGATACGACTCTCCCGGTCACGTTGGATCAGATGATTTATCATGGAGAGATCGTCGCACGTTCGGTTAAAAAAGCTTTGGTGATTGTCGACCTCCCATTTATGTCGTACCAGGTCAGTTCCAGGCAAGCGGTGAAAAATGCGGGACGAATCTTCAAAGAGACCGGCGCCGGGGCCGTCAAGCTGGAAGGAGGAGTTAAGCAAGCCAGGACGATTGAAAAATTGGCGGAATGCGACTTGCCTGTGATGGCCCATGTTGGAATGCGACCCCAGTCAGTTCGCAAGCTGGGGAAAATGTCCGCGATTCAGCGTGACGAAGAACAACTTCTTGCCGACGCAAAAGCTGCGGAGTCGGCAGGTGCCTTTTCCATTGTGTTAGAACTGATTCCGGCAGACATTGCAAAAACAATTTCAGAAGAAATTTCCATCCCCACGATTGGCATCGGAGCGGGATCACACTGCGATGGTCAGGTGTTAGTCGGCCCCGACATGTTCGGTCTCTCAGGGTTTCAGCCGAAGTTTTTGAAGAAGTACGCTGATGTTCGCAAGATCGCTCTCGAGGCAACAATAGAATACATCGCGGATGTCCAATCAAGAAAATTTCCGGATGAGTCACATAGCCACTGATCGAGCAGAGTGACTACGCGGAGTGGAAATTCTTTGTAAAGCGTACGGAGCCATTTCTCCGTTTGATCGCTGATGCAGGAAACGACCTGAGCATAAACTTTCAGATGTTCTGAATCGGATGTGCGGCGTTTAATATTCTCCGTGACTCTCTCGTTTGTTTTGGATTGAGGAATGCCCGGTCTTTCGAGGCTCTCCTTCAAAGCGTAGACTCCCCTCCCTTTGTTATTTTGAATAAGGAAAATCAATGTCTCGTCACGATGGGCGCTCCGCCGATCAGCTTCGTACTTTACGTGTGGAACGTCCCTATTTTGGCTCAGCTCCGGGGCGAGTTCTGGTTCAGGCAGGGAATACGACCATTCTCTGTTCAGCGAGTGTGAGTGAAGATCTCCCACCATGGAAAAAAGCCCAAGAGAACCCGACAGGTTGGGTCTCTGCAGAATACAATATGCTTCCCGGAAGCACCGCTCCCCGAAAATCTCGGCGAGCTGATGGACGCGGGACAGAAATTCAACGACTCATCGGGCGAAGTCTGCGGGCTGTCGTCGACTTCCAAGCTCTTGGACCTCGTATGGTGACGGTTGACTGCGATGTTCTTCAAGCTGATGGCGGGACACGAACCCTTGCGATCACCGGAGGTTTTATCGCTTTAGTTGATGCACTTCATGAAGTTGAAGATCCGGCCTTCGAGCCTAAAAATGTCTTCAGGGAAAGTGTCGCAGCTGTCAGCGTCGGAATCGTGAATGGTGTCCCAGTGCTCGACCTCGATTATCCTGAAGATCACGACGCCGGAGTCGATATGAATGCCGTCATGACCGGGACCGGGAACTTGATCGAAGTGCAGGGAACGGCCGAACGTGAGATATTCTCTCGGAAGCAGCTCAACGAACTCCTTGATCTGGCGGAGTCCGGAATTGCGCAACTCACACAGATGCAAAGAGATACGCTCGGTGACAGATGGCCTATGGACACATCTTCAAAAAGCTGATAGAAACCGGGCCAAGTGTCAAGAAGAACTAAAGCAGTTTTGAAAGATGTACGCGGACTCTCTTGTGGAGATCAGCGATTCGTCTCATGAACGCGCTCTTCACGGACACACAAAACACGAAAGTGTTCTATCAAGACTCTTGGAATCATTTTGATTCCCAGAGTTCGAGATCTATTGAGGTTTCGTTAGAGCGAGTTCAACTAAGAATTGCCAGTTGAGTCACAGGATGTGTCCGCTGGTAGTATGAGCGTCCATGGCGTTCATTTATCCAAAGCCACGGAGGGTATCATGAATGTACAACGACTCTTAATTTGTACTGTCGCGTCCGCATTTCTCATCGGTTCGGTCAGTGAGTCGCAGGCAGCTCGCATCGAAGCAGATCCTTCGAAAAAATATGAGCTGACAAAGAATCGTGGTCCCTGGATGGTCAGTGTGGCAACTTTTCATACGACTGATCCCAAAGGGGTGACGAAGTCAGGAAAGTCACCGGAAGAAGCAGCGCATGAGCTCATTCTAGAGCTGCGAAAAAAAGGAATGCCGGCTTACGTCTATATCCACGACCCGGAACAAGAACGTGTCACAGTGACAGATCGCGTCGGTCGCGAAGAAGTCAGAAAAAACCTCCGCAGGGTGCGAACAGTTCTTGTCCTGGCAGGGAACTACAACGACATCAACGACAAACTCGCTCAAGACTCATTGAAGTGGGTCAAAAAACTGAATCCAAAGTGTTTGCAGCAAGGCGTGAAATTCTCGCCGACCAAGGCCCGTCCGACACCATTAAGCGGTGCTTTTCTCACCATCAATCCGATGCTCTCTCCGGATGAGATTTCTCGCAGCACCAGTGACCCACTGCTCGTGAAACTGAATAGCGGAGAAAATTACTCGCTATCAGAAAACCAAGGTGAATACACTCTCGTCGTTGCCAGATTTTATGGAAAGCAAAAGGTCGTTGGTAAAGATACTTCAGGGATTACTGATTTCTTAAAGGACAACGATCTGGATAATGCCGGGCGTGCTTCGCGAGAGCTTGTCGCAGTCTTGCGCGGGAACTTTGACAAACAGAATATCTATAACAATCTTGACGCATACATCTGGCACGACAGGCACGAATCGATCGTCACTGTTGGAGCATTTTCCTCCCCGAATGATCCTGCTATTGCGAAGTTCAAGAAGATTTTCGGGCCACGTCTGGAAACTTTCCCGGACGGAACCACAAAGTACCAGCCAGCCTATTTTGGACTTGAAGGGTTTGGCAAAAGGCAAGACGAAGACCGTCTGTGGCTGTTTGAACCGAACTTGCAACTTATACGTGTCCCGCGACTCAAGTAATCGCTCCTTGAGCTTGATCATTTTATAATAAATTGCGATTGCTGCTCTGTCGCCGCTCTGCGAGTTTTGCATCGGCGGACACGTTGAAGAGGGACGGATGAGTCTATCTTCAAAGTCGTTTCGATGAGCTATTCACTCATGACGATCTGCTTGATGAGGTTGAGGACTTCGCGGAGAACCGTTGCATCATCAGGAAGGTTTGTCTGAAGAATCGGGCGGAGAGGAATGGGCGTATCGTCCATTCTGTAGGTGGTTCCTGAAAGGTGAACACCGCATGTGGCGACAGGGAATAAAACTGTGGGCTGAAATGGAAGTTCGCAATCTTCGTGTGAGAGCAGCACTGTAGGGATTGTCTGCAGCCAGTTGATCGCCTCTTGAGGAAGTTGGTCGAGGCCATCGGTTCCGACCAGAATTGCAAGATCTGGTTCCTGCCGAGAGAGCATTTCAGCTGCTGAATACTCACCGGGGTTATAGCGTGGATAACCCCGATGAAAATTTACGCTGAATGGGTAACCCGTTTGCCAGCTCAGCACATTCGCTGCCCCTCCAACATCACCAAATCCTCGCATGCCACGCACGACGCAACGCGTATGCTGATGCAAGTCTGTGGCTAAGCTGAGAATTGCTTCGACCTGAGAGTGTGGCAAAGTCCCTTGAGCCAACCCTGACCCATAGAATAAAGCTGCATACTGCGATGCCTTCATTCGATCGGCGAGTTGTTCGAGGGTTTGTAGCGGCACTCCCCCAATTTCCGATTGAGTCAGTTCGATACCATTCAAGAGTCCCCGTAAGGCCCACAAGACTTCGAAGTCTTGACCCGGATTGATTTGAATAAAGAGATCTGCCTGTTTCGCTGTTTCAGTCAGCACGGTATCGATCACAATAAGATCACGTTTTATTTGCCGACCATCCCCGAGAGCTGTGCCGCAAAATCTTTCCAGGTGACGAGGATGACTCTCGGCAGGATTTGATCCCCAGAAGATGATGAGGTCTGAGCGATACCTGATCTCTCCCAGACTGGCGGTGCTTTCTCCGATCCGCTGAAGAGCCATGACTGACGCGGTGTGAGATGTCGAAGCGGTCGTGTCGATGACTGCACCGATGCGATCCGCTAATTCGCATGCAACCTGTTGCCCCAGCACGCTGCTTGAACAGAGGCCATACACCAACGGGGTTCGTGAATTGCGAATGAGCTCTGCAGCTGTCTGGTAAGACTCAGAAAGCGAGGCAGGATCTCCGTTGATTTCTGGATGTTGCTGCTGTCGCTGGTTCTGGCGAAGCAACCAGGGTTCCGCGAGCGCACAGGCGTTTTCGGTCGTCTGAATTTGATTCTCTTGAACACCAATTCGCAAGTCATCACATACGCAGCCGCACAAAGTGCAGGCGACATCTTGAAGGATCTCAAGTTGGTCTGTTGTAGGAGATTCCGGCATATCATTGCCTTGCTTGCGGCGGTAAGAACTGCGAATGCAAACCGCTGCATCTTTTCAATGTTTCGGGACAACTTTCCAAACGGGTTGATATTCGCTCGGTTTGAAAGGTCGACCTGCTGAAAGCAATTCACTTTCTAAAGTCTGTTCATACCGAAGAGTCTGACTGACTGCAATTCGAAGGGGATTGTAGCAATGGGGATTCTCCAAACTTGAGCTTCGTCGATTTTGGTGAAAATCAAATGCGTCATTAAGCCTGTTCGAGTGTTTTCAACTTTTGTCATGCCTCGTGCTGGATCTTCATGATGCTAATTTCGTGCTTTCTTTTTCTGTGAACCTCGCTGCACGACGGCATTGTTTGTGTAGATTGTTTGCGTAGATTGTTGGTCATCGCAATTATGCAGATCGATGAAATTCTTGATCCTGTAATGTCTTTTGGGCGACCAGCAAAGCGTGCAGTCGATTCAAGCCCAAGAGGGCGACTGCATGCTTGAGCGACTTCACTTCTCGGGTGAAAACGCTTGCTTTGACGACCGACTCTGCTTCAGTTCGGACAAGCGTTGACAAGGTCTCAGACTTTTCTAGGCTCCGAATGACATCGTCCATCTCTACTGCTGTGTCTTCGAGTAAGTCAAGAATTGCAGGAAGACCAGCGTCGTTCTTTAAGTGATGATGCCCGTGATGTGTGTGGGCTTGGTGGTGTGTGTGCTTGATGCTCATAACGAGGTGATCCATTTTTGCGCGGCAAAGGGTGTTTCGTGAAAACAGCAATATGGGAAAAATGATCGTGAGATGCCTGGTGCGTTGGGGGAGTCATCTGATGAAAAGTACTCAGCACGGACAGGCAAAGAGTGAAAGTTTGCTCTATGTCCAACGGTTGTTACAGATAATCCAGAACGGACAGATCAAAGATTCTGGTAACGGTTGCTAACGAGTACTGGAGAAGATTCTGTTCTTCCTGGAGTTGAATCACGGCGGTGGCGAAGTCAGGGCTCTGCGTATCCGAAAGCAGGATCTGAGCTTCATGTTTGAGGTCTTCCGCCCGAGTTTGCAGCCGGTCAAACTGTTGAAGCGAAACCGATTGCTCGCCAACGACATTTAGAACGTGGTCGCTGCTCTGTTGTAATTCATCGATTCGCCGATCAATGCGAGCTCCCCATTCATCTTGTGAAAAGTGAGCCCTGTTTCGTAAATCATCCTTGAGCGTCCGGATCGTTTCGAAAATGTCGATCCGAGCGTCTCCTGTTTCGTTCAGGTGTTGAAAAACTTCATCGCCTGAGAGGAAAACCGTAACATCATCGACGTTCGCGAGAACAACTTCTCCACTCGACTGACTTCCGTGGTATTGCGTTGGGCCTTCAACAATTCCTGAGAACGGTCGGGTGTCGTTTGTTGCTCCAGAGAAGAGGTAGCGTCCGTCAAGCTTCGCGTTTGCGATACTCTCAAGTGTTTGCAGGTAGCCGTCGAGTTCACTCGCGATGATGTTCAGATCCGTTTGTTCTGTCGACTGCCTTGCTTCTAATGCCAAGGACTTCGCTTGAACAAGCAGTTGGTTCGCGTCGAGGAGTTCAACGTTTCCTTGATGCAAATACGTTCGTGAATATTGAATCGAGGCAACTTGAGTTTCCAGTCTCGCAATTGCAGCTTGCTGATTCAGAATCGTTCGTTGACCTTCGGGATCTTCAGATGGTCGATGTATTCGTTCTCCGCTGCTGATTTGATTTTGCAACAAGTTTGATCTGGAGAGATGACCCTGAGTATGCAACTGGCTCAGTTGAAGTTGTCGGTGAGGAGTAATGCGGAGCGTCATGGAATTCTCGTAGGCAGGTTGCAGTGAAAAGAGGAGACCACCGTGGACCGATTCTTAATTGATAAATCGCAGAAGTTCGTCGAGTGCTTCGTCAACCACCGTGATGAAACGTGAAGCAGCCTGAAACTGTCGTTGATATTCCATCATGGTGAGCAACTCCTCATTCGGGTCGACGCCAGATACGGAATCGCGAACGTTTTCGAGGTGAATTTTTTGTTCGTTCAGGTATTCAAAATTCGCCTGTTCAGCTTGGATTCGAAACGCAGTTGATGTCGAAAGGCTCGTAATTCGCTCTTCAAGCGTTTCATTGCGGCTGACGAATTGAACAGATTCACGAAGCTGAATCATTCGCTTTAAGTTACTGGAGTCCGCAGATTCGCCAGTCCGAGAAGCTGCAAGATTCAAGGGAGATTCTTGAACATGCGGATTCAGTCCAATGCCGGTTGAAGCATCCCCAGTGAAGAGTGATTGCAAACCAAGGGTGACTAACATCCCTGTTTCATCAGGATTGGCAACAATGTCAAAGGCAAAATTTTCACCATTCGTCACAGTGCCAGATGTGAACGACAGATTCACTCCATCAGCGATGGTCAACGTTTCTCCAGGTAGATAGTTCTTTCCAATGTCGAGAGATTTGATTGCCGCACCTGTGACTGAATTTGTGATGTCAAGGCGCAGTCCGGGAGTTGTTCCTACAGTTCCTGAACCGCTGATTGTAGCTGTCCAGTTTGTGTTCTCAGATGTTGTCGGGAAACCGGAGAGTTTCGGGGAGGCTGTTCCTGTCAGGTTTGAAGCAGCTGGGACTGCATCAATTCCCCCAGCAAAGTCGATGGAGTATCCGGCGTTAGCTCGAAGGGCAACCTTTCCGGTATCGGGTTGGTAGATGGAAGTGAGTTGGGGAATGGTGTCGAGTCGACTCAGAGCATCCTCAAGGGAATCGCTGGTAACATCGATGTCGACCTGATGCGTTGTCCGCTGTCCGGTTGACGATTCCGTGAGCGTGACGAATAAGCTCCCTGATTCAACAGGAAAAGTGGTCGCGAGTCCCTCAAGAGGAATCGAAGGAGGTGAAACGTTTCGAACTCCTTGAATGAACTCAAGTTGTGAGTTCTGTCCTTGGCCGCTGGCATGGATGGCGTCGACTGTCGCGATAAATTCATTCGCCCAGTCGTGCAACGATTGTTGGATTTCGTCAATCGCCTGTTGACCAGCCAACATCGCCTGGAGTGTGCCAGATGTCGGGGCAACCGTTGCGCCACCGTTCGTTGCTTGAACGGTCGCGCGTCCGTCTGGAGTTGTCTCTGCGCGAAGTGTGGTCGCTTTCTCAGCGATAATGATCGATCCTCCCGCAGCGACGAGTGGGCTGTCATCGACCAGAAAGCTTTGAAGCGAAATGTCGACACGCTCGCTCAGTTGAGAGACAAGGCGATCACGCTGGTCGAGTAATGTGTTCGGCTGCGATCCGGAATGAGATTGGATTCGGATATCTCGATTCAGGTCAGCGATTTGAGCCGTTTCATCGTTAATCGCGTTGACTTCTTCATGAATCGCAATCACATTGTTTGATCTGAGTTGATTCAATCTCGTGTCGAGTTGGCTGATCTGGTTGACCACATCCTCAGCAGCCGCGATCACGGCATCACGAATCGTCACAGTTGATGGTTGTGCAGCGAGTTGCTCAATCTCGTTAAAGAAATTGGAGACAGTAGAGATGAGCGAACCACTACTGGGGAGCAACGCGGATTCAAGTTGGCCGAGGATTCGTAACGTGGTTTCTGATTCGGCATGTCTCGATTTCGTTGAGATCAGCGAAGCCTCAGTCGCGGTGTCTCGCAACCGCGTAAGGCTGTCGACATCAACACCCGAACCGATTTGAATTGATCCAATCGTGACCGGGTTTCTGTCGATCAACTCCACGCGTTGCCGGTGGTAGCCTTCAGTATTTGCATTCGCGATGTTGTTCGAAATCGCATAGAGGGCTTGCTGGCTGGCACGAATGGAACTGAGTCCGACATCAATGTGTAACATCTTAAGACCTCGTTTCGAGATGAGACTCCGGATGGATTGTCAAACGCTCGCCCGACTCGTCGTACTTTTCTTGAATCACTCCGACTCCGAGAGCTTCGAGTGAGACTTCGATAAGCTGGCGTTCAATCAACAGCGAGCGTATGCTGGCCTGCAAGATGCCCAATGTCCGTGTCAAATCCTTTCGGACCTGTCTGATAGATTCAGCAACTTCCAAAGCGTTCGGAGTCCCGATTCGCTTTAACAAGCTGGAAAAGTGAATTTCTTTTGTTGTGACGCCAAGACTCTTTGCGGCTTCGTTTTTCAGTTGTCGGCGTGACCGGGAGATCGACTCAACTTCCGCGGAGAGTTGACCAAGAAGCAATGGGCCATTCACTAATGGGCCATTCAGCAACGGGCTGTTAAGCAACGGTCCATTCAGCTGCTTTTCGTTCGTCGCTGATCTGCTGTCATCGGGACGAAGTCTTCCGAGTTGACGCAGGGTCTGTTGGAGCTGACTCAAAAGAGATTCTTCTCGTTCAACGTGATGTTTCACTCGTTGAAGAAAGCCCGATTGAAATGGCGTCTCTATCATCTTTCATCCTTGAATGAGTGATTCGCAACTGGCGTTCAAAAACTATTTCAGTACATTCTGAAGAGAGGCTGCCAGTCCGATTCCACCGGACTCCGCAATATGCTGCCCCAGAAACATGTCGAACATCCCGCCCAAAGTGTCTGAATGATCACCGGGAAAAAGTCCTCCTTCGCCCCCAGCTTGCCGCATCTCTTTCAGCAAAACTGAGACGAACAAGCTTTCCATTTCTTGACCAACCTTTAAAGACTGTGGTGGCTTGGTCGAGTCGAGTTGCTCAATTGAGGTCTGCGGCATGAGAACAGGTGATGTGAGCATAATTCTTTGATTGATTTGAGATTCGAGAATTCTGATATTGAAACGTTCAGAGAATTGAGGTCACCGAACGAGAAGTAGGGGAGGGGAGCGGGCTCAGCTCTTAAGTGTTTTAGAATCGGTCGATGTCGTAGGGGGCCATGTCGTTGAGATCGGTGTCGTTGAGATCGATGTCCGTGTCTGTATCGAAAGGACGTTTCTTCGCCAGTCGAGAAGGCGCAAATCTGCTCAAAGCCTCACTTCATCTCCAGTTCTGCATGCAGCGCACCAGACTCTTTCAGTTGTTGGAAGATGGAACTCAAATCACGCGGGGCGACTCCCAGGGCATTTAACGCCTGAGCCAGTTCGCCGACAGTCGTCGTTGGTTCAATGATCGAAACTGGATTGTCTTCTTCCTCGACCATCACTTCCGTTCTCGGCACAACGACCGTTTCACCCTGACTAAATGGAGCAGGTTGTGCGACTAACGGTGTTTCTACAGTGGAAACAACCAGGTTCGCGTGTGTTATCAGTACGCGTGAAAGTTGGACGTGTTCACCGATGACGACGGTTCCTGTTCGCTCATTGATGACGACTTTGGCAGGAACGTCAGGAGTTACAGTCAGATTACTCAGAGTTGCAACGAAATCACTGACCGTACTTTGCAACGAAAACGGAATGATGACATCAATCGTTGCAGCATCCGTGGCGAATGCAGATTGCGGATAAACTTGATTGATTGCGTTCGCTGTTCTTCGAGCGGTTTCATAACTGGGGGAATTGAGAAGAAATTGGACCCTCCCGTCTGTTCCCAGTTCCGAGCAGGTTTCCAGTTCCACGGTCGCGCCGTTAGGGATTCGTCCTGTAGTTGGGTGATTCTTTTGAACTCTGGCACTCTCACCACTAAAACTGAAGCCTCCAATTGATATCGGGCCAGAGGCGACTGCGTACACTTGACCATCTGCCCCAAAAAGGGGAGTGAGAATGAGTTGTCCACCTTGTAAGCTTTCAGCATCGTCAAAAGTCGAAACGAGAACATCAATCGCTGTCCCCTCTTTTGAGAAGCTGTCAAGGTTAGCAGTCACGGTAACGACCGAGATATTGTCTGTCTTTTGCGCGGTGTCATTCTCAATGCGGGCACGTAAATCAGGATCGGAACGGACACCAAATCGCTGAAGCATGTTCATCGCGAATCGCCGAGTGACAGGACTTTTTCCACCGGTCCCGTTGAGCCCCGTGACCAGCCCCATTCCGACGAGTTGATTCTTTCGGACACCTGCGACATTTGTCAGGTCGCCGATTCGGACGTCAGCTGCGAGTTTCGATGTACCCATCAGACCCGTCACGAGGAAGAGGTTGAAGATGAAAGATCGACGAAACATAAATACCTCGGCATCGAAATAAGAAAAGTGAGAGAACGGCGGCGAAGTAGGATCAGTCTTCGGTTTGCATCGGAGACTCACCTGTTACGTGTTTTGTAGAGCTTTCGTTTCATTCTCTGTCATAGCGTAGATCCAATTCGGAAAAGGCTCTAAAAGGGCCATAACTTATTCACTGATCTGCCAAGCCAGCCTTGTCGCGTGAAGGATTGTGTTGGCCCGGCTCCTTCATAGGTCAAATGAAAATCAGAGATGTAGCGAGAATTCACAGTGTTCTGAGGTGTAAGGTCAATGGGACGGATTACTCCTGACAGGGTCAAAGCTCGCAGTTCACCGGCGACTTGAACATTCCGTTGTCCGGAGATCACGAGGTTTCCGTTCGGCAGAACTTCTGTGACGGTCGCGGTAATTCGGTCAGTAAATCCCTGTTCGCTACGGTAGTTGCTTCCGCCATCAAACTCTCGATTCGAAGTCGAGTTTAGATCGAAAGCGGCGTTAGCTGCCTTTGTTCCGAGTCCGCCACCAGTTTCAGCGTCGAAGTCAAACTTGGTCCCAGCCTGCGTCGATTTTTTCATTGCACGGTCTTCACGACTGTCGACGTCGGTCGATTGCGAAACGAGTACGGTGACCAAATCACCAACTCGACGAGCTCGAGTATCAAAAAATAACAGCGAGTTTTCGTCCGTCCTTCGAGCCCAGATCGACTCAGCCTGAAGGGACGTTCCCTCACTTAAGGACGTCATGGTTAAAACCAGAACGAGCAAGAATGGTTTGTGTAAGTGAATCATGATCAACTTTTTCATTAAGAATTCTTGAAAGTGTTTTCGATGCTCGTTGTGCCCGTGAAGGTCACTTTCATGATTTCATAGATGCATCCTACGAGGTGGAACCCGAACAGCAATGTAAGATTCGGTCTGTCACCTCTCCAAAAATATGCGTCCATGTATCGAGGGAATCAGCGATTCAGGGCATCAAAATCTATTTTCTAAACCCCAAATCAACGACAGCTTCTTCCGCGTTGACGACTCTCGCGTTGACGATTCGATTTGATTGCAGATTCTTCACTCGAATGATTTGCCCAACTCTTCCGGATTGGAGCGCTTCTGCCATGGGGACGGTGATTTCGAGTCGCCCCATCTTTGCAATCAGCCGAATCGCTGATCGTGACTTGATGACAAGGTCGCTATTCGTGTTTTCATTTTCCGGAAGTAAGTCATGTGAGCTGAGACGCTCTCCAACTTCCATGGGCCTTCGCACGCGGCGTCCCAGAGCGTTTTTCAGCGTGAGATGTCCTGCAGATGAGGTTAGAAAACGCTCCTTGAGCACTGTGTTTTCGACTGAAATAACCTCTCCGCGAGCCACATGTCTTGTGAGTCGTAACTCATCTTGCAGGATGGCAATTTCACACGGGACCGACCGCGTCGCGTAAAGATGCTCACGATCATAAATATGTACGACAATCGATTGCCGACCCAGAATAGATCCCTCTGGAAGTATGATTTTGGGCGTGAGCGTCACAAGTTGGCTCGCATTGATCCCCCAGTGTCGTTGAATCGGTTGCAGAATCCGAACCTGAACTGAACTGATGGGATATTCCACTCGGTCCGAGACAGCCTGTTCGATTGCCTGTTGAAGAATTTGTTCAATGGATGCTGTCCGTTCGTCGAGCTGGACGATTACCTGATCGGCCCCCCGGAATTGCAATTTGTCCTCAGTGTAATTCGCGAGGATCAATCGCAAGCGAATAAACTCCGCTGAAAGGATACAGCTCTTCTCATCGTCGAGTCTTTGCAAGTCAATGCTTCTGATCCGCCGCAACTGAACTGAATCACCCCCGCGAACCTGCGCGACATCACCAAGCGTGACATCGAGCCGGTTGAGCAAAACATTTGGAGCGAGTGTAATTTGCACCGTCTCGTCCTGGGCAATGACTGGCAGGCAAAACGATCCGAAAATCAGAACAATGAATCCAAATTTCATCGAGAAAGTCATCTGTTGAAACATCCGTTTTTTCAATTCATTTTCAGGCATGACACTCAGTTTCACGGGCATGACACCCAGCATCACGGGCATCGCAGTCAGCTACATGCGCAGACGGAATGGCATGCTGCTCTACCGTACGATGTCTGATGTCGTTGAGAGCATTTCATCGCCTGCTCGAATTGCACGAGAATTGATCTCATAGGCCCGTTGGGCTGAAATGAGTGAGATCAACTCGGTAACGACTTCGACATTCGAACCCTCAAGAAATCCCTGCCGAAGTATCCCGACTCCCTCATCTCCCGGATTGCTCAATACTTCATTTCCAGATGCAGGAGTGGCTGCGTAGAGGTTGCCCCCTTCGCTGGAAAGTCCAGCAGGATTGAGAAAGCGGGCCAGTTGAAGTTGACCGAGTTGCACCGCCGACTGGGGAGAACCTTCCAGCACGCCGCTGACCGTTCCATCTTCGCCAATGTTGAGTTTCGTGATGCTGATGCCGTCCTGAACGGTGATTCCAGCATCGAGCAGGTATCCATTTGTGGTCACCAATTGCCCGTTGTTATCCAGCCGAAACGCTCCGTCTCGTGTATAGCGGACTTCACCATTGGGAAGTTGAACCTTGAAGAAACCGTCACCTTCGATGGCAACATCGAGCGAATTTCCAGTCTGTTCAAAAGTTCCTGGAGTAAAGACTTTTGTTGTTCCGGTAGCACGGACCCCGCTTCCAATTTGCAATCCAGTCGGAGCAACCTGTCCGGCAGCGACTTCAGTTCCGGGTTGTTGCAGCGTCGAATACAGCAAGTCCGCGAAGTCGAGGTGGCTGCGTTTGAATCCGGTCGTGTTGACATTTGCCAGGTTATTCGCTGTGTTATCAAGCAGCAGTTCCTGTGCTTTCATCCCGATGGCGCTGGTGTAAAGTCCGCGAAGCATGATTAAGTTCCTCGTTGCAGGTTGATGCGTTGTTCAACAGTTCTCATGAGAGTTCGAAGCGTGCGCGAGGCAGCGTCGTAGCGACGTTGCACAGCGATGAGTTCAACAAGTTCTTGCACAGGGTGGACGTTTGACTTCTCGAGACTCCCTTGTTGGACGCGAGTGTTCTGCACATCCAACTGTGTGATCTCTGAACCAGATTCGTTGGGATTTCGAAAGAGGGTCGTACCGACGTTGACCAGTTTTTCATTGTCTTCAAACTGGACGATTTTGATTCGCCCGAGTTCAATCTGATTGACAGAGACTCGCCCGGATTGATCAACAGCGATGTCTTCAACGACCGTGTTGATCGGTAGGGTCATGGGGCCATTGGTCCCCTGAAGAGTTCGCCCATCTTTTGTGACAATGTTTCCCTGCTGGTCGATGGTAAATGACCCATTGCGTGTATAGAGTGGTTCGTCCCGTTCACCGATCACAAAGAACCCTTCTCCTTGAATAGCGATGTCCAACGGACGGTCCGTCTGTTCGAGCGGCCCGGTTGTGAAATCGTGAGACTCCTCCAGACCGCGAGTTCCAGCTGACGAACGGGCAATGAGGTCGGCCGTTGTCTCTTGCAGACTGTCGTCGAACGTCCCTTGTGTCAGCTGAGTACGTCGATATCCCGGAATCTGTGCATGAGCCAGATTCTTCGCAATGTGTTCGTGCTGCCGCGCCGCGCCGTCCATCGTGACGGCGGCTCCGTAAACTCCGTGAAGCATGAGTGAATTCCTTTCCAGTCATTCACTTGAGCATTTGCACAGAGTGTGCCAGAGTCAAAAAACTTCTTCCCGACATCCTCTTCGTGTGGCGATAAAGCTTGACGGTTTAATGACTTGTCGAGTTCACCCCGGTAATGAGGGTCGCAACGTTCAGACTGAGAGGCGGAAGAGCTTTCCGGGAAGGGCGGAAATTCTTTCGACGTCATCAAGCATGACTCAGAGCAGTGTGCCCGTGAAGAACGCATTTTTCTAGAACTGATCCTGAAACTTGAAGTTGCTCCCTCAAGGTGTTGAGAAAAGCGGCTGTGCCAAAGGTTTTCGGACTGGTTCTAGTAGAAATGCTATTCGCCACGAGGTAGATCCTGCAAACCAATTCCAAAGATGCTCTAGCTTTGGACGTTTTATATTCTCCTCAGTTGAAGTCTTGACATGAGTGGACTCCCGCCGTTGTGGAGCAGGTCAACGGCTCTAAGTTGGTTCGTTTTCGACTGCGTCTCTTTCAGTGCGTGTTTCTACGCAAGCGTGCGGTGAAATGCTCTTTGGGCGAGTCAAACGTTCCTCGCGTCCATTTTGCCTCATCGGAAAACCTTCTCAGATCGATAAATCCGGTAAGTCTTAACATCTATTCAAAACGTCAATCGAAACGTCGAACAGGACTCGTTTCAGGGCGTCAGAAGATCAACATAGATTTTGAGTTGTGGGTGCAAAATTGAAGCTTGAGAGAGTCTCAACGTGGGCCTTTCTCTCCCTTCAATTCCCAGCTCTCCGTCACTTCTCCCGAAGCGTTCATGATTCAACGAGATCAGAAGGTAAACCAGTGAATCAGAAAATCAGCGATGAGCCCCAGGAAGATGAGGTTCCGAGGAAATCTGGGGTCGGTTTCCTCACCCTTATGATTTTTTTTCTCGTAGCTGCCGCTGCAGGGAGTGCCATTCCTTTTATGCTCCCGAATTTATTTGCACTAGAGCCCGGCTCAAAAGCAGGCGGTTCACCGGAGAGTCGCAATGCGATTTCAGTGAACGACATGACCTATGTCTCTTTCGGTGAGTCAACGGTCAATCTCGACGAAGGACGGATGAACCGTTATCTGCGATTGAAGATGTCTCTGCAGGTCAAACAGAAAGATAGAGAGAGGGTTCAGGCTTTACTTGAGAAGGAAAAACTTGTGTTGAGAAACTGGTTACTCAGCCATCTCTCAGACAAGACCTTAGACGAAATTCGCGGCAAAGCGGGGCAGAACATGCTTCGTAGAGAAATCCGCAATCAATTCAACACAACCTTATTTTCGGACGGCCATGATCGTGTCTACGACATTCTGTTCGAAGAATTCAATGTTCAGTAACGCAAAGGGCCTTGCAGAAATGTTTGAGAGACTCGATTTTCAAACGCCCCGTCGCCCGAATGCTGGTTCAAGCCGTGTCCTCCAGCAATGGCACACAGAAATTTGCACTCGCACACAGGAACGTTGGGAAACACTGATTACAAATGATTTTCAGATTCACGCACATTCAATGGAACCGGTGACGGAACATCGAGCCATGCAAGAGCTTCCAGCGGATGGTGTTGGAGCTCGGATCAGTCTGGGGATCTCTGGCATGCCATGCCTGGTCGTCGTTTCAGGACGATTAGGAAGAGTGCTTGTTGAGTACGTTTTGAATATTCAAGGCAAAGATTGGCCTAAGCCGACTCCTTTTTCGCCAACGGAAATCGCCATCCTCGAAATCCTGTTCGAGAATATTTCTGATGCCATGAGCGAGAGCTGGCCCGGAACTGAACCGATTCCCACTACGTATCAGGAGTTCATAGAGAAGCCGCGTCGTGCGCGAATGTTTGCGAACGGGACGGACTTGCTCGTCGCGAAAATACGCATCACATCGGACTATGGAGAAGAAACTTTACACTGGCTAATGCCCAAGCACCCCCTGGAAGATCAGATCTCTCAGGAGTTCGCTACTGTTCTGCCAGCCTCTGATCATGATCTCGCAGCTATGGTCGCTGTTACAGAAAATATTCCTAAGGAAATCGTTGTAGAGTTGGGATCGGTAGAACTCAAAATGTCCGAGATTACAGAACTTTGGGACGGTGATGTTTTGATGTTGAATCAATCTGCATTTCAGCCACTGATTGCTTCCATTGATGAACGCCCAAAGTGGAAAGTCACTCCGGTCACCGTTGGTCCTCGGCTTGGATTTCAGGTGGTCGAAGCGATTGATGATTGATTTTTGAATCAGTCCAAAAAACTCTCGAATAGTCGCTTTCCTCAAGGTTTGAGAGAGCAAATTCAGGCTTCAGGAACAGGTCGAATGATTCCTGAAGCGTTCAAGATTTAGTGAGACCGTCATGACAGATCAGCAGCAATTTGACGAGAACATCAAGAAGGGATCCGTTGACTCAACTGGGGCGACCGACCCTGTACAAAGAGATGGGGATCTCAGTGCTTCTCAAGACTATGGTGATCGTGAGACAGAAGACAAGACAGAGCAGGTTGTTTATTCGGTCGATTTCCCGGCAGCTGTCCCTCCTTCAACGCCCCCCGCAAATCTTCCACTCCAACGTTTTTACGATGTCAACGTGACTGTTTCCGTGGAGTTAGGGCGGACAGAACTCCCACTTGGAGAGTTGCTTCAGCTCGGCCCGACGGCTGTTGTTGAATTGAATCGAAGCGTCAGTGAGATGGTTGATGTCATGGCACAAGGCATTCGAATCGCTCGAGGAGAAGTGGTCGTTGTCGAGGACCGGTATGCCGTGAGACTGACGCACATCGAAAATTCGCACAGTCGCGGGGCTGAGCAATGACCGATCCAAGCACTTTTGGAATGGGCGATTTTCTCAGTGACTGAGAGGTCCTGCTCAAGTTTATTACTCAGGTTTTCGCCTCTTCTCTCGTAAGAAAAAATACGAATCCGGTGCGCCATCATGATCAGGTTGACAGACAAATTGTGTTGGGCATGCCTGCTCCTTGTGGGAGTTGAAACAACTCTCGCTGTTGGAGCGGAGGCTGAAAAAATCCCTGCTTTGGAATTCAACATTCCACAAACGCAGACTCTCCAGAATGTTGAACTCTGGTACGGATCGCAACTTTCAGAGCCTGAACTCCCGACGGTGGAGTGGCTTCAAGACGAAGAGATGAATTGGAATCAGACCTTCAAGTCGATTGCTGCATTGACATTGTCCAAGACTGAAACAGTACCTGAATTTGAAGCAACAGACAGAGCCGCAAGTGAGACTCAAGCAGTGAAGCGAACTCCAGAGCAAGCGTTCAAACAGGAGATTGCGGCATCGACATTTGCGTCCACAGCCAACTTCGCCGAGCCACTCGATTTTGATCTTTGGAATTTAGTGAAATGGACCGGTGTCGTGTTGTTCATCGCTGGTCTGTCGACATATGTCGTACGAATGAAGCAAGGTGTGATACTACAGAAGTTGAACATGAGTGATCAGAAGAAGCTGAAGACAAACGAGTTGACACATCTCTCGACGCTCTCGGTTCACCAGAACAGCCTGCTGCATTTAGTCATGCTTGGAGATGAAAGATATTTGATCGCCACCGACCCGAGCGGAGTCAAATCAGTCACTCTTGTTCCCAACTGGAATCTGGATGAGAACGAAGACCTGGAATCCAGTGGAGTGACAGCAGATCAGGAACTGCCGCAGACTCTCGCAATCTCAGAGGTGAGCTGAAATGCAAAGCACACAATCCGAATTGGTTTCAGAAGTCTTGCAGACCGAAGCGTTTCAAGAACTCTCACCACAAATCAAAGTTGCGATTTTTCTGGGCGGGCTGGCGTTTTTGTCGTCCGCACTCGTGACAATGACGGCCTTCACACGCATCGTGATCGTGCTTTCTTTCGTCCGGAGAGCACTCTCGACTCAGGAAATTCCGCCGACTCAGGTCATTATCGGTCTGTCGTTGTTCCTCACGCTGTTCGTGATGGCTCCGACGTTTCAGGCGATCGAACAGCAGGCCATCATGCCTTACTTGCACGAAGAAATTTCAAGCAGCGAAGCAATCCAGAACGGTTCGCAGGTCCTCAAGTCGTTCATGATCACGCAAACTCGCAAGCAGGACATTCAGCTTCTCCTCGACCTCGCTGAGTTAGATTCAATTCCGACGCCCGAGAGCATTTCGATGCACATTCTGGTTCCGGCTTTTGTCATCAGTGAGCTGAAAACCTCATTCATTATGGGGTTTTGCATTTACCTTCCATTTGTCCTGATCGACTTGGTGATCTCGGTGATTCTTATGGCTTTGGGAATGATGATGATGCCTCCGGTCGTCATTTCGACCCCGTGCAAACTTTTGTTGTTCATCCTGGTGGACGGCTGGAGCCTGATCATTCGGGCGCTCAGCTTAAGCTTCGGATGATCTGTTCGAGGGGTTTTCAAAGCTTGTCGCATCCGATGAAGGCCACTGTCCTGACAATAAAAACTGCTCACCGTGGGACAGAACGTAAAGATCAATACTGGATTTGCTCTAGCCGCTTTTGAGCGTACACCTCATGAATCAGCCACAGAACAAAATTGAGCTCGGTCTCTCGAAAAGCGAGACACTCCTTCCGATCGGGTTGTTGGGTGTGCTCGTCATCATGCTCATTCCGCTGCCAGGTTTCATCTTAGACTTGCTGCTTGCGGGGAATTTGGCGCTCACGATCCTTCTTCTGCTAGTCACTATGGGAGCAAAGCGAGCATTGGACCTGTCGGTCTTCCCGTCACTGTTGTTGTTGTTGACTTTGTATCGCCTCTCATTGAACGTCGCGACGACACGGTCGATCTTGCTTTCAGCGAATGCCGGAAAGCTTGTTGAAGCGTTTGGTGATTACGTTGTTGGCGGAGATCTGGTCGTCGGGCTGGTCGTCTTTCTGATTCTCGTTGTGATTCAGTTTGTTGTGATCACGAAAGGAGCGGGCCGGATTTCTGAAGTGTCCGCTCGATTCACACTTGATGCACTCCCCGGAAAACAGATGGCGATTGATGCCGAACTGAACGCAGGGGCAATCGATGAACAAACTGCTAAGGGACGACGCGAACAGCTTGCACAAGAAACCGAATTCTACGGGGCCATGGATGGAGCCAGTAAATTTGTACGCGGCGATGCCATCGCCGGAATGATCATCACCGCAATCAATCTTGTCGGCGGAGTCATTCTCGGAATGACGCACGGTATGAGCATCATTGAATCGCTAACACGATACTCGGTCCTGACAGTCGGTGATGGGCTCATCTCACAAATTCCTGCTCTGATTATTGCAGTTACCGCAGGAATTTTAGTCACCAAGTCAAACTCCGAAGAAACCCTCAGCGAAGAACTCGAATCACAACTCTTTCGAAATCGTCGCCCGTTGTGGATCGGCGTCATTATTCTCGTTTTCCTGGCGTTGATGCCCGGAATGCCCAAGTTTCCATTTCTAACTCTCGCGATTGCGTTAGTCATCTCATTAACTTCTCGAAGCGTCAGTAAACCGGGTGAACTGCAAACTCCCTCAGCCCCTCCCGGACCCGATGCACCACCCGAGCCAGAAGACGATCCCGGAGATTTCTTACTTCGCGATCGTGCTACGATTGAAGTCGGCTCAAGACTTGTCCCTTTAATGAATTCAGGGCGAGGTAAACGCCTTGCCGAACGAATTACGACGCTTCGCAAAGAGTTCTCTCGCGAAAGAGGACTTTGGATTCCACCGATCCGTGTACGATCACAAATCCAGATGGACCCGCAAACCTACCGGATTCAGATTGCTGGCCGCGTCGTTGCCAGTGGTCAACTTCTTCCAGAAAAAGTCCTGGCAATTCTTCCCGAAAACCCCGGAATTCAAATCCCCGGAGAAGAAACCCGTGAGCCTGCGTTTCAGCTGCCAGCGAAGTGGATTGATCCTGCACTCAGCCAGCAGGCGGAAAGCCATCGCTATACTGTTGTGGACCCGTCGAGTGTGCTGATCACTCATCTTGGGGAGGTTTTGAAACTCCACGGGCACGAACTCCTCACTCGAGAGACTCTCAAGGAACTTTTGGACCGTGTGCGGGAATTCGCTCCTGTCATCGTTGATGAACTTCGTTCTGAATCGGTCCGCATGGCTGTGTTACAGCAAGTACTTCAACAACTGGCAGAGGACGGCGTCCCACTCTCTGATCTGGCACACATTCTGGAGTCCATTTCCAATCACAGTTCACAATTGAAAACCGCAGATGATTTAACTGATGCCGTACGAGCCGATTTAGGGCGATTAATTTGTGACCGCTACTGCTTACCGAACGGCGACTTGCGAGTCCTCGCTTTTGAACCGCAACTCGAAGCACGCTTGAGAGAACAGGTTCGCGATCAACAACTTGCCGTCGGTCCAGATTCACTCGAAGCGATGCTCGAACAGATTCAAGCTGCCTGGAAGAACTCGCAACGTGCTGATCAGCCATTGGCCTTACTGGTCGATCGTGTTCTGCGACGCCCGTTGCGAAAACTGTTTCGCCGCTCCGCGCCGCACCTGGGAGTGGTCGCGTATCAAGAAGTTCCGGGGGACCTGGGAATCGATCCCGTTGAGTTCATTCCTTACAGGACTATTTTCCCTGAAAACGTTGGCATTGGAGATTCAATTGTCCCAACTGCCGGGAGTGAGAACGAAGGGCTTCGGAATAATGCAGCGTGAGCAGTGCGGGACTTCTGGAGGCATCCATGAGGGAACGGTTTTATCAGGAACAGCGCTGAACGATCTGCGGCAGAAAGCCAAAAGCATTTCGAAATGCTCAACAGGTCAGTGTCAGGAAATGACTCTTTACGAAAGCGTTTTCGTCAATGTTTATCGAATGAAATCATCAGTATGAATAAGAACATCCCCAAAAATTCGAATGTGCAAATCGGCATGGCAGTCGGACTGCTCGTTGCCTGTGCAATGACTTTACTCAGTGTTGTTTTCGGGCTTGAGCCTGAGGTTGTCTTGTTCCGAGCTTTCCTCGGAGGCGGCGGCGCAACGGTTCTCTTTATTGGAATGTCTTCGATGGTCTCGCTTGTGTTTGAAGATGAGGACGAGTTTTGAAGGAGTCGCTCTAACAAAACCAACAAAGTTGTGGTTGAGCGAATACCCACCGTATTCGCAGTTTTGTTAGTGCTTCTTCAATGAATGATTCCCAGGGACGATAGATGAAAAGAGTGATTGGCAGGAGGGGGACGCATGGATGCGGGACTCAAGACATATCAAAACATCAATGACCAACAGGCACGCGAGCGACTCATCGTCTCAAACCTTTATTACGTGAAACATGTGATCGGAAAATTGTTGCTGGAGCTCCCCAGTGCCATAGATTTTGAGAATCTCGAAGCGGCTGGAGTTCTGGGATTGGTCGAAGCAGCGAATCGGTTTGATGCAGACAAGGGAGTTGCATTTAAGACCTTTGCCTATTCAAGAATTCGTGGAGCCGTTCTGGATGAACTTCGTCGAAATTGTCCAGTTCCCCAGCACATTTTGCAGAACTGGTCGAAGATCAAAGCTGCCATTCAAGGAGGCGAACAAACATTAAATTCTCAACAGATTGCAGAGATGACAGACCTTTCAGTCGAAGACGTCGAGAAGTGTCTCGTCGCGATGCGTATGAATTACCCTGAAAGTTGGAGCGAAGAACTCCTCCCATACACAAGACGCTCTGACAACTCAGTACAAGAAGAACAGTCGGAGCATGAACAGCAACATGTCCTTGCCAAAGCGATTGAAAAACTCGCTGACCGTCCACGTGCGGTGATCACCTTGTATTACCTCGATGATTTGACACTCAAGCAAATCGGTCAGGTTCTCGGGCTCTCCGAGTCCCGGGTCTCACGCATTCTGACAAAAACAGAACTGGAACTGAAACAAATGGTTCACCGATAGCATTTTCGAATCGGTGTTTGAGTTCGTTCACATGGCGGACTACCTATGAAGTCATTTAAGTGAACTTCACGGGCACCACGAGCATTGAATCCGTTCTGAAAACTGAACTCTCATTTTCCGTATCGAATTAAAATCCATTTTCCATCAAGTGAGGTGTCCGAATGACGCGCAGCCAACCTTCCGCAATCGTTCGCGCAAATCGAGTCAAAATCGATCCGCGAAAATTACTCGTCACCGAGCAGGAACAGACTTCTCCGAAAGTCATTGTTCATCGCGATCAGGAGTTGATCCAGTCAATTGAGATTCAATGCTCATGTGGAAGTCACGTTGTTTTAGATTGTGACTACGGCTCTGAAACTTGAATGGACAAGGTGAGGTGATCACCGACAGTCCGTTCTACCCAATTGAGAAAGACGCAAGATGCGTTCTGAAGAGACGAAACGAAAGATGCCTATCATGCTAATCAAACATCGGATGCTGTTCGTTGCATTATTACTGTTCGGAGTGTTGACCGGGTGCGGAACCATTTCACGTCAACAAGATCCCGGTTGTGACTGCGTGGTCAACGCAGACTTTCAAGCGGGATCAATCGAGCTGAGCCCACAACTTGGCGATGAAGGCTTCACACTCGTCCCCATTCCGCTAGAGGAGTACGATGAGTCCCCCCGGGCCTGTCGACGAATTGAAGATTCGACCGACCCCTCGATCAATTCAAACGTCGCGCAGGTGAAATGGAAATCGAACTCGTCAGAAATGAAGAGTGATCAGACGTCGAAACCGCCACGGACAATTGCGAAGCCGATTTCGCAATCTCAATCCGTTAGAAGCAGCACATCGTCCATTTCAACCTCGAACCGAACACTCACTTTCATTCCACCCGATCCTGCTCACTGCCTGCCATTGCTGACTGATCTCAAGCAGAAAACAGAGTCCAAATCTGCGGAACTCGAGCAGCAGTTGTCAGGCTTGGAGAAAATCATTCAGGAGAATGATCGGGCACTAAAAGAGATGGCTGAAGCACTCAAACTTTCGAACAATCGTATTGAGAACCTCAAGTCCGATGTCGACAAGTATCGCAGCGATCTCCTGAATCTGGAATCCTCTATTGAGCGTCAACACGTCGAGGACCTGAAAATCCTCGACTCACTTTCAAATCAACTCGGAAATCTCCTTAATGATTCATCTCCCAGCGTAAGGTAAGTCGCGATGGTCCAATCGGTCCGGGCGAATGTTCAGGTGCCCCTCACCGAGATCGTGGTCGAATTCAGGCCTTTGGAAACCCGCTGAGATAGGGAAGCGTTGTTTTTTTCTCTTCGATCGTGGGTTTGTTTTCGAGGAGTTGCGACAAGAAGTCCCACTGTCCGGAGACAAGCGAATTTCGTGCGCTATCCGGGATTGTTACTGCGAATGAGGTCTCGCCGTATTTCACCTGGCAGTTTTCAAGGTCGACGATCACTTCAAGAGTTGGGTCCGCTTGAATCGCTTTGCTGAGAGCTTCAAGATCAGTCCTTCCTGCACAGACAGCAGGGACCCCGAGTGATGTGCAGTTTCCGAAGAAGATCTCAGCGAACGATTCCGCAATGACTGCCTGAATACCCCAACGCATCAGTGACTGAGGAGCATGCTCACGTGAAGACCCACAACCAAAGTTGCGGCCACTGACCAGGACATGGGCATCTTGGTATTGCGGTTGATTGAAAGGATGGTTCTTGTCTTGCAAACGATCATCTTCAAAGGCGTGCTCACCAATCCCTTCGAAAGAAACACAGCGAAGAA
Organism: Thalassoglobus polymorphus; assembly: GCF_007744255.1. Classification (GTDB taxonomy): domain Bacteria; phylum Planctomycetota; class Planctomycetia; order Planctomycetales; family Planctomycetaceae; genus Thalassoglobus; species Thalassoglobus polymorphus. The sequence continues at coordinate 3,648,537 of NZ_CP036267.1, read as the reverse complement.
ATCGGGCCGGAATGATGCGGTCCGTGTCGATATCGTCCAACAACAATGGAATTGCTTTTCCGGAGACGGTTTGAATCTGTTTCATTTGAAAACCTGTGTATCTAATGTCTTGTTTCTAGGGTGGCCAGCGGAAAAGGAATGTTCAGTCGTCTGTAACTCTGGCTCATCGCCCCGTGCAATCTTGGTGGGAGACAGTGGTCCCGGACTGCTGGACAATCATACTTCCCGCTCTCCAACTGGCCTGACACATCAACGACGAACAAGGTGCGCTCTGCGTACCGCAGATAGCTGTCACAAAGGTAAGCACAGCGTACCCTACTTGCTTGCGATGACTGGCAGCGATTGTTTTGAGTGAAGATTGTTGAGAGAGGAATGAGTCTCACCCGCATGATTCACTTCAAGCCAGAGCTGTATTGTACTCACACAACCTGGAAGTGGTACTCAACAACAGGTCCGTTTTTCCAATTGCGAAACAGTACGAGCATCAAGACGCAATAGGCCTGTGATATGCCCCTCAAGTTTGAACCTGAAATTCCACGAAATGGGCAGCAGCAAACGGCTGGGAGGAAGCGTCTAATTTTCGAGACTAAGATTGCAAGCACTGGAGTGGGGCGGAGACAGAGAGGCACGCCAAAAATTCTCTGTCAATTGAGAGAGGCAAAACGACAAACCCAGCTCGGAAGAGAGTGGAAGAAAGCAGTTCGACCGGATCAGAACATTGAAAGGAAAGAAGAGTCAAAACGCAAAAAAAACGACCACTCAAAGAGCGGCCGTTTCATTGATTTCATCAAGCTTCACAAGAGAAACTAGGCAACCTTACGCCGACGTCGGTAAGCCAAAGCCCCAACAATCGCTGTCCCAAGAAGAATGAACGACGAAGGTTCAGGAACAGTGGGACCTACAAGACTTTCGGTGTCCAAGCTAAACACAAGTTGCTGATCTGCAATCCCAATCTGCCAAAAAGGCTGGCCGAGAACATTTTTGTAGTACGTACCGTTGCTTGCCGAGACTGACTTGTCCCAAAACCAAGCTGTTGCGTCAGATGTGTTGTTGTAAATTGAGATCATATAGGATACTCCACCTGTGAGCATGTATGACCCATCAAGAGTTGCAGTGTAGAGATACTGTGCATGTCCACCAGCAGATTGACCTGTTGCAACACGACTATCGAGTGATGTCCCAGAGTCAACACCAACATGAAAGGTTGTTTCAGGTCCCGTTGCTGGATTGGTGGTTGTGTTTACATTCGGGTAGGTCCCATTATCTATCGCCTCAAAACGGATGGAAAAATCATCCGTAGGCAGGCCGGAGGAGTAGTGACCAATCCAACTCACTCCTACGACACCATTAGTCCCAACTCCGGGGACATCAAAGTACACGCCTGCAAAAGGGTTAGGATTCGTAGAAGCAGCATCGCTTGTGATACCAGAACCGTTGGGATTAAGGGCTGGAAAATTGCTGAAAATTGGGGCAGCGTGTGCGTTTAAAGCGAATCCAACACATAGAAGTGTTGCAAATAAAGTGATTTTCAAACCCTTCACGCTACTTCTCCAAAATCTTAAGGAATGCTATCGAGTCTGTTAAGATAGCCAAGATAATATGATACGGAGTCATCAAATTCAACCACGATGTTCGGCAAATCATTGATTTGTAAAAAAAACATTTGGGAGAATTTGGGAACTGATAGATTTCACAGCGATTTGCACACTGTCATGGCGAGGCTTCAGATGAATTTACCACTCCATAGTTCTATATACTCATTCCAATTATGACCAGCATGCATTCTGTTGCGCTTTCCTAAACCACCCATCATACTGCGCTGATTCTTCAAGCAGGGAGGTCATCATGCAGGTAATGCCTTGGTTGACGCTGGACGATGACATCCCTATTTGAGAATCACAGCGTAAAATAGGTAGTCTGGCAAAACGCAATAGAATGCGTGACAGTTTAAGTTGAAATCCGCAATATCTCTGGATCAGAAAGTCAAGAGTATACAGAAAAAGAAATGACCCTATTGGGCCATTTCTATATCGACAAGCAGCTTCAGAATGTTTTATGGAGAGGAGTCTGTTGGCGAGCCAACAATTTGAGCTCCATTCACTTCCAGTCCGCCATCAATGAAAATGCAAGTTGCAGATACAAAGCCACCTTGCGAGCCAGCGTCTGAGGCATCACAAAAATCGGCCTCATCGTCAAACATTGTTCCCGCTGTACTACTGGCGTGACCCGTGATATCAGAAAAGGCATAACTCTGGTCCAGCGCAGAAATTGCATCAGCAACATCAGCGAGTTCTGTTACAACCTGGTCTCGAATTGTAGTCAAGCCAACAAGCATTCCGATGACCAAAATGGTTGCGATGATCACTAGCTCTGTTGAGACTACGAATCCCGATTCATCTCGTATTAAATTTTTGAACATCATATTGTCCTTCGTATCATCGACAATCGGCTCAGGTACGAATGAAGAATGCTTGGCTTCGATTTACACCCAAACAGGTAGTGGGTGGTACAACCACCCACTACCTTCGATTCAAGAAAATCCTGAATTAGTTTTAGATGCTGTCAGAAGCTTCTGCGATAGTCTGGGCACCATTCTGCTCGGATACTCCGTTATCGATCAGCACGCAAGTACCTGAACCAGCTCCAGTTCCCTGTTCGCCACTGTCGCTCACATCACAGAAATCTGCTTCATCGTCAAAAACAGTTCCAGCTGTGCTTGATGAGTGTCCGGTGATGTCTGAGTATGCGTAGCTTTGGTCGATTGCTGAGATTGCGTCGGCAACGTCGGCGAGTTCGGTTACAACTTGGTCACGGAGTGTTGTTTGACCAACGATGAGTCCGATGACGAGGATAGTTGCGATCAGAACGAGCTCAGTTGAGACGACAAAACCAGCTTCGTCTTTCAAGATTGCTTTCAACATAGTTCTTTGTCCTTTTTTTCTTTTTCTATTCTTTATTATGTTTACTCTTTGGTGGGTCACCGCTGCAGACAGTTCTTCACCTCGCATCGCCGGCAAGTGATGCGGAAAAGCTCTATGGCAATCGGCGTGCCAAACGTGTTCAAGAACTGAAACACGTTTGTTTATGCAGGTTTACCCGGTTTAACATGCTGTTTCGGGGCTTTGACGTGTCACCGGCTGATTACACCGGTTTACGGTTTAAAGGACAAATGGTTTGCAGTTCACGTGTTCTACACGGATCAGCTGTGCAAACTGTTGAGAGAATGGCAGATAGGAGAATTCGCAGGACCGGAATCAAAGAGGATTGCCCCGCAGTTGATCTGCGGGGGCTTGCCCTGGGTTTTGAATCTTGAAGTTAGCTGAAGAAGACGGTTTCAGCTGTTTTTCTGAGGATGGCATCTTTGTCAGCTGCTGAGAGAAAATCGATGCGGTCCTGGATCAGAGCGATGGAATCTCCGTAGGTGTTTGGTGCGGTTAACTGATACGGACAGTCGCTGGCCCACATGAGCCGATTGGCTCCGTAGGCATCGTACAGAACGTGGATCATCGGGGTGAGTTCATCGTGAGGCGGTTGTTTCTTGCCGAGCGCGTAATAGGCGGAAACTTTGACATAGGTGTTAGGGAATTTTGCGAGATCGGCGAGTCTTTTCAGGTCTTTTGAATCGATTTTCCCGTCGATTCCGATACGCGCAAAGTGGTCAATGACGACTGTTGTGTCCGGGTATTTCTCACAGAAGTGGTTGACTTCGAGCAAATCTTCCGGGTTGATGAGGGGGCACATGGCAATCCCGATTTTCGGGCCATGCTTCCACATCGCGTGCATCCCTGGGCTGTCTCGCCATTTCTTGACGTTTCCATCGCCGGACCGGATTCGCAGGCCGCGAATTCCAAGTTTTCGGAGTCTGTCCATCTCTTTGGCCGGAGCATTCCCCGCAGCGTCGATACATGCGACGCCGGAATATTTTTGGGGTTCCTTTTGAATTGTGTCGGTAATGTATGAGTTGTCTTTTCCGTGATAAACGTTGTGCTGAATGAGGACCACCTTGGTCACCCCGTGCGGGGATGCGACCGCCATGAGCTCTTCAGGAGTGAAGGTGCGAGGTTTGAGGTCCTCGACCGTTTGTCCGTTTTGAAGCGGGTAATGAGCGATGTCATCGGTCCAGATGTGGGAGTGTGCGTCGATAATTTCCTGCTTTTTGTTCGTTTTTTCCTTGGCGAAAAGGCTGGGAGAAATCGATGCAGCTGCGACGGCAACTGTGCCGGCCTGGAGGAATTGCCGGCGATCGAAATGGTTGGTGCTCTGCATGGTGGGGCTCCGAATGCGGCCTCAGCGAAGGCAACCGAAAGTGGTTATTCAATGGGGCCGCTGGTTGAGGTTCAATGGATTGAAATTCAAGGGTAAGTCGTTGGTTGCGTCGTCGTTACCGGTTTCCCTGTCTCTGTTTGAGGCGCACACTCATCAACTTGTTCTGTGAGGAGATTGGGGGGAATCGATTGCGAGAGGGGGCTCGCGTTACCCATCGGTTCTCCTTGATTAACCTGTTTTGAGTATCTCAATCGAACTTGAAATGAGCAAGTTGCGGACGAGGGATGTTCTCGTTTGACGGGCAACTGCTAAACTTGCTGAGTCGGCTGGTATGTTGATGATCCAATTTAGAACTGATCCTGAAACTTGAAATTGCTCCCTCAAACGTTGAGGAAAGCGACCATTCCAAAAGTTTTCGGACTGGTTCTACAAAGTAATGATCTGTTTTCACTTTTTGCATCAGGCGTTTGCATCAGGCTTGGCTGTGAAATGATGGCTGGCGAGTGGTCTTGTACGATTGAAGTGAATGGACAGGACGCTGGAGGACTCAAGCTGGCAAAAATTTTGAAATAGACCACTTTGCCGAACTGTTGGTAGGCTTTCGGCAGTCCTGAATTTTATTTTTGGCTTCAACTCGAATCATTTTTTAGACGAATACTGCCTGTTCATGAACTCTCGATTTCAACACTGTTCCGATGTGATCGTTCGGTTAACCGAGGCGATTGATGCTTTGGAACGGCGGATTGCCTCGTTTGAGCTTCCGCCGTTGAAGGATCGTGAATGGTTTGAATTGCTTCAGGAAAAAGTGCGACCGCAGTTGGGAAAAGATTCGTTCCTGATTGTTGCTGTGGTCGGGGGGACGAATATCGGTAAGTCTGTTTTGTTCAACCATATCGCTGGCGGACGACTGAGTGCGACCAGTCCGATGGCCTCTGGGACGAAACATCCAACGGTGCTGTTCCCGGCAGGGTTTGAGGCTTCGCACAATATCGAGGAACTCTTTCCCGGGTTTGAACTTCTTCCGTGGGCCGATGCCGATCAGGCCTTGCGAGAGGATGATCGGCATTTGCTGTTCTGGCGAGAAAGCCAATCGCTGCCGAGCAATTTAGTGGTACTTGATACACCAGATGTCGACAGTGTTGCAGAGGTGAACTGGGAGCGGGCGGATAAAATTCGGAGAAGTGCAGATGTGCTGGTCGCTGTGCTGACTCAGCAAAAATATAATGACGCCGCTGTGAAGCAATTTTTCCGGAAAGCGTCGCAAGAGAGCAAGTTCGTCATTGTTGTCTTCAACCAGGTCTTGCTCCCTGATGACGAAGAGTACTGGCCATTGTGGATGCAGACATTTCACGAAGAGACCAAAATCAACCCTCACTTGTTGTATCTTGCTCCAAATGATCGTCGGGCAGCTGAAGAGAATGCGTTGCCATTTTATGAACGATCCTGGCCGCAAGAGGGAAGCGTTTCCGACTCAACTTCGAGAGACTTGCTGAAAGATCTGTCGGAGCTTCGCTTTTCCGAAATTAAGGTTCAAACGCTTCAGGGAGCATTGCAGAGTCTCTGTGATATCGAACATGGAATTCCCGGATGGTTGAATGAAATTGGCCGAAGAGGTTCTGATTACGAGGCAGCTCTCGAACTGATGTCCTCTCAGCGGTTGGTCGAAGTCGATCATTGGCCGACGTTACCGAATGCTGTGATGATTCGAAAAATCCGGGAGTGGTGGAGCGAGCAACGCGAAGGCTGGTCGGCGAAAGTTCACGGGTTCTATAACAGGCTGGGGGCCGTCGTCACTTACCCAATTCACATGCTTCAGGAAAAGAAATCTCCAGAGGACTCTCCCATTTATCAGTATAAGGTTCGAGAATGGGAAACGATTTTGCAGGCACTTGATAAGACATTCGAGAAACTGACATGGCTGCGAGATTTGGGGAATCCACTGTTAAGTCCGCGACTCACAACTTTACTATCCGGAAACGCGCGGCTTGATTTGATCGAGAAGATTCGCGAAGAACATGACTCCGTCGACCTGGAAACAGAGCTTTCGGTGCTTGTGCAAGAACAACTGGCACGGTTTCGAACGGAAAGCCCGCAGTCGTATCGACTGTTTCGTCGTCTCGACTCTGTCGCTGCCGCAGCACGCCCGGCTGTCAGCGTGGCACTGTTCATGACCGGAGCCGGTCCAGTCGGAAATGCCCTGTTTCCAGCTGTTGCAGATTCGGCGATGCAGGGGGCACTGCACATCGCTGGAGACGCCGTTGGAGGAACAGTGATGACAGCAGTGGGAGACAAAGTTCTCACCGAAGGAGCCTCAACGAGCGCCGGCTATCTGGAGGCGAGGTTTCGTCAATTGCATTCCCAATTCACAAAGCAGCGAGCGGGATGGCTCGCGCAGGAATTGGAGAAGCATCTGTTCGGAACTCTTCCTAAGGAGCTTGCCACTTCGTCGCAGATCTCTCAATGCCCCGAATTTCAACGGGTTGATCAACTCGTTGAAGAACTCCGCAGTGTCGCAACCGAACAAAGCTGAAGGACGGCTTCGAGGCAGGTTGACTCATCCCCAAAAGTTAACTCTGGTTGAAATTGTTGCGGAGTTGTCTCTGGAGAGATTCATTGATCTGTTTGGGATTTCCAGCTGCATCCAGGATTCCGGCGTGAGGGAATCGGTGTGGAACCTCATCGCTGAATTGTCTGAGGAAGACGCCTGTGACTGCAGGTTTCGCCATTAAGAGTGGAATGACCTGTTCCATCCACTCTGCTTGCAGGGCTTCTGACCAAGCATCACGCAGTGCGTTGTTGACGACAGAGACTTGCGGGTTGGCGAGCGGATCATGACTCGCCAATGATGGGCAACAAAGGTTCACGTGGATTTGTAGCCCGAGCAGGCTCCAGGTGTCGATGAGTTTTGAGATAGAGAGCATGTCTCGGGTGAAACATGCGCGGTGGGAATAGCCCACATTGATGTCCAGGCTCACGCCTGACAGGCCGACGTTCGAGCGGATCAGGGCGTCGACAAATTGATAAGGAGAAAGGCGGTGGGAACCTTGTCGTTGATATTCGCCCCAAGGCTGTTCAATCCGTACGAAAAACTGAGAATCACTATCGGTTCGAATTGCAGCTTCCAGCGTTCTGGCGACCAGTGCCAAGCATTGTTCTTCGTTTAAGTCGAGCGCTCCGCCGATGTTTCCAGCAGAAGTCACTTCCCAGATTCGCACAATACCGGTATAGCGAGAAATGACTGTATCGACGAAATCGCAGACAAAGCTGGCCAGATTCAAGAAGTCGACAGCCCAACACTTCAGCCATTGTGGAAGACCTCCCGGTTCCAGATTGATAAGCGGTCCACCTCGTGTGATGAGTTTGTTCTGAGAACAAAATGCGATGAGTTCATCCGTCAATTGCCACTGATAATTTCCTTCTTCAGGCTCGATGTCGATCCATTTCATGGGGACGGAAGCAGTGTTGAACGTCTTTAGAAATATGGCGGAACCGGTTGGTGAGAGGACCGCGGAATCCATTGAGGCACCGAGGAGTGAAGGCGCATGACTCGAGGTCCGGCTGATGCTCTTCATTCTTTGGTCGACATAAGCATGGCTGAGGATTTCAGCAGCTTCACATGCTTTTTGAATGGAAGCTTGGGCAGCTTTGGTGCACTCATCCAGATCGTGCTGAGTCGTACTTGCGTGGGCGAATGCCTTGAACGCCTGCTTTTGAATCTCCCGAAATGAGTTGGGAATGGCCATTCTTGCCATCTCCCAGGCAGACCACTGGTCACGCACTTGGGCGAGTTTTCCACGAGCAAGTTCGAGAGACAGGATGTAAGGTTCGTCCCGTTCTCTTAAAGACGTTGTCGTTAAGACTGGCCTGCCGATGCCATCGACCGGCCAGGGAACGCTGACCTTTCCGCTGTCAGAGAATGAGCGCTGACAAGAAAAAATTCCGTCCCGGATTTCAGTGCGGGTCGGGAAAACTCTTCCGTCAAAACCGGTGATGTAAGCTAATTCGGACTCCGGCCATTCACTTAACAGTTCAGGAGGATGAACAACAAATCTCATCACTCCCATGTTGTTCCCCTGTGGACAATGTTAATCTCCCATCCAAAGAACTGGGTGGAAAATTTTCGCTGATTGCGTTTGAGTTTCGGTGAATGATAGAAGGTGTGATAATAGTTCGAAGCTAAGAATCCATCAAGAAACGCAACAGAATTGCTTCGTTGGTGAAAAAGATTTCTCGAAAGATGCTTTGGCTCCCATTGTTTTTGAAGACTTCGCATTTGAACGGGGATCGTATCCACTCACGCTGGTGGTTTCTGGTCGCTGGTTCAGTGCTGTGACTGCGATGAATTTGCAAGAAGTCACAGGTAAAAGAAGCACGAAAGTGTTCTACAACTGGCCTCAGAAGTTGCTGTTCACTTCTCTGGTACAGAGAAAGGTTGCAATTCCATAGGTTTTGAGACTGCTTCTAGAAAACGACTTCAATTTCCAGGTTCAGTGAGCGACGCGTCAGCTGAATTGGAATTTTTGCTCCTGAATCGTGGCCTGAGACACTCTCCTTTAAGTCTTCGATTGTTTCAATTGTCGTCTCGCCGACTTTATGAATGATATCCCCAGGTTGAAGCCCGTTGTTCCCGGCAACGCTTCTCGGAAGGACTCGTTTGATCTGAAGCCCCTTTTTGTTCGGCAGTGAATTGACGACGACTCCGAATCGGGGAGGAGTGTCGCCCGGTTGGTCGAGCAGATCTGCGAGCCCGGTACTTGCGAGCATCCCCTCTTCTGTCGCTCCAGGGGAAAGAGGAGTTTCGGTTGAGGCGAGTTGTGCAACAATGTCGGTCACGCAACGAGAGATTTTTCGCATCCCCTCGATATTCAACAAGTGAGAATCATCGGCGGGACGATGGTATTGCGGATGGAAACCTGTGAAGAAGTGGAGGACGGGAATGCCACGTTCGTAGAAGACCGCGTGATCGCTCGGTCCATAACCGCTCGAGCGTCCCGTTACATTCAAGCCTTGCTTCTCTGCAGAGGGCAAGAGAATGCTATTCCATTCCTGTGCTGTCCCGACTCCGTATACCGTCAGCTCTTCACGCAATCTGCCGACCATGTCTAGATTGACCATTGCGACAGTTTCCTTAAGTGGGACGGCAGGGTCGCGAATATAGTGTTTGCTCCCGAGCAGGCCGAGCTCTTCAGCTGTGAATGCGATGAACAGAACGCGGCTTTTTAATTGGTCCCGTTTCGTTGCGAGTTGGCGAGCCACTTCCATAATGATGGCTGTTCCCGATGCATTGTCGTCAGCCCCGTTGTGAATTTCGCCATCGGCTCCGACCGCAAGTGATCCCCAGCCGTCGCGTCCCAGGTGGTCATAATGCGCGCCGACAATAATTGTTTTTTCTGGCATCGCTCCATTCGGTTCTATTGAAGCGAGGACGTTTCGCACTGATCGGCCTGATCGATTTCTCGCGACCTCAAATCCTATTTCAAACCCTTTGACGTCTCGAGAGCGTGGTCGAAGGTCGGAATCGATTTGGATTTCGATTTCCTTAAGTGTCTCCATTCCGAACTCTTGCAGCACTTCGTCCAGCAGCGACTGACGGCAATGGATCACCGGAATTGTGATGTCGAATGCGTCTTCAGAAAATTCAACTTTCAGGAGGTTACTCGAAAACGGGTCATCCTCGGTAGTGGTTTTAGACTTGGAGTGAGTGTCGCACAGAATGACCGCAGTCGCTCCGTGGGTGATTGCATTTTGAATTTTTGTGTACACGGGGGCATATCGCGAAGCTTCAGCTCCATCGAATGCACTGTTCTCATCGTTCTTTTGAGGTTCGTGCCGCAGAATGATGACAGCTTTCCCCGCGACTCGAATGTCAGCGTAGTCGTCATATCCAAGCTCAGGTGCGGTTATTCCATAACCAGCAAACACAACCGGGAGAGTCATTGTCCCCATGGTTGTTTTCATCAGCGAAGAAAAATCGACGTTCGGTGTCAGCAGGTATTTTTCGTTGTTCTTGCGGTTGAACAGAACTCGCTGAACGGCACCACGACGCGATCCGTTTAGTAACTGGAATTCCTGATATGGTGTGCCGGAGTACCAGGCTGAGTATAAGCCCGCTTTTTCGAATTCGTTGGCAATATATTCGCCTGCGATTTCGAGTCCCTTTGTTCGAATACCTCGACCTTCGAGTTCATTGGATGAGAGATACTCGGCATCGTGTCTTAATCGCTGCTCAATCGCCTGGTCTGTCAGCTCAATTTGCAGGACGTCGGCGTGAAAGTCACCTGGTCGATCAAGCGTCTCGGACGGGCTGACAGGTGCTTGCCGAGTCTGTTTCTGTTGCGGCTTCGTTGTTGACTGCTTGTTAGCGGCCTTTTCGCGAAGTGCTGCGAGTTCTGAATCGAGTTTGTCTTTCTGGGCACTGAAATCTTCCAGAAAAGTGAGGCTTTCCAGTTCGTCACTTCCAGCAGAGGCATAGCGAAACCCGAGCCAGCAGAGACCAGTCAGTCCTATCACCATGAGGAGCCCGGTCAGTAGAAAGCGTTGCGATCTCTGCTGATTCGGAAGGTTATTCTCGGGTGATGAGTGGGCGTTCATAGGACTGGTCTTTTGTCTGTGCTTTCTAAATGTCGGGCATTGGGAGACGCAAACTTAATGTCTGAGTGCTGTCAAAAATTGAACAGGGGATGATCATTTCAGAAGTCAATGTGAGTGTATTCTGAATATATTTACTAGTGCAGTTTGCTTTGCTGTTGGCCCTTGTAGAACGAGTTTTTTCAGTGAAATTGCTGTTCGCTGCGAGATGGAACCTGAACATCAATTCGAAAAATGTAATTGACTGTGTTATGACCCTGCTGAAAATCGTGAACGCTCTTTTTTGAGTGGCTCTTGTTGCTGCGTTCCGTTTTGTTCCTTCTCGAAGAAAACGAAACGACGACAGAGAGTGAAGTTTGCGAACATTCCCGCCACAATTCCAACGAGTCCGGCAATCGTTGGGGAGTCGGCAAACATCGGGACTGTTGTCCACAAAAGGGTTGCGACCGACCAGTTTAATGCTGCTCCGGTTAAGCTTGCCATGCAAAATCGAACGTACTCGCTGCCGATGTTGGTTGTCGTTCGGTCATGAAAGGTCACTTCCCGATTCAAAAGGAAATTCCAACTCATTGCGATCCAGATTGCAACTGCCATGGCAACCGGGGCCAACATCGAGAACTCAAGTAGCACCGCCAAAGCTGCCAGGTTAATAAACACACCTGAAAAACCGACCATCCCGAAACGGACGAACCTTGTCGCTTCAGGCCATTTGAAATCGTACAGTTTCGTAAGATGTCTCAGGTAGTTGAGCTGTTCTTTGAATGAGAGCTTGCTTTCACCAAATTGTCGGTCGGAAAAGTGAATCGGAACTTCTGCAACCTTTTGGCAGTTGCACTTCACAATGAGTTCCAGTCCGATTTTGTAGCCTACGGGATCAAGTGTTTCATACGCGGCCTGAAAATCAGATCTCCGCAGTGCGAAGAAGCCAGCCATGGGGTCCTTCGCTGAAGTCAATGGTTTTACCAAGCCAGTCGCGATGATGGAGTTTAGCCAGCGAAAGACTCCCCAGTCGTCGTCCGTTGACCCCCCTTCGACATACCGGCTTCCAATGACGAAGTCGGTCTTCCCATCGCTGAACGACTCGATCATTGCGGGAATCGCTTCAGGAGGGTGAGACAAATCTGCATCCATGCAAAGCAGGTAGTCTGAGTGCGCAGCCTTCATTCCGGTAACGACGGCACTTGCAAGTCCCCGCTCTTCGGTTCGTACAATCAAGGTTAATGGGTGAGACTGGGCAAGAGATTCGCAAACCTGGATCGTCTCGTCCTGGCTGTCATCGTCGACAACAATGACTTCCCAGACGATTTTCGAGGAATCGAGGGCGGCTGAAATTCGTTGAAGCAAGTGAGGAAGATTTTCTGCTTCATGGAATGTTGGGACAATGATAGAAATTTTTTCGGCCACGTGGATCTCGCATCAATGAAATTCTTCTGTATGCCTACTGTTGCAAACGCCATGCCATCTCAGGCAGAGTTACAGACTGAAACAATTCGAATGTTCAGTGTTCCAATCTGTTAACAACAGGTTCTCCTTCTTTTTCTCATCGGCAGTTTTTTGGCGACAGGGTTGGACAAATCAGCAGGAGCGAAGAAGAAAAGCCTGACGGCTTAAAACACTCAGCGGATCTTCCTAACTCCCCTATTTTGTTTAATCTTCCATTCTGTTACAGTCGTTAAAATCAGTGTAAACGAAAAGTTTCGCATTTCCGGATCGGGAATTGCAGCGCTAACGATTGTGACCACCATGCGGGATGCAATTTTGGAGTTGTCGATGAAGAGTGCTATTGCCTTTGTAAAGGATTTTGAGGTCTTTAGTTCCATTCTTAAGGAGCTGAAACGCTACAATTTGAACTTGAAGTCAGTTTCAACTGCTGAAGACGCGATTGAAGCTGCGAAGGAAGAAGATAAACCACTAATATTTCTAGACTTACGGTCGGTTCACGTTGACCCTGAAGTCGATGGGCTGATTAAGAGACTCGCGGAAAAAGAGGTCGCTGATGTCTCTGTCGTTGTCATTTCAGGTCGTCATCTTCCGAAATGGTGCGCTGCTGAAGCCGATTTGATCGCCAGTTGTTTCGTCCAGTTTCGCAACAATGGAGAATTGGTTGAGCTACGGGGCGAATCGCTACACCTCGTGATCTCTGGGGAATCTCGGAAGACGATTCCAGTCGTCCATCGTCTGGAAGGGACTGATGTTAACCTGCAAACCCGTGAGCCAAAGTTCTTTCAGGCGATCGATGATATTCGTCGCATTGCTCACCGGAATGTCACCATCTTGATTGTGGGGGAGACCGGGACCGGTAAAACAACACTCGCCAGGATCATTCACGAACGCTCTCCCCGGCGAGATCGACCGTTTCAGAACCTCGCCTGCGGTGCTCTTCCGTCTGATATCATTGAAAGTGAGCTATTCGGACATACACGCGGAGCATTTACCGGAGCTGATCGGAATAAGATGGGGCGGTTCCAGGCCGCTGGGCAGGGGACGCTGTTACTGGACGAAATCGATGTTTTAGATGTCAAACAACAGGCGAAACTGCTGAAGGTGATCGAGACGGGCGAGTACGAAATGGTCGGGTCGACCGAACCACGACGTGCCGAAGCTCGTCTGATTGTCGCATCGAATGTGAATCTTGAAGTGATGGCGGAAGCGTCAAAGTTCCGGTCTGACCTCTATTATCGATTAAGTGTCCTTGAGTTTCGTCTGTTGCCATTACGGGAACGTGTTGACGACATTATCCCTCTGGCGATGCAATTCGTACACGAATGCTGCCTCGAACATGAGATTGAAATCGATTCGGTCGACTTCGATTTTCTGGATGTTTTGCGAGACTATCACTGGCCGGGCAATATTCGAGAGCTCAAAAACCATATTCGCCGAGCCGTCCTCTTTTGCGAGAACGGAAAGCTGACGGTCAACGACCTTTCACCGAAACTTGTTCAGTCGCAATTCGAGCCATCGCCTATCGCGATGGAACTCAAGCAGAAGACTTCTTTGGCCGAACAGGTCGCGCAAAACGAGCGAGAGTTGCTGGTGCAAGCGCTGAACGCCAATGACAACAACCGCACCAAAACAGCAAAAGCCCTCGGAATCAGCAGGGTTGGCTTGTACAAAAAATTGCGGAAGCACGGACTCGTTGAAACGCAAACGACCGAGGTGGGATAGAACTCAGGTCAGTTCAGGTTTTGTGACGAAGCTACTGAGTTGAAGTTGCACCAGTGTTGTGCGCAACTTCTTACTCAGAAACTGGTTCCGTCCGGACTTTGTGAACCAGATATCGACCGGATCGGAACACCACTGGCTCAGACCAGGGATACGCCTTTAGGTTTGCACGAGTGTATCCAGGTGGTGGCGCTAATGGTCCTTCCGGGCCGATTTCTTCTGCTGAGCGAGAAGGCATTCCACAGCTTACCAAATCGGTGATAACAAATTTTTGCGGTCCATTGATCATAGCTGCATCAATGAGCTCTTTTCGTTCGGGGAAGTAGTTTTGCAGTTCGAAGAGGTAAACATACGGTGTTGGAGAGGTCAGATTCAGGTTCCAATACAGCGTCACGAGATCGCTGTTGAACATGAGTACATCACGTTCGTGGACATTTTGATCTCTCAAGAATGATTCGATTTCTGCCAAGTCCTCCCATTTCGGGTTCGGTAACCGGGCCAGTGATTCGGTTTCTGCTGGTGTTAAATCTCCCTGAGTTGCCGGCTCCCAGAGCCTCATCTGATTTGCGTCAGTGAATGGCGACCTCCAGAGGCCGAGCAGTATCAATGGAAGCAGAATGGCAGGTGTTCGCAGTAGCCGATACTGTCCCGCGTGCACCCCGAGCACTCCGATTGAGAGCAGAATCGCTGGGATGTGGACATAGTCGAACAGGTGTTGCAGAAAGTGGGCTTGTAACAACCAGAAAAGATAGACAGCCGAGAGCAATGCCCGGACAAATGCCTGGTCGTTTCGAGCAGCGGGCTGTAGAGCATCTTTCGAATTGGTTTGCAGGTTCTGCCTCGTGGCGAACAGCATTTTTACTAGAGAAATGCGTTCTTCACGGGCTAACGGTAGAGCAAACTGCTCTAGTAAATAACGGCTGACGGACAGCGATGAGAGCGGAATTGCCACCAGATGCAGAAGTGTCCAAGGGGCCAGGATGATATTCATCACTTTGTAGCGAGCAAGAGTCCAGTTCTGACTTCGAGCTTCAAGGTACCCCGGATTCCATTCCCGCAAAGAGACCAGAAACGCCTCCAAAGCCCCCAGTCGCATCAGGCTCCAGAGCCCAATGGCTCCCATGATCACACCTCCGGCAAGAAGCCCGGACCCGTCAATCGCTTTTCGCTTCCATCCCTGAATCATAAAAATGCTCATCACCCAGACAACAACGCAAACAATGAGCAAATGTGGTTTCAACCAGATGCCGAGCCCCCAAACGCAGCCTTCGATCAAGGAGTGAACAAAGATCTTCGCCGAAGTGGCGGTTGCTTGTCGCTGAACCTGAAGGATTCTCAGTAAACATCCCCCAACAGCAGGGAGAAGCAGCCAGATATCGCGCTGACAATGACACCATTCCGAGAGTGAGAGATAGAAAAGTAATCCGAAAACCGCCGACCAGCCACCGAAGCGATAACTTCCGGTTCCTTTGACCACACAGGCGAGCAAGAGTAAGAGCATCGTGCAGACGATTGTCAGGTCAACGATGCGCAGCGCCTCATTGCTCTCTCCCAAACTCGATCGGGTCAACGAATGGATCACCAGGACACCGGGGAAGTTCGCTTCCACGATATCCCGATAGGGAAGAACCCCCGCTTTCATCCAGCGTGCTTCCAAATCGTAGAGGACTGCGTCGTTTGTTACGGGCAAACGCAGAAACAACGGACCTAACGCAATCAACAAAATCCCTGCCGCGAGACCGGGCAAGAACAGGTCTTTGAGGTGGGGACGTGGTCCGTTAGAATCTTGAATCATTGTTCGAAAATCCGCGAAAGCATAGATAATCAATGACTTTGCTGTGATTGGAACAATTCATGCGAATGACATTCCACACACTCGGAAGTCAGTCGTCTTTTCTCCTCTTTCAGAGTTCTACTTCAGGATCAGGTATGAATTCGGAGGTTCGCGTGCCAGAAAACCGGTCAGATTCAGCGCAAACGAAAACGAATGCGCAAACCGATGGTAACGCGATTGGTGAGCGTGAAGAATTTGCAAACCAAATTCGCGAGAAAGTCGTGGTCAGTGGGTGGGCACTGCTCGGAACACTCGCAGTCGGCTTGTTCTTTGTCTATTGCAGTTACGTTCCCCTATATCATACCGACCTTTGGGGACACGTTGGATACGGTAAGTGGATGCTGGAGCATGGTGCGCTTCCGATTGAAGATCCTTTTGTCTCACTTGCAGGTGGTGTTGAGGTCATCGATAACGCTTGGCTTTCTCAGCTCGCATTTGGCTGGGTCGTGCAAAATGTAGGCGTTGCGGGGCTGAGTGATTTGTATGCCGTCTCCTGTCTTGCGTTCTTTCTCGCCTTGGTGGCAGCCTTTTCCTGGAGAGCGAAAAACTGGGGTGTCGGTTTCTTTTGTGCCGTCGGCGCTTGGGGAATGATTGCATTTCGCTTGGCGATTATGCGACCAGAATTGCTGGGCGGACTCTGTTTTGCTTTGTTGTTAGCTCAAGTCGCCTTGATGGACCGCCGGCGTGCCAATACTGACGAGTCCAAATCCGGGACCCCGTTGTGGGCGTGGTTTACGATTCCATTGACGTTCACCCTTTGGACAAATTTACACGGTTCATACATCGTTGGTTTCGCGCTTGTTGGCTCTGCGGTCCTCGGATCAGCGGTGGAAGCATTAGTGCGCACTCAATCGATTCTGGGAACCTGGAGAGATCAACGGTTCCGGGCAGATTTAATCATTCTTCAACTCAGCCTGTTAGCTGCCTGTTTAAATCCATATGGAATCGATCTGCTTCTGCAGACAGTCTTGTTTCCGTCACATCCGAATCTGAAATCGGTGATGGAATGGTTCCCGTTGGAATTTATGTCGCTGGAAGGAATTCCGATGGCGATTTCCTGGGTCGTTGCAGCCTTCGCTATTCGCCATAGCCGCGTGAAATTTTCAGTTCGAGACGTCTTTCTGTTGCTGCTGCTGAGTCTTGCAGTTTGCATGCGCGTTCGGATGATCGCCTGGTACTCACCGATCTACTTTTTTGTGATGGCTCCACATTTTGCAGATTCTCTCAGGCAGCTTGGAGAAGTCAATTTTATTGAACGTCTCACGAGTTCGTTGGCGTTTCTTTCTCGCCCTTCGTTTCATGTCGCGTTAGTCACAGGACTCATCTGTTATCTCGCTTTTGCATTTTCTCCTGTCAGCCGACATGTGATGGGAGGGAATTCTCCACCGGAAGAGAAACTGTACAGCTACCAAACTCCAGTCAAGTTGAGCAAATATTTTCAAGAGCATCCTCCCGGTGGATTGATTTACGCACCTCAATGGTGGGGGGACTGGCTGATCTGGCAATCGGACGAGGAACTTGAGGTGTTTGTTTCGACAAACACAATCCATCTTGTTCCAGAAACTGTTTGGCAGCACTATTTGACGATGAGTCGGGGGCGTGTCGGCTTCGACCGTCTTTTGAATCGTTACCGGATCAACACCATTGTGGTGAGCAAAGATTTACAGCCTGGGCTGGAAAAGATGATGAAAGAGAAACTTGGCTGGAAGTCCGTTTACGAGGATGAAATTTCCGTTGTCTTTGAGAGAGAGTCAGTTTCACGGTCAGCCTCACAGGCCGATTCGGAAGTTGCTGTTCACTGAGAAAAGTTCCTCGCACAACAAATTGAGTCCACACTCCCAATAGCGAAATGACAATGAAAAGATTTGCCAACATTTCGTTCTATCTTCTGCAGATTGCTTTTGTGACCGCAATCTTCGGCTATGGGAGCGTGCGTTATCAGGAACGCTTTGCGGATCATGGATTGCCAGAAGCAGTCAACGAACCAGTCCTCTTGGAACCACGGTACGACAGGCCCGATTTCATCTCAGATGCTCAGTTACTCGCGACTCTTGAGAAGCTGAAACCTCGCTTGCGCGGCA
Source organism: Thalassoglobus polymorphus (assembly GCF_007744255.1). Classification (GTDB taxonomy): domain Bacteria; phylum Planctomycetota; class Planctomycetia; order Planctomycetales; family Planctomycetaceae; genus Thalassoglobus; species Thalassoglobus polymorphus. The sequence goes on along the minus strand of NZ_CP036267.1, from coordinate 3,630,606 downwards.
AGAACCCGCGAATCAATTTTGTCGATCACGCTCTTCGATTCTGGGGTGTGCAATCAACATTTGAGGATGATGAATGTCTGGATGGCGTCGAGATGAGAGATTTGCTTCTTGATCACCGCGTCTTTCAAAAGGCTTGGGGGCCGGAAGAGCGACCATTCCTCGTTCCCGATTTACGTAATGATGCGATGCTGCTTTCGATGCGCACGAAAGATGGGGCCGCCTCTGCGAGCCATACTGACCATTCATTAGCCAGCCTTGCGGAAGTCGGAACACCACTCGACTTTCCGGTCATTACTCCCACGGGAGAAATCGAGCTTCGAGCGGCGCTCGAATACGCAATGACGGAATTCAGCCTGAATCAGGATGAATACGAGTGGTCAACGATGATCTTCCTGCACTATTTACCACACGTCCAGAAATGGAAGTCGACCGAAGGGCAAACTATTACTTGGGACCGGTTGGCGGATCGATTAATGCGTCAGCGTTTAGCCGACGGCGTTTGCTTCGGGTATCATCGCTTGTTCGCATTGGTTTCGATGCTGAATGCCGATGAGAAAGAAAAAATTCTTTCGGATGAAATGCGACAGGAAATCGTCAGCTATCTCCAGGATGTCACGAATCGACTGGTTAAAACTCAAAGCAAAGAAGGGTACTGGGATTCAATGTGGCCGGGCGACGAATGGGATGGTCCTCCTTCAGAGGACAAGGGGAGCCCGCTCGGAGATGAGGCGGATCGAATCCTTGCAACTGGACACGCATTGGAATGGTGGGCGTTCGCTCCGGAAGAAATTTTGCCTCCAGATGAAACGTTACTCAAAGCGATTCAATGGACCTATGCTGAGATAGACGAACTCTCCGATGCCAAGGTCAAACGCTATTACACCTTTCTCACTCATGCAGGGCGAGCATTGAGTTTGTGGCGAGGCAAAATGCCGCATGAGGCCTGGAAAGAACGCAATGAGAAAATGGCTCGGTTGAACCTCACCTTGAATCAAACAGGGACTGACTCTTCATCAGAAACAGAACCGGAAACTCGTGGTTTCTCTTTTGAATAACGGGAAACTACTCAAGCACAGGTTTTCGGAGAAGAACAAAAGGACGTCCAATGAAATATTCACTTGTCATCCCCGTCTTTAATGAACAAGAAACCATCCCACGGTTGTACCAGCGCGTCACTGAAGCTGCGGAGACTTGGGGTGATGATTTCGAAATTCTTTGCATCGACGACGGTTCTACAGATTTGACGTCAGACCTCCTCGACGATATTAACTCGCGCGATCCACGTTGGAAGAAGATCTCGTTCTCACGAAACTTCGGACATCAAGCTGCCGTCTCTGCGGGGCTTTCGTTTGCACAAGGGGATGTTGTCGGTGTGATCGATGGCGATTTGCAAGATCCTCCCGAGTTGCTCAAAAAGTTATTTGCCCGTTGGGAAGAAGGCTACGAAGTCGTTTATGCCGTGCGCGCTTCTCGTCGGGAACATTTTCTCAAACGGTTTGCCTACAAATCATTTTATCGCCTGCTGCAAAAGTGTGCCTCAATTGAGATTCCTCTCGATGCGGGAGATTTTTGTGTGATGGATCGAAAAGTCGTCAACGTGATGAACGGACTCCCGGAACGGACGCGATTTGTTCGTGGACTCCGTACCTGGAGCGGGTTTCGGCAAACAGGAATCGAGTACAACCGCGACGCTCGAGACGATGGCGAATCAAAATATACTCTCTCAAAACTGTTCCGCCTCGCGTTTGATGGTATTCTCGGTTTCAGCGCGCTTCCACTCCGAATTGCCAGCCTTCTTGGGTTGATCTTCTGCTTCTGCTCCGCTCTGATGGTCGTTGCTCTTGTGATCTGGCGAATGACTGACGTCACGATTTGGGGAATGAATCCGTCCCATTCGATGGGCTGGACCAGTTTGGTTTCGATTGCTTTGTTCCTGTCGGGTGTGCAAATGCTGATGTTGGGCATCGTCGGCGAATACATTGCCAGAATTTTTGATGAAGTCAAAGGCCGCCCCGGCTGGATTGTTGCTGAGGCGACCGGGTTTGGATGCGAGAAGGAGTTTCAAGTTCCGACGCCCAAAGGTGTGGAACGTTTTGTGACCACGGAGGAAGCAGAGCGTGCAAGGCGATTATAGTGAAGAATACATTCACCTTTGGAAAAACCATTGGTGGTGGAAGTCTCGCCATGAACTGGTGATGCGCGCAATCCGCAAACTCCGGAAGAAGCGAAAAGCTTCTGATGAAGAGTGGCGACTGCTCGATATCGGCTGTGGCGGTGGTGTCGCATTTGATGACTTCAGTCGCTTTGGCAGCATCTCTGGAATCGAACCGGACCCGCATCTGGCTCACGCCATCCCCAAGTGGGAGGACCGCATCGAACAACGTTTCTTTGATGCAAGTTATGTCCCCGAAGAGAAGTTTGATCTCGTGCTGATGCTCGACGTCCTCGAACACATCGAACAGGACGAAGATGCTTTGCTTGCGCTCAAGAAAATTCTGCGACCAAATGGAGCAGCCATCATCACTGTTCCGGCACTGATGTCGTTGTGGAGCGCACACGATGAGGTCAATCATCATTTTCGAAGGTATACCGCAGCCAATTTGCGAACTCTGCTCACCAGTACCGGATTCCGCGTCGAAAGATTGCACTACTTCTTCAGCTGGTCATTGCCTCTGATGTTTGTTCGAAAACTGGTTGCAAGAAAGAAAACGAACTATTCAATTTCAGTTCCGCGCTGGCCGGTCAACGAACTCTTCAAGAGTATGACAAACTTCGAGAACTTCTTGAGGCGATTTCACGTCCAAAGTCCGTTGGGAAGTTCATTGTTTGCCTTAGTCACTTACGAAGAAACAGGTGATGGGGGCGATGCGAATGACCTCGTAATCGGGAAGATTACAGAATGAACCAACCCGAAGTGGCAAACCGTCAATTGATGTCACATCTGTTGGCCGCGACGATCATAGCTGCACAATTCGAGTTGAAACGAAGAAGCCTGTACTTTTTGTGCTGAATCCAAAAACACTCCCCGCCGAAACGTAGTGAACTCCTCTCGAAGCCAGAATCGGAGGCGGCTTCTGCTCACTGAGCTTCAGCTGCTTTGGGGGGAGGTGAGGTTTGATTGTTCGTGTTGCAGGGCGGCTTAAGCGATGATTTCGTCAATGGCTTTGCCGTGATCGATTTCGAGACGTTTTCGGCCAGGGACTTCGAGTTTGTGGGAATCGAGGCCGAGTTGCTTGAGGATTGTGGCGTGGATATCGGTCACGTAATGTCGGTTTTCAACCGCATGGAATCCAATTTCATCGGTCGCACCATGAACGACTCCGCCTTTGATTCCGCCGCCTGCCATCCAGACAGAGAAGCCAAAGATATGATGGTCACGCCCATCCGCTCCTTGAGATCCGGGGGTGCGGCCAAACTCTGTTGCAAAGACAACCATTGTGTCGTTGAGCATCCCACGACGATCCAGGTCGGTCAATAATCCCCCAATTGGTTGATCAACTGCGAGCGAGTTCTTCTCGTGGTTAGATTTCAGCTTCCCATGTGCATCCCAGGCTCCGGCCCCTCCGCCGCCATGTTGGATTTGAATGAATCGGACTCCTCGTTCCACAAATCTTCGCGCAGCCAAAAGTTGTTGACCAAATGATTTACATGCGGGATTGTCAAGACCATACAACGCCTGAGTCTCCGCTGTTTCTTCAGAAAAATTCACCACGTTCGGAACAGCCGATTGCATTCGGAAAGCCAGTTCGTAAGAGGCAATCCGAGCTGCAAGAGCAGGGTCGTTGGGATAGTTTTCACCGCGGAGTGTGTTGAGTTCGTGAACCAGATCAAAGCCTCGTTGTTTGGCTGCCGGTGAAAATGGGCTCTGTGGTTTACTGAAATCCAGGGGATTCTTCGGATCGATTCGAAGTGGGACTGCGTCGTGCTTTGGGCCGAGGTAGCTTCCGTCGCGGTTGTTCCAATAGGGACGCGTTCCGACAGAAATGAACTGAGGCAAATTCTCATTCAAACTTCCCAATCCGTAGTCGACCCACGCTCCCAGTGTGGGGTAAATCCCATCGTTTGCGTGGCGTCCGGAGTGGAACTGAACCTGCGCTCCGTGGTTACTGTCTGTCGTCCACATTGAGCGGACAATAGCCAACTTGTCAACGTTTGCTGCCGTGTGAGGGAACCAGTCGCTGACTTCAATTCCGCTTTCACCATGCTTCTTGAAACCGACTTGGAGCGGAAAGAGTTCATTCCGTTGATTTCCATTTCCGTCGGGCACGACGAGCCGTTCAATCGCCAGCTTCTTCGGGTCTTGAGCATCAGCAAACGGAGTTTCTGCGATGGTTTTTCCACCGTATTTTGTCAGTAGCGGTTTCGGATCAAAACTTTCCATGTGGCTGACGCCACCGTTCATGAACAGCCAGATCACGCTCTTCGCCTTCGGAGCGAAGTGGGGTTTTCCATTCGGTGGCGACCATGCCGATTCCGGTGAGGAGTAGCCATCTTTCTGCAGCATCGCTGCCAGGGCGAGGCTTGCGAAACTTGTTCCTGAGTGCGTGAGGAACGAACGTCTTGTTTGATTCGATGAACTCATGTTCAACTCCCTCGCTGCTATCTTAATGTGACAAAATCATTGTGGTTGAGAAGTGCCCAAATGAAGTGTGTCCGGGCAGATTCTGGAGTGGCTTCGGGCTGTTTGCTCCAATCGGATAATGCTCGCAGACTCGCTGTGAGTTCGGCTTCAGTCGCATCGATACCAAGTATCGATGCGAAGGCTTTGCGAACAAATTCGAGATCGCTGAGTTTGTTCTCGTTATCGATCTGTTTGACAATTTTCGGAGCCGCCTCCAAAACGAGTTTGCTGTTTGATAGCGCTAACGCTTGTTGCGGAACGACACTTTGTTCACGTTGATAGCATTCTCGAACGGCAGCTTCGTCAAACATCGTCAGAAAGAGGTTGCGTTCATTATTCGAATGAAAGAAGTAGAGGCTTCTTCGTTTTGAGTCAACTTGCGCAGCGATAGGAATTGTCGGGCCGCCCATCGTCAGGTCCAACTCACCGCTGAGAGACAAGATTGAATCACGGACGACCTGAGATTCCATCCGAATCGGCGTTCGTCGCCATAAGTGGCGGTTGTCTTCGTCCAGTGAGAGATTGTCGTCCGCACTTTCGAGCGAGGAGCCCATTCTGTAGGTCGAGGAATTAACAATCACGCGGTGAAGATGTTTCATGCTCCAGCCGTTGTCTATCAGCTCAGATGCCAACCAGTCAAGCAGTTCGGGGTGTGTTGGCGAACTTCCATTTCGTCCGAAATCAAAGACGCTCGCGACAATTGGACTGCCGAGATGCCGAGCCCAGATGTGATTCGCAGCGACTCTCGCGGTAAGCGGATTTTTGGGGTCGGTAATCCATTTTGCGAGAGCGGTTCTTCGGCCTGTACTTGTTGGCTTGAATGTTTCAGGAAGATCGTCTTTTGCAGAACTGGCAAATCGCGTCGGTGTCCATTCCGCACCCCGGAGCGGCTCAAATTTATCCAGTGACTCAATCGGCGAGGCGATCTGTTTTTCAGTCTTTGCAAGTTCCTGATTGGCTTTCTCGATCTGTTTCTCGATTGCCGCTTTTTCTTTTTCGTTTACTTCTTTGATTTGTTGCTGTTTCTCAAGAAGTGTTCGTTGAGTTTGAAGCAAGCTCACCTGCATTTCAGCACGCAACGCTGCTTCGATTTCCTCTCGAGCGTCACCATCCCAGGTTGCTTGAGTGGCAGCAGCGCGTCGCTCCAAAGTTCGATGCTTTGCTTTCGCGATTTCGAGATCCATTTCTGCCAGTTTGACTTGATCACGTGCGATCTCAAGCGAGCTTTCACTGGAGAGAGCGATAACGCTCACTTCATCAATTTCTGCAGACACGGCATAACTGACGAGTTCCATCGCCCCCGATTTGCGAGGCTGTGGACTGCGCCAGTGAATCACTTTGCTTCCATTGAAGAAAGCGGTGATCAGATCTCCTTTGGCCTGCACTCGAAGGACATAATCCTGCTCTGTGTCGATCGTTTGAATGTGGAGGGCATCTCCGCGGGGATACTGATTTCCGCTTCCCGAGTCGTATGCCGCCTGAACTTTATTGCCTCCGCCCGATGCGTAGACCAGTTGTGATGTCGTCTCGGTGACATCGAAGCCCAGGCCGATGCTTTGATATTTTCCACCAGGGTGAAGACGAAATTTAATTGTCGCGTCAAAGTCGCGTGGGGCGTGCTCAAGGAAACGGATTGCTCCGCGGGTCTCTGCTTCTGTGTGCAACTTTCCGTCATTGTGGGTCCATTTCCCGGTCAAGCTTCTCCATTTGCTTTGATCAAACGTTGTGAAGTCTTCTTCGATGATCGGTCCCGGTTGTACGGAAGCAGCGGATTCATTCAGTTTCGTTTCAGCTTCCAAGCGGGCGATTGCTTCATTAAGAGCTTTCTGGGCAGGAATCAAAGTTGCTGCCGATTTGGCGAGTTGATTCTTGATGATCCAGGGACGCCTTACTGGCTGCCATGCTTCAGGCGGGAGTTCAACTTGTTGAATGACAAGATCGCCCTCGCTCACAATGGCTGGGACGCCGGGCTTGATGACCTCTGACTTGTCTGGAGTTGCTTCATTTCCTCGCAAGTATAAATAGGTCGGCTTATCAAGCAGTGAATCGAACGCCCGAGGAATTCCGTTTTTGACGAGGTCCGGCTCACCCGGCACACGATCCATACGAACATGGTACGGCTCAAAGAATGCCCTCATGCTGTAGTATTCTCGATGAGAAATCGGATCAAATTTGTGGTCGTGGCATTTCGCGCAGTTCATCGTCAGCCCGAGGAAACCTTTACTCACATGTTCAACAATTTCATCCATCCAGGCGTCGCGATTGAAGAGCATCCAGTTCCGCGCCATATATCCCGAAGCTCGCAACTTCTGCAAATCATTCGGAGCAAGTTCATCCGCAGCCAGCATCAAGCGGACCATTTCATCATACGCGAGGTCGTCGTTGAGTGATTCAATGATCCAGTCTCGCCAGTGCCAGATATGCTTCTGGCTGTATCGCATCTGTTTTCCTAGTCCCCACCAGTCGCTGTATCGCCAGATGTCCATCCAATGTCGGCCCCAGCGTTCTCCGTAGCGTGGATCGTTGAGAAGCTTATCGACAGTTTGTTCGTACCAGTCGGGTGAATCATTCGCTTTGAGGTCAGCGATCTCTTCAGGACTGGGGGGCATTCCGACCAAGTCGATGTAGAGGCGGCGCTGGAGCATCAATCGAGACGGTTCCGGAGTGGGCGTCAAATTCTTTTCTTGATGTCGTCGTGCAACGAACGCATCGATTGGATTTCGGACCCATTGTGAATTGAGTTGAGGGACTTCCGGACGAAGGATCGGTTGAAATGCCCAATGCAGATTGGGGTCGGTCTCTGGTTCTTCATTCGTCGGAGCAGGGGCCCCATCAGTGATCCATTTGCGGATCGCTGCAATCTGTTCCTTGGAGAGTCGTTCGCCCTCTCCGTGCGGCGGCATCACTTCAAACTCTTCGGTTGCAGAGACCCGTTCCAGCAACAAGCTTTTTGATGGATGCCCCGGTTGAATGACTGCCCCGGAGTCGCCCCCTTTGATCATCAGCTCAACGGTATCAAGACGAAGCCCGGCTTCTTGTTTTAATGCTCCATGACAGGCAAAACAGCGTTGACGAAACAGAGACTTGACGTCCTTCTCATACGAAACCGTCTTCTCCACAGAGAGGGCAACATTGCTCCCCCCGCAAAGTATGACGAACAGGGCGAAGCCCATCAGAGAAGATCGCTTAAACCAACAGAAAGAGTTTCTGTCATGGAGACGAGTCCCATGCATGTTTGGTATCCGTGCAGTTAACGATTCACGATATTGCATTTTGCACACATTTTTAAGCGGTCTGAACGATCGCACAGTTGGGAAATTTCTCGTGTTGTCACTTTTTATCACTTCAATGAGTGAGAGCTGAAACCAGTTCACCCTTTGCATCTTAAGCTTTTGACTTTTGGTCTCTTGGCTTTCGGCCTGGTGGCCTCTGTTTGACGGCCAGGTTCTTTGCAGCACTGACTGGCCGTGCTGCCGACGCTGTCCGTTCGATCTGGCTCAGGATTGGGTGGTTGTTGAGTATGTGATGTGACAATGCTTTGCATGCTCTCGCCCACTTTTTGTCCAGCAGGGCGGTGATGATCTCTCGGTGTTGACGCATTGTTTCAAGTGCGACGTCATTGTCGTGATCCTCCCATTCAAACAGCAAGCGGTAGTATCGTCCCTGTCGATCGAAGAAGTCCTGGATGTAAGTGTTCCCGGAAAGCGAGATGAAATAATCGTGAAGCGATTCATCAACAGTCAGAGGCTGAGTTGTGGAATTTCCGGGAGTGTTTGCCTGTAGAATTCGCTGAAGTTCTTTTGTCTCAAATTTCGGTCTCGCCAGTTCGAGGGCCTTGAGTTCAAGGACTTCGCGGATCTCGATATATGCCTGTAAATCATCTTGCCGAAATGGCTGTAACCGCCAGCCGCGTCGGGGAATGTGGTTGAGAATTCCTTCGCCAGCGAGTCGATGCAGGATGTTGCGGATCGCAGAACGACTGATGTCGTACTTCTCAGCGGTCGCTTCCTCGCGTAAATAAATCGGTTGGCCTCGAAGGCTGAGCCGCACGAGATCGCTCGCGATTTTCTGATAGGGATCACGCGGCGGTTCGGGCAAGAGTGGCTCTGAATCTCCAGAGTCTTCGGAAGATTGCTGAGGCGTTGCCACTAATCGCTTATTGGGGCCTTTCTTAAGCAGACCTTCGTCGATCAGTTCTGCCACTGCCGCACGGACCGGAGTAAAGCTGACTTGATAGTGCTCGGCCAGTGAACCCAGAGTTAGTTGAACAGGAAGCTGACAGCCAGATTGGAGATGGGCTGCGAGATCATCTTTGATGTACATTGCCATAGACATACTTTGATCGTAGTTGTCATCGGCGACAATATCAAGTACATTGTCGCCAAAATCAAGTTTTTGGATCTGATCTGAAAACTGAGTACTGCCTCTCGGAGTCTCATGGGATCTCTTTTTCGTAGGACTTCCGGCAGTTTCTCAACACGAGGTAAAGCATTCCCGCAAAATATTTGTAGGGAATAACAACGGAAATCACGCACCGACTTCAAAGAACGCTAACGGAATCGCAGATGAAAATTACCGCAATCGAAACTTTGGTCTGTCACGCAAGGATGAGGAATTGGGTCTTCGTCAAAGTTGTGACTGACCAGCCCGGTCTGTTCGGTTGGGGAGAAGCGACACTTGAATGGCACACTCGCGGAGTTGTTGGAACGATTGAAGATCTCTCTTCGCTCTTAATCGGAGAGGACCCAACGTGTGTCGAGCATCTTTGGCAAATGATGTGGCGGCAGCATTTCTGGCACGGCAGTGGAGTGACGCGATCAACTGCGATTGCAGGGATCGATCTCGCTTTGTGGGATATTGTCGGGAAAATTCATGGAGTTCCGTGCCATAAGCTTTGGGGCGGTCCGGTACGAGATACGATTCGTTTGTACTGTCATCTTGGTGGCGGGAACCTCGAAAACTTTTACGAAACACCAGTCGACAATGCGAAGCAATTCGCGGATCTCGCGCAACAGGCCGTTGGAGAAGGGTTTTCCGCATTTAAGTCGATGGCAGTCCCACCGACGATGGCCGTGGAAGGTTTAAAGCCGGTTAAAGCTGCGGATGCGTGCGTTGCTGCAATGCGTGAGGCCGTCGGTGAGGAGGTCGATATTATGGTCGACTGTCACGCGCGACCATCCCCAGCAATGGGGATGCAATTTGCGAAAGCTCTCGATCAATATGGACTCTACTTTTTTGAAGAGCCTTGCTGGCCTGAGAATATCGAATCGCTCGCTGCCATTAACGCCGCGGTCACAACGCCCATCGCAACGGGCGAACGTCTCACGCACCTGGCCGCCTTCCGAGATCTCTTTGCAGCTCGTGGATGTGAAATCTGTCAGCTTGATCTTACACATTGTGGCGGATTCACAGAGGCTCGGCGAATTGCTGCTCTGGCTGATGCACATCGAATTGCACTTGCTCCACACAATCCACAGGGACCGGTCAGCACAGCCGCCTCATTGGAATTCGGGTTCTCTCAGCCAAACTATATCATCTGCGAATCGGTTCATAACGATGTTCCGTGGCGAGATGATATCGTTGAGGAAGGATATACGATTGACAAATCAACCCGAACGGTCACTCGAAACACGCAACCGGGACTTGGGATCACGATTAATGAGGATGAAGTTCGCAAGCATCCTTTCGAGCAGGAAGTCCCTCAGCGTGTCTTCTATCAAGATGGCTCAGTGGGCGATTGGTAAACGCAGTTTGGAGGATGCCGCTTTGCTAGAGCATTTTCAATGCTTCTCTTGTCCGCGAAGTACGTTTTCACAAGCCCATACGCTGATGCCACGAGGCAGAACGCGAACACCCATTCGAAATATGCTCTAGAAAGGCCGATTCGTGAATCCATCACAGGCATCGCAGCCAACAGCTGCTTCAACTCCTGCGCCAGCCCCATTTTCTCATCCTTCTTTTCAAGGACTGATCGGGATCGCTCGGGCGGATATTACTCCACCAGTGGGAGTTTACTCGCGAAATTGGGGGGCAGCAAAACATGATGTCGCTACTTCGATTCATCGACCACTCACGTTGACGGTGCTGACGATCAAGGCGTCAGCCAGCGAAGCACCACTCGTTTTCATCGATGCCGATCTCGGCTGGTGGAAAACTCCACAGACGTATGAGAGTTTTTCGTCGCGACTCCTTGAGGCGTTGTCGTTGAAAAGCTCGCAGCTGATCTTCGCGTTAAGCCATACTCATGCCGGCCCACCGCTCATGGATGCGGACGATTCACTCTCCGGCAGCGACTTGCTGAATGCGTGGATGGAGGACCTGTTCGAAAAGACAGTCAAGGCCGTTCAGGACTCTTTGAATTCACAGGTTGAATCAACGCTCGACTGGCATTCCGGTCGATGTAATCTGGCGACTTACCGAGACCTGCCAGATCCGAGTGTTGAGAACGATCGGGTCTTGTGTGGGTTCAATCCGAGTGGGACTCCCGACGAGACACTCATCGTTGGCCGCATCACTGATCGGTCCGGTCAGCTGAGAGGCACCATCACGAATTATGCCTGTCACCCAACCACACTGGCCTGGGAAAACGAAGCCATTTCCCCCGACTATCTGGGAGCGATGCGGGAGACGATGCAGCAAGTGACCGGTGCGCCAGCTTTGTTTATGCTGGGGGCCTGCGGAGATTTGGCACCTCGAAATCAATACGTGGGTGATGTCGAAGTTGCTGATCACCATGGACGCCAGCTCGCTTACGCTTCGTTGGCTGTCCTTGAAGATATGGAACCATCTGGGCAGCAGCTCGCTTTTACCGGGGCAGTCGAATCGGGAGCCCCACTTGCCGTCTGGAAGAATCAACCGGTCGAAATCTCAAGCATCCTGTCTGCAGATCAATTGACGGTCGAGTTACCGATCAAAGATTGGCCGACCGCTGAGGAACTTGAAAAGGAGCGGCTGGCCTGTCCTGATCGAGCGCTCGAAGAGCGGTTGCGACGAAAACGAGACATCCGACGCGGTATCGGTAACGGCTCAACTTTTCAGCTTCCGATTTCGACATGGCGAATCGGTGACGCTGTTCTCGTCGGTTGCTGCTGCGAGCCGTATTCGGTGCTCCAGCAGGAGCTTCGTCAACGATTTCCCGAAGTGACGATTCTTTGCATGAACTTGATCAATGGATCGGTGGGTTACCTTCCTCCTGCGGAATTGTACGACACCGATGTTTATCCCGTTTGGCAAACCCCTTTTGACCGGGGAAGCCTCGAACTCACCTTAGAGAAGATGACACAGGCGATTCGCGATGCCCTCAATGACTGACGAACCACTTCACGGTGTGCTGCCTGTTTTGCACACTCCTTTTCACGAAGACCACACAATTGATTTCGAAACGTTACAGCGAGAAATTGACTGGGCTTTCGAGACCGGTGCAGACGGTCTTGTCGTCGCGATGGTAAGTGAAATTCTTCGCTTAACCGCAGAGGAACGAAAGGAACTGGCGACTTTCGTCTGCCAGTCGGCAAAAGGACGCGGCTACTCCGTCATCAGTGTTGGAGCTGAAACAACACTTGAAGCAATTCAATATGCACGCCACGCAGAGCAAGCCGGGGCGAGTGCTTTGATGGCGATACCGCCAGTCGCTACGTCGCTTGGAAGCAATGCGACATATGAATATTTTGCGTCCATTGCCAAAAATGTTTCGATCCCTTTAGTTGTTCAGGATGCGTCAGGGTATGTCGGCAGCGCGATCGACCTGGGCGTTTATCGAAAACTACTGGAGGAGTTCGGGGCGGAGCGGATTTTCTTCAAACCTGAGGCGAGCCCCCTCGGGCCGAATTTGTCTTTGCTGCGAGATTCAATCAAAGAGCCTATTCGTGTCTTCGAAGGTTCCGGCGGTCTCAATCTTGTCGACTGTTATCGTCGTGGAATCGTAGGAACGATGCCGGGGACGGACTTGCTTGATGCCATCGTTGCACTTTGGAGTGCTTTGAAAACGGGCGACGATGACCGAATCTATGAACTCTCATTCTCCATTTGTGGGATTGTTGTTTTGCAACTTCAGGCTGGTCTGGATGGTTTCCTGGCGATTGAAAAACACCTGTTGAAGAAACGTGGGATTTTTCTGAACACGCTTCAGCGTCAACCTGTCAGCTGGGAAATTGACTCAGAAACCGTTGAAGAGGTCGACCGTTTATTTGCTCGGTTACAGCATTTGCTCGGTAACAGCGCTGCTTGTAAGTAATACGTATCCAGCAACCACGAGCTCCTGAAATTCGGGCTTCCGAGTAGCAAACAGCTTGAGACCGCATCACTCATTAAAGCAGTCAGAGAATTCGTATGACAGATCGTCCAACCGCAATCCGCTATCGTACGCTTGCCTGGCTGACTGTAGCAGCCGCGTTAGCGTACCTGTGTCGAAACGCGGTGGGCGTCACTGAGAGTACGATACGTACGGAGCTTGGTCTCACGCATGAACAGTCCGGCTGGTTCATGGGGGCGTTCTTCTGGACTTACGCCCTCTTTCAGGTTCCCACCGGCTGGTTTTCGGAAAGAGTCGGAACTCGACTGGCCCTGAGTATTTTCGCTTTGTGTTGGTCACTCGCAACATTCGGAGTCGGGATCGCGTCTGGGTTTTGGTTGCTTATCGTCGCTCAATTATTGATGGGTATTGCTCAAGCAGGAATCTTTCCTGCATCGTGCAATTCAGTCGGATACTGGATGCCGCTCTCAGAACGTTCACTTGCATGTGGGATTTTGGCAGCCGGGATGCAGGTCGGCGCGATCGCAGCCAGTGGGTTCGCTGGCGAACTGACTGAAGGGTCCGGCTGGCGATGGGTGTTTGTCGGATTTGCTTTTCCGGGAGTCCTCTGGACGCTCGGCTTCTACTGGTGGTTTCGTGACCGCCCCAGTCAGCTGAGTACTGTCAACGCCAGCGAACTCGCCTTGATTCAAGCAGGCCGTGTGCAACAGGTTTCGAATGAAGAGCAGAGTACGAGTGAGCTGACCGAGTTGTACAACATCGCTGCGAATCCAGTCTTATGGTTGCTATGCGGGCAACAGATTTGCCGAGCATCTGGATACATGTTTTTTGCCAGTTGGTTCCCCACGTTTCTTCAAGAGACACGTGGTGTTTCTGTCTCAGAATCGGGCTACTTGCAAGGTCTGGTCTTGGCGGGGACATTGGTCGGAAGCATCTTTGGAGGAATGGTGACTGACTGGATTTGGAAACGGACAGGAAGTTTACGACTCAGTCGGAGCGGAGTCGGCGCAGTCGCTTTAGGCTCTTGTTCACTTCTCATTTTGGCTGCCTGGTTCGTTCAGAGTGTCACGCTCGCCGTTATTTTGCTCGCACTCGGTTCACTCTCAGCTGCGATTGCAGGACCATGTGCATTGGCAGCGACCATCGATATTGGTGGCCCTCGCGTTCCTCAGGTCTTCGGAGTGATGAACATGACTGGGAACCTCGCCGCTGCGGCATGCCCGGTTTTGGTTGGAATTCTCTTTCAACGGACCGAAAACTGGAATCTGATCCTCCTGCTCTTCGCAGCCATCTATTTTATTGGCGCAATCTTCTGGGTGTTGACCAATACCGAAAATCGTATCTCCGCGGAGCCAGAAGATTCTTGAACTCGAACTCCTGAGGCAAGCTGCTAAGAGACTGATTGTCGGAACACTTCAATTGAACACGTGAATTGACGGGAGTAAGCTTTACGAGCAGAATGAGACTGCCTTTGAACGGGGCGTCGAATAGTCCCGCGCTCGCGACCAGCGAATGGAATCGGTGTCGTATCCGTGATCAAGGGACTCCCTTTCATTTCTCAACTTGAAAGAGCCAACGTGATTTCATCCTTTCACAACATCGCGCTCTGTTGCGTGTTTGCAACGATTCCGCAGTTAATTTGCTCAGTCGTTCTCTCCGCAGATGAAGTTCAAAGGCCGAACGTTGTGTTGATCATGACCGACGACCAGGGATTTGGTGATCTCAGCTCGCACGGGAATCCGTTCATCAGCACACCAGTTCAAGATGCGCTTGGAAACTCTGGAGCCAGGTTCGATCGATTCTTCGTGAGCCCCGTTTGCGCTCCGACGCGAGCAAGCCTTCTGACTGGAAGATACCATTTGCGAACCGGTGTCAGTGGAGTGACTCGTGGATACGAAAACATTCGTAGTGAAGAAATCACAATCGCTGAGGTGCTGAAAGAAGCGGGGTATGCAACAGCTTGTTTTGGAAAATGGCACAACGGACGACACATGCCGATGCACCCCAATGGTCAGGGGTTTGAAACATTCTTCGGCTTCTGTGGTGGGCACTGGAACACATACTTCAATCCTCCACTTGAAGAAAACGGGATACCGGTTCACGAGGAAGGCTATATCGCGGACATCTTTACTGACAAAGCCATTGAGTTCATGCAGGCCAGCAAAGATCGACCGTGGTTTTGCTACGTTGCCTACAATACTCCCCATTCACCTTGGCGAGTTCCGCAAAAGTATTGGGAAAAGTACAACGGAAAGGGGCTCGATACGAAGGCGCAATGTGCTTACGCAATGGTGGAAAACATCGATGAGAATCTGGGCAGAATTCTCAAATACCTCAAGCAAAGTGGAGCTGAGAAAGAAACGATCGTCATCTTTCTGACCGACAACGGTGCCAACTCTCCACGATTCAATGCGGGGATGAAAGGGTACAAAGGGTCTGTCGATGAGGGTGGAACACGGGTTCCATTTTTCATTCGCTATCCCGGAGTCATCGAGCCGGGAACAGTGGTCAAGCCAATTGCGTTTCACCTTGATGTCCTGCCAACTCTCGCGGAGTTGTGTCACGTTGAGTTGAAGCAAGATCACCAAAAGAAACTTGATGGAGTCTCTTTGGTACCGCTTCTGAAAAAACTCCCGGAAGTCGAAACCTGGCCGCAGAGAACTCTTTTTACCGATGGCTATCGTGTTGATCGCGATGTGAAGCGTTTGCGCGGTGCGGTACGTAATGATCAGTGGCGAGCTGTGTTGATGAATGGAAAGTGGAGGTTGTACGAGATGCAGCAAGATCCGGGGCAGACAAAGAATGTCGCTGCGGAGTTCCCAGAACGATTGCAGGAGATGTCTCAGTCATTCGAAGACTGGTTCGCGTCGATGGATACGGAATCTCTCAAAGAACGTCAAATTCCAGTCGGCCACATGTCACGAGAGCTATTTGAAATCCCAGCCAACGAGGCCGATTTGGTTCCCGGATACGGCGATCTCATCAAGTACACCGGAGACACCACCAGCGGATTCGCCAATTCATGGATTACGGAGTGGGCGAGCGAAGAGGCCTACCCAACATGGCCCGTTGATATTCTTGAGGCGGGAGACTATCAGGTTTCGATTCGCTATGCCTGCGCCCGTGAAAACGTGGGGTGTCAGCTCGAAGTTTCGATCGGCAAGGAGAGTCAGCTTGTCAATGTTCCGGTCGCTCATGACCCACCGCTGCTCTCGAAGCCGGATTATCTTTATTCGAATAACTATCAGGATAAAGAGAGCTGGGCAAACCTCAATGTCGGAGTGTTCAGGCTGCAAAAGGGAGAGGCAGATCTCGTTGTTCGTCTGAAGTCACTCACTGGGACAAACGGCATTGAACTCAAGTCAGTGATCTTAAAGAGAGTCAATCATTGAAGTTCATTGAAGCTTGCTCAATCAGGGCAAACGTCGCTGCTGTTCACTCTAGAGCAGTTTACACTACCGTGTGCCCGTGAAGAACGCATTTCGCCAGCGAAATCGCTGTTCGTCACGAGGCAGACTGCGAGCACTCACTCGAAAGGTGCAATAAGTTCACGAATATGCTCTAAGATCGGGGAGAATCTTTTTTTGATCGCATGACCGAAACTCTTTGGCTCTTTGAATGTCTAAGTCGCAAAGAAATCGCAGTGCCGGCAATCAAGGCGATCATCAGAATAATTGCCCAGTTGTGGAAAGGTTCGACGAGGTAGTGAGTCAAAGATTCACCACTTTCATCCGCTCCATGTCCAGGATGTGCAAAAACTGAAGATTGAAGAAAGAATGCGACCGCTGAAAT
This sequence comes from Thalassoglobus polymorphus, assembly GCF_007744255.1. GTDB lineage: Bacteria > Planctomycetota > Planctomycetia > Planctomycetales > Planctomycetaceae > Thalassoglobus > Thalassoglobus polymorphus. The sequence continues at coordinate 3,613,942 of NZ_CP036267.1, read as the reverse complement.
TGCGATCATGACTCGCTGAAAAAACATCGTGGTGCTCCGTAACGAATCGAATCTTACGATTCTGTAGTCCCTGCAAAATTACGACTGGCGACAAGGTTGGCAAAGTTTTTTAAGAGTTGCAATCCGATTCGCTGACTTTTCTCCGGATGAAACTGAGTTGCATAGACATTGCCGGAAGCAATCGCAGAGACGAACTCCTGGCTTCCATGCGTCGTCGTTGCGGCAATGACACTTGAGTCTTTCGGTTGGACAAAATATCCATGCACGAAATAAACGTAGTCTCCGCTGGCAAGCCCCGAAAAGAGTGGCGTTTGCTGCTGAATCTTAAGCGAGTTCCAACCCATGTGCGGAATTTTAATTGTTGGTTCCGGCTGAAAACGGACCACATCTCCTTCAAGAATCCCTAGGCCTTCGTAGGTCCCATCTTCATAACTGGTCTCGAAGAGAAGTTGCTGTCCGAGGCAGATCCCTAATAAAGGTTTTTCGGATGCAACTGTTTCTCGGATCGCATTGACGAAGTCGTGTCGCTGAAGCTCTCCAATGGCATCGCGGAATGCACCGACACCTGGAAGGATCACACCATCAACATCTTTGAGTTCGTTTGGAGAACTGAGAATTTCTGATTGAACATCCAGCCGCTCGAGAGCTTTTTGAACACTTCGAAGATTTCCCATTCCGTAGTCAATGATGCCAATCATGTAATTTCCAAACCAAAGTTGAAGAGCAGCCTGATGCAACAGCGGGCGTTGATGTCAAAGACGTTGCGAGTCGTGATTCTACCGCGTCTTGAGAAATCCCATGGCTTTATGCAGTCAGGTGAAATAGATAAAAGCCGGACACCCAAAAGATAAAGGGGGACCGGCTTTTCTGGAAAAATTGATTCCGAGAGGAAATTACTCTACTTCGATTTCCAGTTCGTCTAGATCATCAAGATCGTCGCTGTCACCAAGACCAAGAATTCCGGTATTCACAGGACCGTGATCGTAGCAATCACTATCGTGCCAGAGTGGAACACCAGCTGAGTATCGAGCTGCCAGCATTTTGACTTTATCATCTGAGCCAGGTTTGGCTCCAGTTGGTGTCAGTGGGTCATAACCTGTGAGGTCGAATTCGACACCATCTTCAAAGGTTAATACTTCTTCCGCAACCAGCTCTGTTCCGATGGCAATATCGCTATCCGGATCCACTTCAAAGGAAAACTCCATATACTGTTCTCCCCTCTCTTTTCTGAATTTTGAGCCTGCCTAAGTTGGGAGAGAACGCCACCGTCTCAGTCCGCAACTTTTTCGCAGAATTACTATACAGTTCGTCTGTTTTCATGACATTACAAACAGACACCACACTTTAAGCACACCTTTTACCCAATATCCATAAACCACTACCCATGTTTGACACTACCGCGTCTGAACTGCCCCGACCTTCAGCGACCCACTCTTGAGCGGGATGCACGTCTGGAACTTCGAATCATTCGATTAGCAAATTGACGGCGTCGGAACTTAGCAGGGGGATCAAAGTGAACTTGTACATCGAGATCGATTCTCTCGTATTAGGTCGGAATGTCAACAATTTTTTTTTGATTGCAGGCAGATTTTATGATTTCTTCGAAATCTCGATCTCTAACAACGAAGTGCGTCTTCCTCGATGAACAACGACTCCAATTGGGTGACCACATTTTCGATTTGTAAGGCCTCTCTTTCGAAAATTCTTACAACACAATTATCGCGATCAGTGAATTTATTACTTCGTTCGCAACTCTGAGTAAATCCAGCGATTCTTTCAGCTATTTCGAAAAACATCTCTTCTCTCAATGTATTCCCAGATTTCGGAAAACGGGAGGGCGTTCAGATCATCGTCGTCCAATCTGTTGCCATGCCTGATCCGCGATATGGGCAGAGAGGCTTGATGATTCCCTAGAGACATTCCATGATTCAATATCAACCGTGGTTAATTCATATCCTGTATCTGGAAAATGTTGATGTTTCGCTCTGGCCTGATGCTTTGCCTGCTGGCATACCTTGTAAACGGTTCTGCTCTCTTCGCCCAATCGATCAACGAACCGGCAAACTCAGCGGGCGTGCTTCCAAAATCAGCTGACGGTCGCGAGCTGAATCTGAACTTCGAAACGGGTGACCTGACAGACTGGACAGCGACCGGCGATGCCTGGAAAGATCAACCGCACAAAGGAAACATCGATCCCAAACGTCCTTATGGGGCCAATCGAAAAAGCCAACACACTGGTGAGTATTGGCTCGGCGGCTACGAATTCCATCGCGACACTCCCAAGGGTGTCCTCACATCTTCTCCGTTCAAAGTGACAGCAAACTGGTGCAGCTTTCTACTCGGCGGTGGGAACCACGAATCAACACGTGTTGAACTTGTTCGCAATGACAACAAGCAGGTCTTCTTTAAGGTCTCTGGGAGAAATGCTGAAGAGATGTCGCCAGTTGTGGTGAATCTGGCTGCTTATGCAGGCAAGGAAATTTTCATCCGCATCGTTGATCAGCATTCTGGCGGTTGGGGGCACGTCAACTTTGATGACTTCCGGCTGCACGAGAAACGCCCGAAATTCAAACTTCCGGTCATCACGCCCGTTCCACAAATTCAGCTGGGAGAACTCTACCCATTTGAAAATCTTTCCGGGCAAGAAGCCGCTGAGAAGATGATTGTTCCCGATGGCTTCAAGGTTCAACTCGCAGCGGAGGAGCCGGACGTCATGCAACCCATCGCAATGGCAATTGATGACCGCGGACGACTCTGGGTTGCGGAAGCATATGAATATCCGATCCGGGCTAAAGAAGGCAAAGGTCGCGACCGGATCATCATTCTCGAAGATACAACGCTCGACGGAGTCTTCGATTCGCGAAAAGTCTTCATCGAAGGCTTGAACCTCGTCAGCGGCATCGAACTCGGATTCGGCGGTGTTTTTGTGGGGGCCGCACCGTATTTGATGTTCATCCCGGATCGTGATGGGGATGATGTTCCCGATGAAACAGATCCTAAACTCGCAAAAGAGGCCCATTTCGCCTCGGGTGATTCAACCGAGGCGAAATTACGGTTCCCCGGCGATGTCCCGACCGGTGCAACAGTACTTCTTGACGGATTCGGTTATCAAGATACTCACGAAACGCTCAACGCTTTCATTTGGGGACCGGATGGGTGGTTGTATGGGTGTCATGGGGTCTTTACACATTCCAAAGTCGGCAAACCGGGGACACCGGACGACCAGCGAATCGGTCTCAATGCCGGTGTCTGGAGATATCACCCGACGAGGCACATCTTCGAAGTTTACGCTGAAGGAACCAGTAATCCCTGGGGGCTCGACTTCAATGAGTCTGGAGACGCATTTATTACGGCCTGTGTGATTCCGCACCTGTTTCACATTATCCCCGGTGCAAGATATCAGCGGCAAGGAGGGCAACACTTCAACCCGCACACTTACGACGATATCAAAACCATCGCTAAGCATCGGCACTTTGTTGGCAACCAATGGAACAACAACGATCGCGCCCGATCCGATGACCTCGGCGGCGGACATGCTCACGCTGGGGCGATGATTTACCTCGGTGGTCGCGAAGGCAAAGAAGCTCCTGAATGGGAAATCTTGCGGAAGTACGCCGACAAACCGGGCTGGAGCATTCCGAAGAATACAAAGCAACAAGGCTGGCCGGAGGAGTACCACGGCAAACTCTTCATGAACAATATTCATGGGAATCGAATCAATGTCGATGAGCTGATTCCTGAAGGCTCTGGCTACGTCGGCGTTCGCAATCCCGACTTCCTGCTGACCCGCGACAAATGGTCGCAAATGATCTACATGACCTACGGACCCGATGGGCAAATGTACTGCATCGACTGGTACGACCAGAACCAGTGCCACCGCCGCGAAGAAGGAGCCCACGACCGCAGCAACGGCAGAGTCTTTCGCGTGAGCTATGGGAACTCTCAACCGGTGAAAGTGAACTTGAAGGATGTGTCGACGGAAGACCTTGTCTATCTAGCACTCGACAGTGAAAACGAATGGTACGTTCGACATGCAAATCGAATCCTAAAAGAACGAGTTGCAGATGAGTCTTACCTTCCAGAAGATATTCCAGTAGATCGGTTGATACCCAACTCGGAGAGTGCATTCCGAGTTTACAGATTAGCTGATTCACTTTTTGGTGAAGAAGATTACGAAGAAAACCCTGTCGCATACACTGATAACCCGAGATCTGTCGCTCGCCAAAATTTCGAAATAATAGGTGCGAGAGGCGTCCTCTCCGCTCTACGGCTGCTCTCTCCTGAAGCCCTGACAAGTCCGCGCGGAATTCAGTTTCTTTACTCATTGGCAATTGATCCGCAATCAACACAACCTGTGCGGTTACAGATTGCATCATTGCTACAGAAAACAGACGTTGAATATCGGTGGCAGACACTAGAGACCCTGACGTCGTATCCAGAGGACGCAACCGACCACAACCTGCCGCTCATGTACTGGTACGCGATGGAGCCGTTGGCAGATGTCGACCCACAGCGAGCATTGGCACTCGCCATGACTGCTGGCGAAAACATTCCGATTCTGCGTGAGTACATGGTCCGTCGACTCGGCAGCGGGAAACCGGAAGAGGCGATAAAGCTACTTGTTGATGGACTTGCAGAAGCCAAAACCGACGACGTTCGCCTGACGTTCCTGAAAGGGATTCGCAGCTCCCTCGCAGGGCAAAAGACGGTCAAAGCTCCCGCGAAGTGGGCGGAAATCTTCGAGAAACTTTCGAAACCGAAGACGACAGCAGCGAATTTTGATGTCTATCTTTACGCTCTCGGACTCGGTGCGAAATTCGGGGATCAAGAGGCTCAGCAAAAGCTGGAAGAGATCGTCGTTGATGAAGCGGGAGCGTATGAAGAACGCAAAGTCATCTTTAGTTTCCTCGTTGAGAACGAGTCTGAAAATCTGGCAGGAATTATTTCTCAGCTTCTCACCGGAACAACTCTGAGAGCCGAGGCACTCCGGGCCGCAGCTACGATCAACGATTCTGCCATCGCAAAAGCAATCGTTGCGAATTACAAGACACTCAACGCTGGCGAACAAACCGACGCCCGTAACGCGCTCGCCAGTCGGGCGAATTATGCCATCGAACTCCTCACAGCTGCCGAATCGGGGGCAGTCCCTCGGAAAGACCTTTCAGCCGATTTGATCCGTCAACTTAGAAATCTCGATGACCCTGAAGTCACTGAGTTGCTTAACAAAGTTTGGGGAGTTGTCCGTGAGAGCGATGTTGACCGCAAGAAGCTGATTGAGAAATATCTTGGCTTGGTCAATTCCGACTCACACGCAAAGCCTGATGTTCACTTGGGGCGGGCCATCTTTGCGAAGACTTGCCAACAGTGCCACACTCTCTACGGAGTCGGCAGCAAAGTGGGGCCGGATATCACCGGAGCGAATCGCAAGGATCACAACTATCTGCTGACGAACATTCTCGATCCATCCGCTGTCATGGCAAAAGAGTATCAACCCGCGGTCATCGTCACGGACTCGGGCCGCGTCATCACAGGGATCATTAAGGAAGAAACAAGTTCACTGGTCACCATTCAAACGACCAACGAACTCGTGCAGGTTCCGGTCAACGAAATTGAAGCTCGGAAGCAAAGTGAGCAATCAATGATGCCGGACGACCTGCTGAAACCATTCAGCGATCATGAAGCCCGGTCGCTGATCGCCTATCTCTCCGGGACACGCCAAGTGCCGATGGCAGCTCGCGAAGAAAATTTGAATCGATTTTACAATGCCAAAAATCTGGATGACTGGCGAGCAACTCGGGAAGAAGACCAAAAACTTTGGAATGTCGAGAACGGCGAGATCGTTGGTCGCTCCAAAGGACTCAAGCACAACGCCTTTCTCGTTAGTGAAATGCTCTTCGATAACTTTGAGTTTTCCTGCGAAGTGAAACTTGAACCCAACAACGGAAATAGTGGGATTCAATTCCGGTCTGTCCCGCTTCCCGATGGAGAGATGCGCGGGTACCAGGCAGATATCGGTCAAGGTTGGTGGGGCAAACTCTACGAAGAATCTGCTCGAGGATTACTCGTTAAAAACGACAACTCGAAGCTTGTGAAGAAAGGTGACTGGAACTCGTACCGGATTCGGGCGGTCGGACACCGAGTGCAAATTTTCTTCAACGGCAAACAGGTTGTGGACCTCGTTGACGATGCGGGGCAACTCTCCGGACAAATTGCAGTCCAACTGCACTCCGGCGATCCGATGGAAGTTCGCTTCCGTAATTTAGAGATCAAACTCCTCGATCCGCTTCCACCATTTCCCGCCGCTGGTTCACCTGCGAGTGGTTGGCCGAGTTCCGTTCCATTGGAGGAAGGTCAAAAAATCAGTTGGAAGAAAATTCAACTCGATGACGTTTTCCGAAGCGAAGGTTGCGCGATTGCAGATTTCAATAAAGATGGACACATGGATGTCGCAGCCGGGTCGGTTTGGTTCCCGCTACAATCTCCATTCAAAAATCGTAGCAGCCAGGTCGGTATCAGCACTGATGCTGTAGAGCAAAAACTCTCTTTGAAAACTGGAAGTGGCCAGTTTGTTCATCCGCAACCGTATTCGATTACTGTCCCTAAGCAGGAATTTGACCCCAAGGGCTACAGTAATACATTCTGCAACTTTGCGATGGATGTGAACGGCGACGGTTGGCTGGACCTTGTTGTTGTCGATTTTCCGGGAAAGCCGACGTGGTGGTTCGAAAATCCTGGACAAACCAAAGAGGAGACAGCCTGGAAGCGACATCAGTTGACACCAGTGACCAATAATGAGAGTCCGCAGCTATTAGATATCAATGGAGACGGCGTGCGTGAGTTGCTGTGTGGTTTCGATCAAAAGATTATGGGCTTTGCGACTCCGAAGGACTTGCCGACAGCCGAGTGGAAGATCAACGCGATCTCCGGTCCTGGTGCTCCCGGAACAGATCGCTTCTCACACGGAGTCGGAGCTGGCGATATCAACGGTGACGGACGGAATGACATCTTAACCACCTCCGGCTGGTGGGAAGCTCCTGCAGATGACTCAGATGATCAGCCTTGGGAATGGCATCCCGCTCCATTCGGAGAAGCATGTGCGCAAATGTATGTCTACGACTTCGATGGGGACGGAGACAACGATGTTTTGACATCGTCCGCTCACCGTTACGGAATTTGGTGGCATGAGCAAAAGAGAGTAGAGACTGCAGGTGAAGGGAAGCCGAAAGGTGTTGAGTGGGAGACCCATCTTATCTCAGAAGACTTTTCGCAGACGCATGCGTTGATGCTGGCGGATATCAATGGGGATGGTCTGCCCGATTTCGTGACCGGGAAACGACACTGGGCTCATGGTGGGAAAGACCCGGGCGGAAATGAACCTGCTGTTGTCTTCTGGTATGAGCTCAAACGAGAGAATGGCAAACCGGTTTGGACGAGACACCAGATCGACGACAACTCCGGCATCGGAACTCAATTCGACGTTGCCGATATCAATGGCGACGGACTACTCGATATCGCAACGTCGAATAAAAAAGGAACGTTCGTGTTCATCCAACAACGCGAGTAAAGGTTCGGGGCCGCCTGCTACGACAGGATCAATTCTCTCTTTGAAAAATGTGCGCGTTCCTGCCTCGTGGAAGTGTACAATTTTCCGCATGAAAAGCAGCCTCCATCAGGATCTGAAAGACCAAGCTGCTTCAAAGAGAGACGCTGTGATGGGAGAGACGCTGTGATGGGAGAGACGCTGTGATGGGAGAGACGCTGTGATGGGAGAGGATGTCAGTCAACTAAAGCAAATCTAAAATCCGTCTTAGCACTACTGTCTCGTGGCATCAGCGTCTGGACGTGTCAAAACGTACTTCGCGGACAAGAAAAACATTGGAAATGTTCTTGCTGGCGATTTTGAAGTTGTCGAAGTTCCCCATGGTTTGTGAGGAACTTCGACATGTTGCATCTTTAAGCGTCTTCAGGTCGCTGCTGTGTATAGATGAACTGAAGCACATCTTCGACTGATTTGAATTTGGTTTTCCTGGATGAAGACGCCTTTTCGATTTTTTCTCGGGCGTCGCTTTGTGAGTGTCCAAGTGCCAGAAGAGCTTCGAAAGTTTCGTTGAGCAAGTCTCGGTCGCCCCGTTTTTCTCCCGGACCTTCCTGATCGACAAGCAGTGCGAATTTGGCCATCTTGCGACGCAACTTCGCGATGATTCTCTCTGCGACTGCCGGTCCAATGCCGGGGAGTGTGCTCAGCTGTTTGGAATCCTGTTCTTCGATTGCGATGGCGACTTCTTGAACCGGTCGGACCATTGCCTGCAGTGCCTTCTTCACACCGACTCCATCGACCTGACAGATCAGTTCGAAGAATTCTCGCTCTGCCTGATGGAGAAAGCCGACGAGTCGAGGAGTGAGACGACCTTTTTGCGGGTTCCCGTCGATGTAATGAATTGTCATCAACGTGACGTCTTCGTCCATCTTGCTTTGTAGCTGCCTGCGGACAAATTCCGGAATCAGAACTTCGTATTCGAAAGCTCCGACTTCAATTGTGGCTCCCTGATCGCGTAGGTCACATAATTTCCCTGAGATTTTCCGAATCATGGAGGCGTTATCTTCCTTGAATAATTAGAGAAGCGATTCACCCCGCACAGCATGTGTGGGGTGAAAGAGTTTTTGAAACGTTAAGAACGACTGCGGGAATTGAAGCCCTACTGTTTCTCCTTCAACGACTGAAGGTACTCAACTGTATCAACCAGTTCCTGAACGGTGATCAGTTTTTGTAAATCAGCAGGCATGAGGGAAATGTCTTGCTTCTTCTTCGCCTCCACTGCAGATGTTTTGATGGTCCGGACGATTCCTTTTTCATCTTTGATTTTGATTTCCTCGTCAGTCTCACTCACCAGCAGACCACTGAAGCTCAGTCCCTCGTCGGTGACGACCAACCAGTTTTCGTAGTTGTGGCTGATTCCGGCTGAAGGGTACAGGATCGATTCAAATAATGCAGGGCGGCTCAGCTTCTTTCCGATTTCTGAAAGGTCCGGGCCAACTTCCTGGCCGATTCCATTCACCTTGTGACATTTGTTACATGTTCCGGTGGTGTTGAAAATCACTCGTCCGTTTGACGAGTTTCCTTTCATTTCAATGAGCTGCGAAATCGCAGGAATCGGCTTGTTTTCTTTTCCCGGAGGTGGTGGGAAGAGTTTCGAGGCAGGCTCATTGATGATTTTCCATCGTGAGCCGTTGAGGGTGACTGCGACGGCATCCTTGATTTGAGGGGAGTACTCATTCTCCTGAGCCATTTTCAGAAGTGCCTTGGCTCCTGGGAGGGAAGCTCCGAGTGCTTTCACCGCGCCACGGCGTGCCCAAATCGGTCGTGATCCATCCTTAACGACTTCTAACAATGGGCCATTGCTGTGCCCACTCGCAGCTGTCGAAAGAGCTGCAAGTGTCTTCTCGACCACTTCACGATTGTCGCTCGCCAGAGATTCTCTGATCAGTTTATGTTGCTTCTTATTGTACAGCGTAGTGACTGCTTCGACGGCGATTTGCGAATTCGGATTCGCCAGCGCTATTTTCAGCAGAGCCGGGTAACGGTCTGTCACGTTGAATTTGTCGACGAGTTGGATGAATTGCGTCGTTCCTTCGTTGGCGTCCAAAGTGGTCTTCAAGGCTGCCATGTATTTCGGTTTTGATTCGAGATCAAAACCCTTCAGGCGGTTGAGTGCTTCTGCATGGATAAAGGCGATATCTTTTGCGTCGACACCGGAAATTTCTTTGAAGGCAAGGTCTAAAACGACATCTTGTTTGGCAACACTGTTTTGGAAGTCGAGTGACCGGAAGAGACGCGGCAAATCGCCCGTTGGTGTGTTGGGATTGGTGATAAGATCAGCGAGAAGTTCAGGAGTCCGGCTTGCACGGGATCTCCAGACAATCTCGCGGCCCGCTGGCGAGGTCGGATCGCCTCCGTTGTCGAGCCACTTGGAAAGACATTCGTCCCATTGTCCATTTGCCGCAATACCCAAGGCCTCAAGATACCATCGGTCCTTGCCGTCATATTTCGAAGCGAGTTTAGCCCAGAGTTCCGGTTCATCAGGTAACTCAGCAGCCCGCATTGAAATCAAGACTTCACGGGCCAAGGCAAGATTCAGTTCGTCAATCGTGACTTTTCCGGTGTATTGATCGACCGGAATTTCACTCAGAAGTTGACGGGCCAAACGGGCCGCTGTGATTTGTTGATCCAGATTTTCGTTGTCATTCATCGCAGCCAGAATGAAAGCCAAACGCTCATCAGTATTAATGTTCAGCTTTCCGATGGCCCATAAGGCGCGTGCTCTCAGGTAAGGCTTGTCTGACTCCAACATGACCTTCAATGCTGGCAAGGCATCTTGTCCCATTTCCATGAGGGCAGTCCAGCCGAGATAACGTCGAGACATGTTGGGTGAACTGAGCGCTATTACAGCACCTTCAGGCGTTGAAACGTCGATCTTCGAAGACGAATATTTGTTCGCGAGATCTTTTCCTTTGGGGACCACCCGAAAAATTCGGCCACGTTTTGCATCCTGCATTCGGTGTCCGCCAACTCCGGGGTCGTACCAGTCTGCGACGAGGATGGAACCATCTGGAGCGACACAAACATCCGAAGGTCGGAACCATTTATTGGAAGCTCCGTCGAGGATATCGACTGCTTCTGCGGTGTATCCGGCACCGTCTCGCTTGGTGATGTATGCTCGGCAAATGTTTGGTCCTGCGTCACAGTGGATCGGCTGACCGTGGAAAATTTCCGGCAGCAATTCTCCTTCGTACAAACAGATTCCCGTCGGTGCACCTTGTCCGGTTTGCAACAGATTCGGCACAACACCCGGGTCGTTCAAGTGCCAGTGGCGAAGAGGAATTTCCTCTTCCCAGCCAGTACGCGGTTCCTTCCAGCCTGCTCCTGTGAATTCGTCCTTATATCCGTAATTGCCATATTCCATGACATAGTTGATGCGGACTCCACGATTGCCGTCGTCATCGTTGTCAGATTGCCACATTGTCCCGAATGAATCGACACAGACTTCCCAGTTGTTTCGGAAGTTCCAACCGAGCGTTTCAAACTCGCTGCCATCGAGATTGCAGCGGAAGACCATCCCCTCTTGATACGGTTTGCGAGAATCGTTGACTTCATTCCCGGCGAGGTCAATGATCGGTTTGCCCTCTTTGTCTTTGATCTGCTTTCCAGCGTTTCCAAAGTTGAAATAGAGCTTGCCGTCTGGGCCGAAATGAAAGGCATGAATTCCGTGATCATGTTGCGCGCCTGAAATTCCAGTGAAAAGAATTTCCTTGCGATCCGATTTTAAATCTCCATCGTCATCAATCAGAAAGAAGACTGAGTCCAACGCAGAAACAAGTGCGCGAAGCCCTTTGCCGTTGGTCGTTGGGAGGATCAGAATTCCGTGAGCAGAGTCGACATCGTGGCCTTGATAGAAGACTGTCGATTTATCTGCTTTCGCGTCGCCGTTTGTGTCTTCGAGAACCAGGATGCGATCTCCTTCAGGACGATCTCCAATGATGTCTTTATTGCGAAAAGCACGATAATTAATCGCCTCGCAAACCCAGACTCGTCCGAGGTGATCGATGTCGATCGAGGCCGGGTTTGACATCATCGGCTCGGAAGCGAAGAGTGTTGCTTCCAGCTGATCGTGAACTTTTAATTGTTCGACAGCATCACCAGATTCGTGACTTGCGGCGGCGACAGAAGTTCCACCTCCAGAGACCTGCGCGAGAAAACTCTTGCTCGGTCGTTCGGTAAAGACGTGAAACTGGACGCTCGAACTTGCTCCGCCTGCCTGGTCGGTTCCGCCGTTATCAAGACCGACGCGGGATTTGAATTTTGTGAACTTGTGTCCTTCAGGCAGGTTGTATTCAATAATCGAATTCGCATGAACGCCAATGCCGGTCGAGACTGCTTTTCCATTGATCTTGAGAGCCCCACCTCCAGCGTTTTTACCGACCTGAACCTTTCCCCAGTCGCTGACTGCTGACGCCCATTTGAGAGTTGTGAGGTCCATCGCAACTTCATCATCAGCTGCAACTTCAACGTTTTTGTCGCTCTCAGCACGAGCCTGTTTGGACTTGTTCGGATGAGTCAACCGAGGTTCTGCCCAGTCCGCCCAATCGCAACTGAAACCGTTTCCGCCATCAGTGACGACGAGGAAAAGTTTCTTGGCACCTGTGATATCCGCTTCGATTGTTTCGGCATGCCCCGGAGTTTTCGAAGTCAGAATCTTCGATGAGGCCACTGGCTTGGTCCCTGTGCCAGATAATTTATCTGCGGGAGCACTTTTGGATTTGTTGCTGTTTGTCGTTTTGCTGTTTGCCGACTTTTTCTTCGCTCCGGGTTTCGGAAAGTCTTGGTTGGCTTCCAATTCTTCTTGTGTTGGTGTTGGCGAGTTGACTCCCTCTTCTGGAACGTCTGCGTTGGCTGTCCAGAGGATGGCGTTTAAGACAACTTTCCGGAAACTGTCGTTCGCCCAGTTTTTATGGAAGTGCCCCCCAGTGAAACCGAAGCCGCGACCTTTTCCATCTGGGCGGTCATACGCCCAAGCGACATGTTGAGGCTCTTTGCGTTCCATCACAGCAGCCCGGACATGTGGATTTCCGGAGTGGTGTCCATCTGGACGATTCAAACTTTCGCGCGGTGGTAAGTCGCTCAGGATGGGAGTGACCCCTTTCATGTCCGAAACGAATCGCATGTGGTAATACCACTCATCTCTGATTTCAAATGGCTCGACACCATTGGTGATCGGGTGGTCCGGAAGCTTGTCAAACTTCGCAACCCAGTGGGGATTGACAGACCAGTCAACTTCGAAGAACCCACCAATCCATTTCAGGAAACTGTTTCCGGGATCGCCGGTGACGGTTTCGACTGCGTAGTGAAGACAAACCAGTCCGACACCGCGCTCATCGACCAGATGTTGAAACTGTTCCAGGTTGTTGTTGAGATAATGCCGGCCGCCGCCATCACAGTACGAGACAACAGTATCGGCATTGTCGAAGGCTGTCGGATCTTTCGGCCAGCCGTTGGTGTAGACTGTTGAAATGATTTTTTGCCCAGATTCAGTCAGCTTTTTCGCGAGTAATTTACAACCGGCGTTGTGTTCGTGTGAGAAGTATCCGTGGCTGGGAGTTCCCGCGACGAAGACAACTTTCTTCCAACCATCTTTCAAGGGGAATCGCTTTAAGCGAATGTTCTTGAATTCGATTTTCATCGGCGGGCCGGTATGCAGTTGCAATGCCAGAATCCCGGAGCGATCCAGTCCATTTGGATCATTGTCAAGAACTTCAGCTGTGACATCGCCATTGATTTTCAATGTGATGTGATTGCCACGTGCGGTGATCGAGTATTCGTTCCAGCCATCGAGGTCAATTTTTTTGAAGAGTTCAGCCGGATCCGCAACTTGCTCTGGTTGCGGTTTTCCATCCTCGCCAATGACCGATTTGTTTCCTCGTTTTGCGAGAGGTCCTCGGCCTGTTGCTTCATCGTACAGTGAGCCGATCCAGGCTCCAGCGATGTCGATGTCGGCCTGATAGCCGATGACGTGACCATCTTCACGTTGAGATCCACGGAACTGAATGCCACTGTTGGCTTTGTCTGACCCGGAAATTCGAAACTGCAACCGGAGTTCGAAGTCATCGACTTCGCCCTGATCCCAAACAAGAAATGTGTTGTGATCTAGCGGGGTTTCTGGTGTCGTTTCACCGACGATCGCTCCATCCTTGACGACCCATCGACCTTCTTCACCTTTCCAGCCAGCGAGAGATTCTCCATCAAAGATTGGACGGAATCCCTCTTCCTGAGCATGAGTGGTCCCCCATAGGAGACCGGTCATCACCAGCGACAAAAAAAGTGTCCGAATCATCGACAACCTCTTCATTTCAAGTTGCGTCTCAGCAACCTAAGAAAATTGATTGCCGAGGAAATATGTTCAAGTGTTGATTTCAGGTGGGCATTCTAGGAGACCCACTCGCTCTGCGCCTACTCGACAGTCCGAATTGTCAGACGTCTCTAAAGTTCGACGAATATTTCCGGGGATCAAGCTGGAAGCCCATGAATTCCCAAGGCAACAGCACCAAGCACGCCAGCTTTTTCTTTCAGTAGTGAACGCTCGATGCGGATGTCGTCAACGGGGAACAGGCGTCCCACTCGGTCTTCAACATCTTGACGAATCCGATCAAGAAGGAGTGCCCCCAGATTCGCGACACCTCCACCTATGACGATCAGTTCCGGGTGAATTGTCGTGATGATGTTGGCGACACCGATGGCAATGTCAGCTGCGGCGTTGAGGATTGCATCGCGTACGGGATCATCCTGGTTTGCGACTTGTCCCATGAGTTCAACGGAAATCTCACCCGGATCGCCATCGACGAGCTCATGCAAATTGGGAGCGAGCCCCATCAACATTAAACGAACACCTTCAGCGGTCAATGCCGTTCCACTTGCCAGTGTTTCGAGGCAACCATGGTTTCCACATCCACACAACGGACCGGTCCGGTCAATTGTTTGATGTCCGATTTCGCCTGCTGCTCCCATCGGTCCCAGTCGCAGTTTCCCATCGATCACAATGCCGCCGCCGATGCCGGTTCCGATTGCGATGAAAGCCATCGTGTCCACGGACTTTCCTCGCCCGAATGTGAGTTCGCCGAGAGTAGCAGTTCGCACATCGTTTAACAGCCGAACGGGACAATCGACAATCGCTGAAAGTTTTGCAGCTGCGGGAACGTCTCGCCAATGAGTCGTCATGTTCGGAAGGTATCGCGTAATGCCTTGATGCACGTCTACCAAGCCGGGCAATCCCATCCCGAGCGCTGTCACGGAATCTCCGCCCACTTCTCTGACAAGTGCGTTAATGTGTTCCCCGATGCGGCGCAGAACATCATCCGGCCCTTCATGCGAGTCTGTGGGAATCGCTCCCTCTTTGAGGAGCGTCCCGTCACTTGTTCCCAGCGCGCACTTGATCGATGTGCCGCCAACATCGACTCCTGCGTAGAGCTTAACCATAGACTTTTGTCAGTTCGTTGCGTGTCCGTTCAAGGAGTTTCTTGGTTGCTTTGATTCCTGCATACTCATCCAGGGCAGAACCTTCGTACTCGATTCCGACATACCCTCGGTATCCCGCATCGAGAACGATGTCCATCATGCGGTTGTAGTCGGTTCGCGTTTCATTTCCATTCTCGTCGAAATCATGGGACTTGGCACTCACCGCGTGGGCGTATGGCATCAACTCTTTCACACCTTCGTAGCGGTCATACCATGAATTCCCTCTGACTCTGAAGTTGCCGAAGTCTGGGAGAGTTCCGCAGTGCGGGTGATTGACTCGCCTCATCACTTCTGCAAGCCATGCTCCGTCCGAAGAATATCCGCCATGGTTTTCAACGATCACTCTTAGCTGGTACGTCGATGCGTATTGTGTCAATTGATTTAAACCGTCGGCAGCCAACTCAATTTGCTCTTCGTAAGTTCCACTACTGGCTGCGTTGACTCGAATTGCATGACATCCCAGGTTCGCTGCAGCTTCGACCCATTTCTTGTGGTTTTCAACTGTTTGCGCACGTTTCGCTTTCTCTCGGGCTCCCAGTTGACCTTCTCCGTCAACCATGATCAGCAGGCTGTTCACCCCATGATCAGCCGCCCGTTTGTGCATTTCAGCGAGATACTTCTTGTCTTTAGCTTTATCCTTGAAGAACTGGTTCACGTATTCGATGGCATCGATGTCAAATTCGTCTTTTGCAATCTGGGCAAAGTCGAGGTTGTCAATTTTCTTGGCAAAGAGAGCCTTATGAAGTGACCACTGCGCGACAGAGATCTTGAAAAGTGGGCTTTTATCAGCCGCCAACCCGAGAGATGGCAACAAGGCTGATGCCCCGATGGCGGCAGTTGTTTGTAAAAACCGACGGCGATGAAGTGTCGTTGAAGTCATGAGAATCCCAAACGAATTGAACTGATGCAATAAACCTGAAACTGGTTTCGCAAACGCTGAACCTCTCAATGATTTGAGCTCTCAAACGTAGAGATGATTCCAGTTCGGAGAGGTGCAAAGAGTTTGTGAATGTGGGCGAGCTCTTTACAATGAGCATTTACTAACGAATTGTCAAATCTTGCCGTCTCACCCGCGAGAAATTGTCAATGAGAGTCGTTTGAACACTTGAAAGTGGTTGTCACTGTTGAATCGGTTTTCTATAGTGACGAAATCGCTGGGAGGCGTGTTCGGTGTAGTTGCGCGCAGACTCGACTCACCAAGCATGGAGGAATTTCTTTATGAATGGAAGTCTTTCCACCTCTTGGTCAGGATGTATTGTTCTTCTGGATTCCCATAATTGTAAAGCAGCAAATGCGGTTTTCACTGATTGACCAAATTACTGAACTCAAGGCAGGTGAGTCGATCACAGCTGCCAAGAACCTGACTTTGGCTGAGGAATACCTGCAGGATCACTTTCCTGGATTTCCTGTGATGCCAGGGGTTCTCATGGTGGAAGCTCTTGTGCAAACCAGTGCGTGGTTGATGCGGTATTCCGAAGACTTTCGCTACAGCACGGTTTTATTGGACGAAGCAAAGGCTGTGAAATTCAACAGCTTCGTAAAGCCGGGTGATACGATCACCATTCAAAGCAAGCTGCAGAAGAAAAACGACGAATCGACCTGGACGTTCAAAGCGAGCGGAAATGTCGGTGAAACGAACGTTATCACAGCGAAGTTGATTCTGAAGCAGTTCAATTTAGCCGATGAATACCCGAGTATAGCCTCGGGAGATGCAGTTCAAACGGAATCGATCAAAACTCTCTTCAATGTGCTTTATCCACAGGCTGAATCTGCGAAATCTTAGTTTTTCAATTCAGTGAAAGTGGCACGAGACTCGAAATACCATCCGATGTTTGTGGATTTGGAAAGACAAATTACGGCGATGGGAGCCATCGCAGAACCTCAAAAGATTTGAAAGACTGTTATGTTAAATTTAGAGGGGCGCGTTGCTCTAGTCACTGGTGGAAGCCGTGGAATTGGCAAAAGCATCGTCGAAACACTTGCTAAAGCTGGCGCAAAAGTTGCCTTTGTCTACCGTTCCAGTAAAGAATCGGCGGACGCGATGGTCTCCGAACTCTCAGAAACTGGTCTCGAAGTTCTCGCAATTCAAGGTGATGTCTCAAGTAAGGAAGATGCAGAACGCATTGTTGAAGAGGTCGTCAATAAGTGGGAACGACTCGACATCCTCGTGAACAATGCCGGAATCATCAATGACGGTCTGCTCGCCATCATGGAAAAAGATGCCTGGCAAAGCGTGATCGACACGAACCTGACCGGCGTTTACAACTTCGCACAATCAGTCATGCGACAAATGATGTCCCAGCGATACGGACGAATTGTCAATATTTCCAGTGTGGCTGCGGAATTTGGAAATCAGGGACAAGTCAATTATGCAGCCAGTAAAGGCGGAATTCAGGGACTGACTCGCTGCCTCGCAACAGAAGTCGGACGTCGAAACGTGACTGTGAACGCAGTTGCTCCCGGATTTATCGAGACAGACATGACCGAAGCGGTCAGAAATGCCGCTGAAGGTGAAATTAAGAAGCGAATCTCGGTTCGCCGTCTTGGTTTGCCGGAAGATATTGCTAATGCAGTCCTCTTCCTGGCGAGTGATGAAGCCAGCTACATTACCGGACACGTCTTGACTGTCGATGGTGGCCTGACTTTAGGTGGTTTCTAAAATTCGTCAGAGAAATGCTTCATTGAGACCGATATTGCAAGCAATGCCGGACTTAGCGAAAATTGACTCAATCAAATGTGTCGCTCTCAAAAGTTGTGTTGAGACGAACCGGTAAAATAGCCGATTGGGAAGAAATTCCGCTTTCGGTTGAGTTCTCTCTCTGGGACGTGACAGTTAAATAGTCGATACTAGAGCATCTTTTGAATTGGTTTGCAGGATCTGCCTCATGGCGAACAGCATTTTCACTAGAGAAATGCGTTCTCCACGGACACACGGTAGAGCAAACTGCTCGAGTGACAGAATCGTTTCAGTTTTCAATATTCATCCGGTTTTAATTTTTCATACACTTTTCATTCTTCATACTGTGATGAAGTTCGTGACGTTCCTCACCGTCGTCATCGAATAGACATGGTTGGATTTGTCGGTGAGGAGAGATTCGGAATTGTTTCGAATCAACAGACTTGATTTACGAGAGAACATCGACGTCGATCACCTTGTGGGTAACATCGGTCATCACGTCATGACTGACTCTCAACAACTTACTATCGGAGCTCGTGGAAATGGCTGATCAAGAAGAAATCTTCGAAAAAATTCAAGAGGTTCTGGAAGACGCACTTGGCGTCGATGACGACGAAGTGACTCCAGAGGCAACTCTTGTCGGTGACCTTGGAGCAGAGTCCATCGACTTTCTGGACATTGTTTTCCGCTTGGAAAAAGCATTCGAACTCAAGATTCCTCGTGCGGAACTTTTCCCCGAAGATCTGATGTCCGCCGATGCCGGGTATGTCGAAGACGGCAAAATCAACGCTGAGGGAATCGCCGCGATGCGAACAAAACTTCCTCACGCGGACATCGATAAGTTTGCGGAAGATCCAAAAGTCGAAAACGTTCAAAACTTGTATACTGTTGACATGCTTTGCAAGTTCATCGGTAGCAAACTCGACGGTTAAGCTTGTTGGTTGCAATTTGACAATCGAATCCGGTTGCACGATGTTTTGTGCAGTCGGATTTTCGTATATTCGGGGCCTGTGAAAGTTGGCTTCAATTGCTGAAGGAAAATTTAATGCGCTGGTTCTGGATCGACAAATTCATCGAGTTCGAAAGTGGAAAACAGGCCAAGTCGGTGAAAAATGTTTCACTTGCTGAAGAGCACTTGCACGACCATTTCCCCGGATTCCCGGTCATGCCTTGTTCACTTATCATTGAAGGGATGGCCCAGACCGGAGGGATTTTGTTAGGGGAAAGCCACAAGTTTAAGTATCTTGTCTTTCTTGCCAAAGTTCCAAAGTTCAAATCTCATCGTCCGGTACGTCCGGGAGACCAGTTGATTTATACCGCCACCCTCACCGATGCCCGTGACGAAGGGGGCATGACTTCGGTCACGGCACATTGCGAGGAAGAACTTGTGGCAGAGGCCGAAATCGTCTTTGCTCATCTGAGTCCTGAAGATGCCGGAGTTCCGGGCGGAGTCGATCAAAAGAATGTCGTCGAAATCGGTCTCGCCGGGTTATTGGCTGAAACAGAAATCGCTGACTGACTTGAAGGTTCGAGTGGAGAAAGCAAAGCATCTCGCAAGAAGAGAATATATGTGCTAACTTGAATGTGTCTCAACTTTGTCAAACAGTGGTCTGAACACATGATGAATTTGCTGAACCGAAGAAACTGGCTTGCATCCACTGCATGTGGGTTTGGTTCGCTTGCATTTCACGGGCTTGCCTCCGCAGAGTCTGATTCTCTTGCTGTGGCGAGTGAGAATCCGTTAGCGGCCAAGCAGCCGATGTTTCCTGCGAAGGCGAAACGGGTCATCTTTCTTTTCATGCAAGGTGGCCCCAGCCAGGTCGATAGCTTTGATTATAAGCCGATTCTGGAAAAGCATCACGGCGAGAAGTTTGAATTTCGTGATGCCAGAAAAATGGCGCGAGGGAATTCGGGTGATCAAGAAACCTTGATGAAACCACTGTGGAAGTTTCGTCAATACGGCGAGACAGGACACGCAGTTTCAGACCTGTTTCCACACATCGGACAGCGGGTCGATGATCTCTGTTTTGTGCATAGTATGCATACCAATGGAGTTGCACACGGACCGAGTACGCTGTTTCTGCATACCGGTGCTCTCAATCTCATTCGTCCCTCAATGGGGTCGTGGATCAACTACGGCCTCGGCACCGAGAACAATAACCTGCCCGGGTTTGTGACGATCTCACCATCGTCTGCCAATGGTGGACCAAGAAATTACTCGAATTCCTTTTTACCTGCCTGTTATCAAGGAACTGCGATTGGACGAGCGGAACAGTCAAGCCACCAAGTAAAGTTCCGACACATTCAGAACCCGTTTTTTGATCAACCAGTTCAGGAGAAGCAGTTTCAACTTTTGCGAGAATTAAACGCATCGCAACTCGGAAGTCGCCAGGATTCTGAACTCGAGGCCGTCATCTCTTCTTATGAACTTGCCTGGAGAATGCAGATGCACGCTCCGCAACTTCTCGATTTGTCGGAAGAGTCCGAGTCAACGATGAAGCTGTATGGCATTGACCAGAAAGAGACTGAAGACTTTGGGCGGCAATGTCTCATGGCGCGACGCATGGCGGAGCAGGGGGTCCGTTTCGTTCAGGTGAATTACAGTGACAACGGGTCGAATCCACGTTGGGATCAGCACAGCAAAATGGAGCGTCACGCAATCCATGCGAAAGCAACCGATCAACCTGTTGCAGGATTGTTGATTGACTTGAAAAAACGCGGCCTCCTCGAAGATACGCTCGTTTGGTGGGGCGGAGAATTTGGAAGAAATCCGTTTTCGCAAGGGGCCGATGGGCGCGATCACAATCCGAAAGGGTTTACCCACTTCCTGGCTGGCGGTGGAGTCAAACAGGCATTCAAGTACGGAGCGACCGATGAGTTCGGGCATGAAGCGGTCGAAAATAAAATCCACATGCACGACCTTCATGCCACAATCCTGCACTTGCTCGGGCTCGATCACGAACGGCTGACTTATCGCCACGCCGGTCGAGACTTCCGCCTGACGGATGTCGAAGGACACGTTGCGCACGATCTCATCGCTTGATCGTGAAATGAAAGCTGGTTACGCGACTGCTATACTCCACCGCGACATTGATTCTCATCTTTAGCCATAGACGACAAACAAACATGACTCATCGAATTCGTTACATTATGGTCGGCGGTTTTTTGGGTGCGGGGAAGACGACCACTCTCGGTCGCTTGGCTGCCCATTACCGGGAAGAAGGGTTCAATGTCGGCATCGTGACGAATGATCAGGCAACTGATCTGGTCGACACCAACACGCTTCGCAGCCAAGGGTTCGACGTGGGTGAGGTCGCAGGAGCCTGTTTCTGTTGTAACTTCAATGAATTGATCGACACGATGGGCAACCTGTCGGTGGAGGAACGTCCCGACGTCATTCTTGCTGAGCCAGTCGGTTCTTGTACCGATTTGGTCGCAACAGTCATTCAGCCGATCAAACAGCTCTTTGATGCCGAATTTGAAATCGCTCCGTATCCAGTGATCCTCAAGCCCAGCCACGGAGTTCGCATTCTGAAGAATGAACAAGGGCGTGGGTTTTCTCCTAAGGCGGAGTACATTCTCAAGAAACAACTCGAAGAAGCCGATGTCATTCTGATCAATCGGATCGATGAACTCAGTCCAGAAGAAGTCGACGAAATCACTTCACTTTGCAAAGAGCAATTCGAAGAGACCCCGTTGATTCGCATGTCCGCGAAGACGGGGGAAGGATTCGATGAACTGGTTGAATTCCTGACTCAACAAGGTGAATTCGGCCATAAAATCTTAGATATCGATTACGATATTTATGCTGACGGAGAGGCTGAACTTGGCTGGCTCAACAGTAGTCTGACACTCCGATCCGATGAGGAATTTGAACTTGATCAAGCTCTTCTAGGAGTTGTTCAACACTTGCAGTCACAACTTCTGAACGCCGAACTCGAACCGGCTCATCTCAAAGTGATTGGTCTTTGGGAAGGATTCTTCGGAGTCGCCAACCTGATCAGCAGCCAGACGCAAGCTGAACTTTCGCTCCCATCCAAGTGCAACGTCAAGCAAGCGGAAGTGATCGTCAATGCACGAGTTGCCTGCGATCCTGAATTGCTTGAAGACTTTGTGAATGAATCCGTGAGCGCGGTTGCAAAGGAATTCAATCTCACCGCGGAGTTCCGTCAAACACAACGTTTCCGACCAGGGCGTCCAGTTCCGACTCATCGCTTCGCAACTCCCGGACGCGAGTAGCGTCAAAATGTCATTGAGCATTTTCAGAGTATTGTCATGCCCTTGAAGATCACTTTTTCGACTTCGTAGATTTCTCGCCACGAGGCAGAACATAAAGACCAATCTTGGATTTGCTTTAGAACGAAACGGCTTGCTTGCTAATGTCTCAGTCATTGCTGATCACGCTTTGTACATATAACGAGCGTGAAAATCTTGAAGAACTCATTCCTGAAATTTTCAAGTATGCTCCCAATGCATCGATCTTGGTTGTCGATGATAATTCTCCGGATGGGACCGGCGAATATGTTGACTCGCTCGCGGCTGAGAATCCGAAAATTCACGCGATCCATCGTGAAGGGAAACTCGGTTTAGGGACCGCGACTGTTCGCGCTTTTCAGTTCGGAATTGAAAACAGTTACGACTTGCTTCTCAATCTTGATGCCGATTTCTCACATCCTCCCCGGTTTATTCCTGCGATGGTCGAACAGGCAGCGAATTTCGATTGTGTGATTGGGTCCCGGTATGTTGCTGGCGGAGAAATTGTTGGCTGGGGACCGAAGCGGCACTTCATGAGTCGTGGAATCAACTTCTACGCCCGGACTCTTTTAGGGCTGAAAACGAAAGACAACAGCGGAAGCTTTCGTTGTTACAGAGTGAGCAAACTGGCAGAGTTTGACTGGGCGAAGTCTCAAGCCAAAGGTTATGCGTTTCAGGAAGAAATCCTGTATCGGCTCCGCAAAGTGAACGCGACCTTTACCGAAGTTCCAATCAAATTCGAGGAACGAAGATTTGGGGTCACCAAAATCAATTGGAAAGAAGCTGTCTCTGCTGGCTGGGTGATTATGAAATTGCGTTTGCCAAATCAATCGACCAAGTAACTTTTTCTGTATTGTGAAGAGGTCGCTGGACCCAATCCCAAGTTGGTTTTATGTTCAGCCTCGTGGCGTACAGTAATTTCGCTGGTGAAACGCGTTCTTTACAGACACAAGAAACACGAAAGTGTTTTAGAAACGACTATTTTCCGTCCGCAGTATCTTCGTCTTTCTTTTCGTCTTCTTTTGTGCTTGTCGGGGCCGCACGTTCCCATGTTCCGTCGAGAATCTTTTCGATTGTTTGACGAAGATTTTGTCCGGCATTTTGGCGGTAGCCGATGTGGACTTGCTCGATTGTTTTACCGGGACTGAGTACAACAGTGTGCGGAATTCCGGAGACACGAAACCGGTTCCCGATGGCACCTGATTCGTCCATTGCCACCTGTGGAGAAAGCCCTTTTTCATCCAGGAATTTTCGGACAACTTGCGGAGATTCTTGTAAGTTGACGGCAACGAAGATGACTTTTTCGGGATCAAACCCCGAGGTCGATTCAATGTAATCGGGCAAGGCTGCAACGCAGGGACCGCACCAGGAAGCCCAAAAGTCCAAGACAATCACCTTTTCATTATGATCGCTGAGCTTGAATGTTTTTCCGTCCAGGCCGGCGAGTTCAAAATCTTCTGCAGTCGTCCCTACAAGTTGATGGGCCGGTCCCGATCCATCACTCTCAGGAAGTTCCCAATCTGGTTCGGCAGCGAACTTTGGAATCCACCGTGAATAAGAGACAATTTCGGAAACCGAAGTCGCATCGCCGAGATTGACTTCCTGGATTGAACCTGCCGGAATCGAGCATTCTCCCAGACTTTGAGCGGTTCCAATAAGTTGATTGTCGACCACTTTTTGCGGGTCCATGCTGAGCGAAAATCCTCGACCGAAGCGGAGTTGAATTTCGGGATGAACCTCTGCGATTTTGGTGTCTGGCTTTTCGTCTTCGCCCTGCTTTGGAGGATGAAGCCAAATAACAGCGGCCACTCGCTCGCGATCGAAACCGAAATCTTCGAGTTGAGACTCAAACCGAACCTGCTGTTCGGTGATGTTCAGCAGTTTCCCGCGAAGCACATCTCCATTGGGAGCCAGTAGCACATGAGTCGAAGGATTGTCTCTACGGAATCTTGGGATGAGTAACGTTCGGTCTCGTGTCTCTTCAAGAATGAATTGCTTGGCTGAGGCGCCATCATGGTTCCGGACCTCAAAGTTTTCGACAACAATTCCGCGGGTGAGTGGATTTTTCCCGTATGACAGATTTCGTGTGACGGAAGTAATATTAGCTTGGAAGATGAGGCTGCGGCTTTTCAATCGGCGATTTTTCAACTTGATCGATTTCAGCTGCGTTCCGTTGATCACTACATGAATTTGACCTTCCCGAACGGCAAGTGTCACTTCGGCTGTTCCCTCTGGAGATGTGACAGTTTCAGATTTTTTGGAATCTCCCGGATTGAAGCCTCTGCCTAACATGCGTGCATTTTGAGCGATCGCTTCATGCTCTTCGACCCAGATTTTGTCTCCGTTTACGTGAATCGCAACGCTGGTGGCTTCTGGATCAATGTTGAGATTTTTTCCAAAGAGTTGAACGATCAACTGCGAATACTGCTGTGAGCCCCAGTTGACCTTAAACTTCACCAGATCGCCGGTCATGATTGAGGGGTTTCCGAAGGCTCCCGACGTACGGAACGTCAAGGACGTGTCGGTCAGGTTGGGGCGACCGGTGACTCGCTTCCAGCCTTGGTTTGTGAAGTTTGCATGTTTCACGCTTCCAGCTGATGTGAGTTCCACGGCTTTCACATGGCTCATCGGAATTTCTTTGACCTCGGAGAACGGAACAGAAAGTAATAACTTCTCTTCCATCACGCTTTTGAGTGAGCAAGGGATCACATCTCCGTTGAGCAGATAGAGGACATCAGGATATTGATCGGTATTGATGCTGAGTTCCTGCCCCTTTTTAGATCGCACAAATCGAGCTTCGCCTTTTGCGGAGAGTGCACTTGCGTTGAGGCCACCGACCGGAGTCCAGCGGATTGGGTCTTCTGTTTCTCCATCAATGACGAGTTCTCCGTGCAGCGAGCCTCCCTCAAAGAAAAGTTGGTCGGAGTTTTGAGGAGGTTCGGCATTATTGGGGAAGCTAATTCGTTGAATTCCCGATAACGTTGAAGCAATTGTTCCGTCGGCATAGGGAGTCTGTATTTCAATTCGATCCTCATGAATCGACTTAATTTCTCCAGAAAGAAAACCGCCTTCTTTCCAGGCAACATTCGTCGCGCTCAGCTTGAGTTCCGCAGTTGAGCCATCGTTGACAATGATGTTCGAGAGATTCGAGATTTTGATTTCATGCTCTTCGCTCTCCCCTCGAATCTTGATGACATCGGTCCCGGACGAGAAGTTGGGAAGTGTTCCGTAGATCACTTTTCCGTCAGTTGTTTGCACGCGAGATTGACCAATTTTTAACGGTTTGGGGAGTTCACCATTCCAGCGATCAACTCTCAGGTAGTTGAGTGTCAGGTCTCCCTCTCGATTCCAAAGCTGAATACCGGTTGGTTGGAAGAATCCTCGTTTGTCTACGATTTCTGTGAGTTTGTCCCCAGAATTGGAGTAGATCGACAGCCGGTTATTTGCCTGGTCCAAAAAGAGATTTAAGTGAACTCGTGTTGTTTTCGATTCGAGCGTGCTGACTTCCTGAAACTGAAAGCGGGACAGGACGACAAGGACTTCCGCCCAGCTTTCAACACGCACACACGATGTTCGGTTTTGTCCGAGTGCAAAAATGAAGTGTGGTAATTTCGACGATTCGATGATGAGTTCAATCTCTGCCTTTTCCGGGAAG
The DNA here is from genome assembly GCF_007744255.1 of Thalassoglobus polymorphus. Lineage (GTDB taxonomy): Bacteria > Planctomycetota > Planctomycetia > Planctomycetales > Planctomycetaceae > Thalassoglobus > Thalassoglobus polymorphus. Next base: position 3,588,292 of record NZ_CP036267.1, on the reverse strand, counting down.
TCAATCTGATGATAGATTCCACGATCCGGTGAGCTTGTTGTGAGGTGACCATTGCTGAGTGCACGCCACGCATTTTGCTCATCAGAATTTTGTGGCTTTTCCCAACCTTCGAGACCACGCGGCCCCAGGTAAATTAAGTCTGGAGTGTCGACTCGCTTGATGCTTTCGATTTTGTTTCGATGCAAACTGAATTCACCGTGCCGGTTGCTGTGGAACTGAATCGATTCTTCTGTCGCAGAGATCATCTTTCCAAAGAGGACATCGCCATTCGACATCGAGATTCGAAATGGCTCCCTCAGTGGCGAGGCTTCCTGGTGATCCGGGAAGCGGACAGCAGAGAGTGCGGAGATTTCGATCTTCAATGGGTCCACAAAAAGCTCGGAATCCCAAGTAATGGCTTCCGGGTCGGCTGAGAGAATTTTTCCAGTGAGGGAATCGCCACTCCCCCAGAAGAGCGTTGTCTTCTGAATGACGGGGGTCCCCAGCGATACCGGTACGGGAAGGGGGATTCCGGCATTTTTCTTATCGGGCTTTTTCAGGAGCGCTTCGACCTGATTTGCGACCGCCTCAGCAGCAGCTTCAACTTCAGCAACTTCGGCGGCTTCCACAGCGGCCTCAGTCTTAGCAGCTGCGGCTGGCTTGTCTGCGGGTTGCCCCAGTCCCAATGCGGGTAAGGCCAACACAAGTCCAATTGCGCACAGTGATCGGAGGAGTGCAGGGTGGCGTTTGGGCCTAAGCTGTTGTTGAGTCTTGAACAACAGCGAAGCTTGGTCTGCAGTTGCACACGGCAGAGCAAGCTTCTGTAAAGAAGCATTCATCATTGGATGGGGCCTCATCTATTTCTCAGCAAAGCGATTTCTACCGTTCGTAGATCGGTAGAAATCGGTAATTCAAGGCGAGTGCAAGCATCGACATTGCTGTTCCGTACGCCTCGCCATGTTGGCTGCGGAAACTCCCGGAATCACCTTGCATGTCATGGATCTGGCGAACGTTGAGCTGGTTCCACTTTTTCCAGGACTCGAAGTCGGCTTGAAACAATGCTTGAGCCATATAGTAGCGGAAGTAAAAGGGGTAGCTGTTCCCGGGATATTCAAGATTATTTGTGATTTGTTTCGTCAGACCGGCGAACTGCTCGATGTCTTTTCGATGACCGATGGAAAGCACCAAGGTTGAAATGGCTTGCAAATTTCTCGACCCGCCGCCGCCAATGCCTGAGTACCCTACACTCCCTTGCTTCGTCGTCATTTTTGCAAAGTATTCCAGTGCTTTGTCGATGGATTCGTCGGGGACTTTGATTCCGGCATTTCTCGCTGCCAGCAATCCCATGAGGACTGCACCCGAAACGGACGTGTCGGCATCGTTCGATTCTGGAGAATATCTCCATGCACCCCATTGATTGTTTTTCTGCGAAGTGACAGCACAGCGAACCGCGAGTTCGAGTGCTTCTCCAATTGTCCGTTTGTGGGTGAGATCGGTTTCTCCCTGCCAGACGAGGTCGTCATCAAGCACGCCATACACTTCAGAAAGCCCCAACATTGCGAACCCGTGGTGGTACATACTTCCCGGGAGGTATCCTGTTTTCGCATCCTGGCTGCGAATGAGATTTCGAACAGCTGCACAGATATTTTTATGATACTTCCCGAAGTTTGGGTCTTCTCCGCTGGCGAGAAACGCCATCACACACATGCCCGTGATCCCGGAATTTCCAGAGCCGCCATGACCGATCTGAGAGCCGCCCCAAGATCCATTTTCGGATTGATTTTCAACCAGCCAGTTTAAGCCTCGCTGATAAACTTCCTCAACTTCTGCGGGGACTTCGTCTCCGTAACGAAGCTCTGAATCCTGTGCTGTTGCGGATGTTGACAGCAGGAATCCAGCAAGCAGAACGAAGCAGCCAAGGCGAAGCTTGTTCATGATGTGTTTGAGATGAATGTCATTGATGGATACATCAGTCATTAATTTTGATTCTCCAAAGCGTTGAAGAACGCATCAAGTCCGTTGCGGAATTCTTCAGGAAGCTTCTCTGAGGTGGTTCCGCTCGATTGGTCAACGGTGCGATCCTTGACTTTTGCGTTTGGATCGGAAGTGGCTCCGATTGTTGCCAGCGCGACACGTTGTGTGTCTCCGTCACCACCGCCGCCTGGAGTCGATCCGCCGCCACCACCGCCACCGTTTGGGTTGGCTCGTTTGGATTGGAGCAGAAGTTCAATCGCTTCGGTTTCCGCCGCGATTGCTTCGGGGCCAGTGTCGGGGCGTTTCAGGATTTGGGTTGCGTCGTTCATTGCCAGTGCGGCTCCTGTGACGATTTGAATTTCCTTCGAAAAGTTCTTCTCGCCATCAGGGAGTGCACGAATATCTTTGACGACATCTTCCGTTCGTTTTTGAAGCAGAGACTGGGTTGTTGACTGCAGCTTTGCGCGGGTGTCATATTGGTCGACTTCCATCGCTGCCCGTGATTGTTCAAGTGAACGAGTTTCTTCGCGCAGGTCTGTTTCGGCTTCGATAATCCGCATGACTTCGAGGACAATCGAAGGTGGCAGGCTGACGGAATTTCCACCTTTGCATGCTCCGCAGTTCGATGGAGAGACCAGTTCCTCGCCCCAACGATCGAGTGTGTCTGCCCAGAATTCTGCACGAACGATGGCTTCACCCGAGAGGTTTTCCTGGACTCGCTCACCCAGCTCGTTGAGTTGGGCGACCGGTTCAAGTTCTTTCATTTCATCCAGGATGCGTTTGAATTTCTCGTCTTTTTTCCGACCAAAATAGGCTTCGAGATCGGATTGAATTTCCCAGACATTTCGGCTTTGAGCAACTTCAGATTCTGCAATGTTGGCTAACTGTTCGATCTGACGCTGGTCGAGTTCATCCGACGTGACACCGAACCCTTTGAAGACTGTGCGGTTCAAGCTTTTGGCAATTTCCATTTGTCGCCGAGAAGCAGCTTTGAACCGTTTAACGAACGTGCTGTTTTCCAGGTCGTCCAGAATGGCTTGCAAGTCTTCTCGAATCTTATTGAAGTCATCAATCAGGCCGGCTTGAAGTTCGACTGCTTCGTCGACTTGTTCATCGGCCCCTTCCTCTTCTTCGTCATCTTTGGGCTCTGGCTTTGGTCCTCCGTTTAGCACGGTCGATGGCAATCCCAGTTTTCCGGTGCTTGGTTTTTTCTTTTTCGGTTTGCCAGCCTCCGCTTCATTTGGCTTATTAAATCCAGATTCGACATCGGTGATGCTGGGGGCTTTGGGGACTGCCGGGCCTTCTTCTTCATCTTTGGCACCAAGCTTCCCACTCGCTTGGTTTCGATTGTTTCCAGCTTTGGGGGCAGAGTCGGATTTGCTCGGTTTCCCTGCTCCCGGCTTGGGTTTGGCTGTCGATTTTGCTTGAGCAGCATCGTTGAGTAAGTCTGCGACAGAGGGCATGCGATTCTCTGAAATATCACGAAGCTGTTTGAGTGCCTCAGCCCATGTTTCTAAATGGCCCACCAACATTTCTGGGTTGCGAACAGCTTGTTGAATCAGCACTTCTCCCTGAGTTGTCACGGCATCGAGCCGCATGGCGTTAGACTTCTCTGCTGTTGCCTGGCTTTTGAGTTGTTGCTGGACCTGTTTGGATTGGATTTCGTCTCTGGACATGCGGCGGATTTCTCGATTCGCATCATGCAGGCGAACTTCTTCCTCGTAAACATCATCCGCTAAGCTGGCCCATCTTCTGAGTTGATTTGAGAGCCAAATTGCGTGGTCTTGTGGAGACATGACATAAAGGACATAAGTCGGCGAGAAGGCTCGTCCTCGTTCCGGGTGATAATCTTCTGCGAACGCCTGAATTTTCAGTGCTTGCGGGCGAACTTGATCTGCTTCGGCAGAGAAAGTCGCTGTTGCGGAGAGCGTGACCGCCTCCGGTTGGCCGACACTGACCACTTTTTCACCGTTGTCTGGATCTGGATTATGGAGGGCGTCTTGAATCCCTTCCCAGCGGAGTCCCACGTTCTTCAGCCCGAAGTCATCGCTTGCCGAAAGTTCAAACGAGATCGTTTCGGTGGAAAGAACGACTTGCCGAGGATCAACCTGTTGGCAGTAGACACTTGGTTCTGCATCATCGACGGCGTTGATCTTCAGTTTAAAATCGTCCTTCGGCGTCAGACCCAGTTCGTCTTTCCAGCGCAATGTCAAATAGCCAGAGTCAGCAACACTGACTTCAGAAATGAAGAGCTGATCACCGTCGATTTTTGAGCTTTCGCCAAGAGCGGCTCCCTCTTTGAGGATTCGATTGATCGTCGCAGCAAAGTCGACCTCAGATCCTTTTACGACAGAGATGACTCCTCCTCGAACGTCCGTCTTCAAGTTGCGTGAATACTGAAGATACTTTGGCAGTTGAATCGATGCCTGCATCTCTTTGAGTTCGGGGCGAGTTGCTGTTTGAACCCGGACAGATTCACGAACATCACCGATCCGGACGTTGACATGAGATTCAGTTGTTTGAGCAGGAATCAAGAATTCGTACTCGCCATCTTTGAGGTCGGTGGTGATGGCAGCACGGGTTGCACTCGATTTCGCCGTTCCTGTTTTCGGAGACCAGCGTGTCTTTTCGCCCAACTTTGCTTTCAGGGAAAACTCTTCACCATGTGGAACCACGATTTCTGAGGGCAGTTGGTCGATTTGCGCGAAGGTGTAACGGTCAACGTTCCTCCAAGGGGTCAACCAACGGGTCAATGCATTTGTTCCGGCAGCGGGGACAATCACGAGACAAGTCAACATCAGGGCTAGCGGAACGGCAGCGACTTTCAACCAGAACCCATGTTGTGGATCCGGGACGGCATCGAGAAGGTCTTTGTCTTTGACAGTCGCATCGACCTGATTGATAGCAGCCTGCGTCAACGCGGAACTGTCAGTGGTGTGCCGTTCGCTCATGGCCAGTTCAACAACCCCAAGGAGTTGGTCGCCCAACCGGGGGAACTTGATTCGCACCAAGCCAGCAACCTGTTCCATTGTTCGTGTGCCCCAAATCCACCGGTGGAGTTTCAACGGTAGAAAAAGGCCCATCCCCAGTGCACCGACAATCAGAATCGCAGCACGAAGTAGAGCGGGGGTGTCAAAGAACCGGTCCAGGACGAAGACCAGCAAGTAAGAAACTGCTAAGCCAAAAAGTCCAGCGAGCAGTCCTTCTGCGATCTTGATGAATCGGACACGCTTTTGGAACTCTTCCAGTCGTCGTCGTGTTCCTTCTGGCAATTGTCCACGTTGTCCCGACGACTGGGCTAATTCGACTTGTCGATCGTCCATTTGCCGAATCTCCATTGTTCCAAGAGAAATTGAGAGATGAGAGCATTTTCAATGCTTGTCTTGCCCGTGAAGATCATTTTCATGATTTCATAGAGTGCTCGCCACGAGGCAGGACGTACAGGCAAAAAATTGACTTGCTCTAGAAACACATCTTCGCTGGCTTGTCTTCACTGTCTGGTTTTCGTTGACTTACCCGTTTGCTAAATCACCGAAAAGAATTGTTCTTGAAGTTCTCGAAAAACGTTGTTCCCGAAGATGTCGGGAGTTCATACGTCTGGAAATAAATTTCTGCGGATTGTTTTGTGAAATTTACTGACAACAGCCAAGATTCACATTGCTGATCAAAATGGCTATTCGACTAACTCAATCCTTGCTCAATCCTTGGTTTGAAGGCAGTCCCTGCAGGTCGATTCACAATGTAGAAATATACATTGATCAGGCAAAAACTACCAGAAGAATCCACAAATTCCGACCATGACAGCCAGTTGCCTGAGCAAGCGGTTTCACTCCTGCCGGGCTTGGAGGTCAGTAAATTCATAGTAGGTTTCTCGCGCTGAAGATCAGGGCTTGCTCCTCAAACCTTGGTTTCATCGACACACCAATGTCGCAAAGCCCGAATCTTCGGAATGATTGAACGATGGTATTTCTCTGTCTCATAGAATTGTTGACAACGTCTTGAGTTCGCTGGAAAGAGAGCGGTATTGTAGGAAATGTCATAGAATTGCCTTATTCCCGCATTTTTCCCCGTTTCGATGGGAGATGCGAATTCTGGTTTTTCTGTGACACTCAACTTCTTCTGCTTGGTGAAATTTCTCGCTGAGCGTGTTTCAGCGGGATCATCGAAGTGGGCATTTCAAGAATTCTGCTTGTCTCCGGAGCAGCGAACTTCTCAACGCGAGATGTGTGGGAAGGTTACCGAATTGGTCTGAGTCTGATTGGGCTTGATGTTGTTCCTTATCCAACGTTCTCGATGCTGAAGGTTCTTAGCCCGGAATCGGTTTGCTCGGATATCCTTGGGACGGCACTGGACGTTGAAAACCGGATTGATTGCGTGATCTTCATCGATGGCCTCTATTTTCGTGGCAAACGCTCTCGAATTCCTCTTTCAATCCGTCGGGCTGGAATTCCGACTGTCTTAATCGCCACCGATGATCCTTATGAAGAAATGCCCAACGTTGAGTCCCTTTACACTCACCGATTCACGAACGAGTTGAGTTGCGCGAACGAAGAGACCATCTACCTCCCGACAGCCTCGCTTGAGTTTCCGTCAATTCAGCGACACGCGAAACCACGTTACGCCGTTTCCTTCCTGGGAACAGTTTTTGAAGATCGACTTCCTCTGCTTCTGGAAGTCGCGCGACATTGTGAGCAGGAGCAAAAGCGGTTTCTCATTGCGGGTAAGATACTTGATGGGAGAAAGGAGTTTGGGAAATTTAGAATGACGGACCTCCGCGAGAAAACGATTGACGGTCCTGAAAAATGGGAGATCTATTCAAATTCCATCGCGACCTTGAACATCTTTCGAGAATCTGAAGTCGCTGAGTCGGCAAGCCCCCGAGTTTACGAAGTGACAGCTTTCGGCCATGCGTCGCTTGTCACAGGTCCGCCGCGAAAAGAAGTACGCGATCTTTACGGAGAGAACGTTGTGTATTTCGAAGACGCCGAATCGGTCATCACTGCTCTCGAAGAAGTCTGGTCGGACGAGGAGACTCGTATCAAGAAAAGCGAGCAAGCCCGACAAATTACACTCAACTCTCATTTGTATGAGCATCGTGCAGAGCGACTGATCTCGCATCTTCGTACAGCTGAGCAAAGATCCTCAGGGGCCCAGGTTGCGGAGCACCAGATTGGCTGGATCATCGGATGTGGTCGAACCGGCTCGACATGGCTGGCTGAGATGTTGGGGGATTTCCCCAAAATTCGTAAGTGGCATGAACCGTATTTCGGTCGTCTGTTCAAGCATCTTCAGGATCGTCCCGAGGACTACCAGCGGCCAGCCTCATTCTTTTCGAAGAAGCATCAGAAAATTTGGCTCGATGGCATTCGTAGAATGTTTTTCGAAATGATCGAAGATCGGTATCCGAAGTTTGGCGAACATAGTCTCGCTGTAAAAGAGGTGAACACACCCGAGCTCTACCGTTGGTTGGCGATCCTGTTCCCACAGGGCAGGCTGATTCATCTCGTCCGAGATCCGTACGATACGCTCGATTCTTATCTTGATTTACAAAAGCCTGGAAGCTGGAATGATCGCTTCGGTGATCAGGCTGATCCTCTGAATGAACCCAACGTACGCCGCACCGCAAAACATATTCGCAGTACGATGGAACTCGCTTTGGAAGCTTATGAGGCTTTTCCTGTCGAGCAAAAGCTGCAACTTTCTTATGAAGACCTGCTCCGCGACCCGGCGGCTCAGCTCATCTCCTGTGGAAATTTAATCTCGGCGGAAGTTGACCCGGAACTGGCTGCCAGCATTGCGGAGAAGCATCATTTCAAGAAACATCAGAAAACCGGGACTCTGGAATTTCGCCGGAAAGGACGCTCTGGAGTTTGGAAGGATTCTGAAAATTTCACTTCCGAAGTCCTGAAAATCGCCAACGAACAACTCGGTCCGCTGCGAGCAAAACTCGGCTATCAATAGTCGCTTCAGCGAGTTCGAGCGTCCCGGATACACGGGATTCGTGCCGTTTTTTAAGTCTGCTCAAGCATTTTCGGGTATGCTGCACACGCTCTGTCTTGTGGTGGGCGGTACTTTCTGAAGAAAGCCGTTCTTCACCGGCTCAAGAAACACGAATGTATTCTAGCGAGCCAGGGATTGAGACACTATCATCTTCTCGATGCTGGTTCTTGAGCGAGAACTCGTTACCCGGTTCAGGTTGCGTGATTCGTACAAGACCATTCGGACCCAATTGAATTGCTAGTAGAAATCATAAAGGATCGACGGCCCTGTCATGAAGATTCACGAATATCAGGCGAAAAAATTGTTTGCGGAAATGGATGTTCCAGTTCCGCGTGGGATCGTCGTCAAAACGGCAGAGGATGCAGGGAAGGCCTACGATGAGCTGGGCACAGCTGTATGTGTAGTGAAATCCCAGATCCATGCTGGAGGACGTGGGAAAGGACGCTTTGTCGAACACCCGGAGCAAGGTGGCGTCGTTCTTGTGAAATCTCGCGAAGATGCCATCGCCAATGCTGAAAGAATGCTCGGGTCGACACTCGTCACAATTCAAACTGGTGAAGAAGGCAAAGAGGTCAACACGCTTTACGTTGAACAAGGTCTCGACATTGCTCGCGAATTATATTTCGGAGTCGTCGTGGATCGCGAAGTTGGGCTTCCCTGTGTGATTGCATCACAGGAAGGGGGCATGGCGATTGAAGAGATTGCTGAAGAAACGCCAGAGAAAATCATCCGCGTTCATTACGATCCTGCAGAAGGCTTGCAACCGTTTCAGGTTCGTAAAATTGCTTACGCACTCGGCCTTGAAGGGGCTGCAATGAAAGCGGCTGGGAAATTCTTCCCACGCATCTGTAAGTTTTTCGCAGTCAACGATTGCAGCTTGCTCGAAATTAATCCGCTCGTCGTCACAGGTGATGGTGAACTGCTGGCACTCGATGCCAAAGTTGCTTTTGACGAAAACGCGATGTTCCGTCACAAGAATTTCGACGAGTTGCGTGATTTGAGCGAAGAAGAGCCCAACGAAGTCCAGGCTCAAGAGGCAGGGCTCAGCTATGTGAAGCTCGATGGAAACATCGGTTGCCTTGTGAATGGGGCCGGATTGGCCATGAGCACAATGGACTTGATTAAGCTACACGGCGGCGAACCGGCCAACTTCCTCGATGTCGGTGGAGGAGCAAATGTTGATCAGGTCACCGAGGCGTTTCGCATCATCCTGGCTGACGACAACGTCAAAGCGGTCCTCGTAAATATTTTCGGTGGGATCATGAAGTGTGACACCATCGTCGAAGCATTGCTGACAGCATACGACAAAATCGGCATTACAGTTCCGCTCGTCGTCCGCCTCGAAGGGACGAACGTCGAGAAAGCTCGCGAGATGCTCGCCAACTCCGGCAAGCAAATCACAACCGCGAACGACCTCACCGACGCAGCCCAAAAAGTGGTCGCAACACTCGGTGCTTAGTTTCTGTCGCTTTCGTCTTTCAACCGTTCAGCTGCACGCTTCAAGTGTGCATCTGAACGGTTTTTCAGAACAGCTTATGCATTCTGCATCTTGGCGATCTGTCTACCAATTCATGAAGTCTACCAGGACGTGAAAGTGCGCTTCGTGGACACGACAAGCATTGAACAGACTTCAGGCGTCGTTCTTTTCAACTTCGGAGTCGGTGTCATCATCGATCGAATCGGCTTTCTCTTCGGCTTCGATCTTTGACTCGTTCGAATCGATTTCCGGTTGAGCCAGTCTCTCAACGTGGGTTAGCTCTGCTCTCAAGAATGCAAACGGCGTTGCATTGACGAGGACTTTCGCTGCTGCCAATGTTTTCAGACCCACGTTTCGGTCTCCAAACCGAAACTCATATTCTGCCTTCAGCAGGTTGATGTAAGCATCCCCCGGAGCGAGATACTCCGCTTTTTGAATCTGTGCGAGAGCAGTTTCAGAATCTCCGGAGTCCATGGCGACAAGGGAGCGAAATGAATGAATCGCTGCCAGGTTGGGGGAGATGGATTCCATCTGGTCTGCGGTTTCCCGAACATCGTCGATTTTTCCCAAGAATCGAGATGCCCGAGCAACAATTCCGAGTCGACCAAGGTCATCTTTCAGATCGTTTTTGACCTCATCGAGCACATCCAGCGCCGTTTGGAATTCTTCGCGATCCAGGTGCATCAGCGCTTCCATCACCCACGGATGTTTGAATTTCGGGAAATCTTTTTGGAGTTGCCGCATCGCCTGAATTGCTCGCTCTTCTTCTCCTGTCATCCAAAACGCGAGTATCAAATCGTTTCGCACCGCGGCATTCGGTTTTAAGCTCTCCCAGTTCACCCGGCCTAATTCAACGGCATCTGCCCACCTTTTCTGATGAAACGCTAAACGAATTTGTGCCACAGGAGAACGTGCCGCTTTTCGCTTATTCCAGATGATAAACAGGACTGTCAGCACGGCGACGAAAATCCAGAATATGTACGAACTGAAGCCCGTATCATCCTGAACGATATTCTCAACGTCTTGCGAGAGAGACCAACTTATGATGATGAAAAAAAAGACCGCTGCAATGACAGCTATCACACTCAGTTTCGAGTTCTGCCCGACCTGTCGGCGTTTCATCTCTGAGCGGACTTCTTTTCGAATCGCTTTCTGAATCATCAATTGAGGGAGAAAGAAGATTGTCGCAAGGACAAGACCGCGCACCATCTGCCAATTGTCTGTTTCGGGAACGAAGAAGCAGGAAATTAAAATTCCGACCCAACAGAGAAAGGCAATTCTGGCTCCCCATCTCCTTTTGATAGCCGTCCTCGGAGACCAGGTGATCTTTGGTTGGTCATCCGCAGGGGCATTCATAGCCAATGCCGAAAGACGCTCCTCTTGCGAGGGGTGAGTCGCCATTGAGTAAGCCAGAAACGAAGCCCAGCCCTGATTGTTGACAGCAGAAACGATGTGCGTTTTGTCGAGCGCTGTGATCGTCGCGGAAACGCCCGCAACTTGCGCAGCTTTTCGATCGCTGTCGTATTCGAAATATCGGCTGACGATCCTGCTTAACCCAGCAAACACCGCCATTCCGAACATCAATGACGTCCAGAATCCAAACAGGGTTGAGACCAGAATGGGGCACGCCCACGCGAGTGCGGCAAAGATTGGAAAGCACCACAAAGATTTGTTTGCAATGTGCCCCAGTTCATGTCCGACGATGGCATCGACTTCATGCTCTTCGAGCCTCATCAAGACCCCGTCGCTGAGAATTAATGAAGGCTGCGGCAGCCCACCTGCGAAGGCTTGTATCATCATTGGACCTCCGGAACTGGGAAGCAGCCGAGCGACAGGTGGTCGAATTCCCAATTCAGTGGACATCCGGTTGAGCCGGAGCAGAAACTGTTCGTCATCAACCTTTGTAAGAGGCTCCTTCGAGCCAATCCAACGAATCGCTGGAACAAAGTATAAGCTGACCCAAAAGGTGGACAGAATCGTTGTGATGACTGCGACATGGAAAGGTGTGTCGAGTTCGGTCTCCTCGGGAAGCAGCATGAAATACAGTAGAAAAATCTGAAATGGGAGAGACTGGAACAGCGCCATCACTGCAGAGACACCAATGAGTCGTTTCCAGGTTCCCTCTCCCTCGATTCGTTGGCGATTTCCTTTCCAGATGTCCCAGATCACAATTAGCAACCAGACCAACACACCCCAGAAAATCAGAATTGCCACTCTCCCAGACCTTGTTGATGAGAGTTCTGGGAAGTGTTGACGGAGTCGGTTCTCAATTGTCTCGCGAAGTGGTTGAGAAGGTGAGCTGGGAGCATGTTCATAGTCCAGATCCGTATTAGACTCGATCAGCTTCTTCGCTGTGAGACGATCCGCCTTGGCAAGTTCATGCTTTCCAATCTGGTCGTATGAATCGGCTCGATCATTAAGGAAGTCGTACTCGTCGAGTGGGTGTAAAGGCTGACTCAGTAGATCCGTGAAAACTTCGATCGCTTCTATCGGACGATCATTGTCGAGATAGATTTGCGCCAGATACCGACGTTCTTCGAGGACCAGAGATGGTGATCTCTGTTTGTTGGCGATGTCGGCCTTGAGCATCTCAATCGCAGCTTCCAGGTCACCTTGCATTTCGAGCTGCGCTACTTCATTGAAAACTTCCCATTCATCTCGGGCCGACGAATACCCTTCCTGCGAAAAACTGTTCGCTGAGAGTCCCAGAAGTATGAGCAGAGAGAGTGCGAGAACTTGCGTTTGAAGACGCTTCATTGCGAGGTTTCTTTCTAAGGATATCTCTCGATATCAATGGCAATCTGCTGGGGTGAGCCGTTCGGTCATGTGGTTTTCTGAGAGGCGGAGCATTTTTCGGTAGCCATTGACCCTTTCCTCTCATCGAGACCTTTGACTACGGCTGGTGAACCGCAGTCCACTTCCCACAACGATTCACTATTTAACTTTCTAGAACTGATCCTGAAACCTGAAATTGCTCTCTCAAGCATTGAGGAAAGCGGTGATTGCAGAGGTTTTCAGACTGGTTCTAGTCAGTTTGGGGGAACGGGAATCTTTCAAAAGCGACTTTTGAACAGGTGGTTTCGGTGAAGGCTTTGTCCAACAGACCGACTTGCTATGATACTCAACATGACTATCAAAAAGACACCTCGCAAGCGGGCAGTCATAGCAGTTCTGATGACTGCTGTCATGACTCAATTCGTCCCCCTGAAAAACGTTTCAGCTGGCTCTCCAGATCGCCCCAATATTGTGGTGATTATGGCTGATGATATGGGGTACGGGGACATCTCCTGTTTCGGCAGTCCGCCATACAAGACACCGCATTTAGATAAATTGGCGGCTGAGGGAATGAAGTTTACCGATTTTCATTCTAATGGCTCGGTATGCAGTCCGACGCGAGCAGCCTTGCTGACCGGTCGATACCAGCAGCGGGCCGGGATTGATGGTGTCATCAATGCAGATCCAAAGGTGAATCGGCATCATGGCTTGCAGATGTCGGAGATCACCTTTGCGGAAGAGTTAAGTCAGGCTGGATACATCACGGCGATGTTCGGCAAATGGCACCTCGGTTACGAAGTCCAGTACAACCCGACGAAGTCCGGATTCGACGAGTTCCGGGGATATGTGAGCGGCAATATCTGTTATCAGTCGCACCTGGACAGAATGGGAATTGAAGACTGGTGGCACAACGACAAGCTGAGCCCAGAAGAGGGCTACTGCACACACCTCATCACCAACAACACTGTCGAATTCATCAAGCAGAACAAGGACAAGCCGTTCTGCGTTTATGTTGCTCATGAATGCGTTCACTCCCCATTCCAGGGGCCCAATGATCCACCTGTCCGAGTAGCTGGAAAAGTGGGAGACATCCAGTCTGCGAAAGTCAAAGATGTTGCGCGGGCGTACAAAGAGATGATGATTGAAATGGACAACGGCGTCGGAGAAATCGTCTCAACGGTACGTGAACTCGGGCTCGACAAAAATACGCTCGTGCTATTTTTCTCCGATAATGGAGCCATGAAATTAGGATCAAATGCCCCCTGGAAAGGATTCAAGGGAAGCCTCTGGGAAGGTGGGCATCGAGTTCCAATGATTGCCTGGCATCCCGATCACATTCCCGCCGGTACCACTTCCGGGACTCCTGCCATGACGATTGACATCATGCCTACGCTTCTCGATTTGGCACAGGTTTCAGCATCAACAGAAAGACCATTGGACGGCGTCAGCCTGGTCCCTGAGATGTATGAGCAAAAAACTCTCCCGCCTCGAACGCTCTATTGGAGTTTTCGGAAAAACTGGGCTGTCAGGGAAGGAGATTGGAAACTCTTTGCAGAGACGAAAGGGAAGCGACAATTGGCAGACTTTCAACTCTTTAATCTGCAAGATGATCCTGCTGAAGAGATGAATCTCGCGACGAAGTTTCCGAAGCGTGTGCAAAAGATGATGGAAGCCCATCGCGAATGGGTGACAGAGATCGGTCAAACATCGACGAGACAGCCAGACGTTCCGTAGTTCCCGGCGGCGATCATCTTTGCCCTGATCTCGTGTCGCAAACAGTGCGACTCTCTGTGTCAGGCTACTTGTTCCACCAACTATTCCAATACTTATTTTGTGCAGCAGTGCATTTCTACAAGACAATCAGAGATCAACAACGTTGTAGGCTGCACGTGATGATGGGAAAGACCATTGTGGTCCTGTCACCGTAGCATTGCTGTGACTTTATTGCTCGATGAGATTTCAAACATGATTACAATCAACCCGTTACTTACGCCGCAAGATCTCTTGCCCGGCATCCAACAGATGTGGGAAGCCTCTGCTGACTGCATCAACAACATCGAAAGTTCATGGTCATCGGATCAAGGCACTCCGGTGTTCACAATCGACGGAACATATACTGCGCAAGGTTGGACGGAGTGGACGCAGGGGTTTCAGATTGGCTCTGCCATTCTTCAGTTTGACGCCACGAACGACGAGCAATTTCTGGAGCTCGGTCGAGAGAAAACAATCCAGTTGATGGCCTCCCACGTCAGCCACATCGGAGTCCATGACCATGGATTTAACAACATCAGCACTTACGGGGCATTACGCCGTTTGATGCTGGAAGGACGCATCCCGTTCAATCAACGAGAACTCGATGTCTACGAGTTGGCGCTGAAAGTGAGTGGGGCGGTTCAAGCATCTCGCTGGAGTGAAACCTTCGACGGTGATGGGTACATTTATTCTTTTAATGGTCCGCAATCACTGTTTTGTGACACCATTCGCTCACTACGTTCGCTGGCAATGGCTCATCACTTGAAACATTGCCTGATGGGGGAAAACGACGAAGCGATTTCACTTCTCGAACGCCTGTTGATGCACGCTCATTGCACAGCCGTTTCTAACATTTTCTACGGAGAAGGCCGCGACACGTACGACGTCCGTGGGCGTGTCGCTCATGAAAGTCTGTTTAATCTGAACGACGGTCGCTATCGCTGTCCGAGTACTCAACAGGGGTACAGCCCATTTTCAACTTGGACGCGCGGTGCAGCCTGGATCATCTCTGGATATCCCGAACAAATCGAATTCCTCGAAACGATTCCAGACGAAGAGCTGGAACTCTTTGGAGGTCGAGAGCAAATCGAATCATTCATGCTCGAAGCTGCGATGGCAGCCTGTGATTATTACTATTCCGAAACTCCGACCGATGGCGTCCCCTATTGGGACACCGGAGCGCCGGGCTTGGCTCAACTCGGCGATTACAAAAACCGTCCAGCCGACCCATTCAACGATTTAGAACCGGTCGACAGTTCAGCGGCAGCGATCGCTGCCCAAGGATTTATTCGTTTAGGAAACATTTTAAACTCGCGTGGAAACTCCCAGGGAGATCATTACTTCCAGATCGGGCTGACGATTCTCTCGACTTTGCTGCAAGATCCATATTTAAGCTTCGATAGTTCACATCAAGGCTTGCTGCTTCACTCGGTGTACCATCGTCCACGAGGTTGGGACCACATCCCCGAAGGCAAAAACATCCCTTCGGGAGAAGCGTGCATGTGGGGCGATTATCATCTTCGCGAAGCGGCTTTACTCGTACAACGAATTGCAAACGGCGAACCTTACTACACATTTTTCGGACAACCTGTCGGGAAGGATTCTTAAGATGATTGGGCAACATATTACTGAGTTGGACACGCCATCGCTGTGCATCGATCTTGCGGTCATGGAAGCGAATCTGAACAGCATGATGAGTTATCTCAAAGAGCATGGGAAGAACTGGCGACCACATGTGAAGTGCCACAAGCTCCCAGTGATCGCTCAAATGCAGGTTGACGCTGGAGCGATCGGTGTCACATCTGCAAAGAGTTCAGAGGCAGCCGTCTTCATTGAAAATGGCATCCCGGATGTGCTGATTGCCAACATGATGATCGGAGAACAGAAACTTCAGCGAATCGCCAAGCTTTGTGCAATTGGTGATCCTATTATTGCTTGCGATCACTTTGTTCAAGCAGAGGCTTTGTCCGATGTTTGCCGTCAAAACGGTGTGAAGTGCCGAGTGATTCTCGAAGTCGATCTCGGGATGCAGCGAGTCGGAATCCGGCCCGGCCCGGACGCGCAGCAACTCGCCCGCGGAGTTAACAAGCTTCCCGGAGTCGAACTTGTGGGGATCATGGGATACGAAGGTCACCTGCTTAGTGAGACAGACGAAGAGAAAAAACAGAAGCAGATTTTCACGGTTCTCTCGTTTCTCGAAGAGCTCCGGGATGTGATGCTCGCAGAAGGGATGTGTTGCGATATCGTCAGTGCTGGCGGAACCGGTTCGTATCAGATCACTGCCAAACATCCCGCTGTGACAGAACTTCAGGCAGGTGGCGGGATCTTCGCTGACCGCTTTTACCTCGAACGCTGCGGCGTGAAAGGGTTGACACCATCCTTAACTTTGGTGGCGAGCGTGGTCAGTCGTCCGAGTTTGGAGCGTGCGGTACTCGATGTTGGAAGAAAGTCCGTTCATCCAGATATTCATCCGCCGACAGTTCCATCAATGGTGAGCGGCAAAGCACTCAACGATGCCGAGGTAACGCAACTCAGTGCAGAGCACATGACACTCAAACTGGGACCAGAGTCTCAAAACCTGATCGTCGGTGACAAAGTCATCGTCTCACCGGGATACAGCGACCATACAACTGTATTGCACAACGAGTTTGTCGGCCTGCGAGATAATCGTGTCGAGTGCATCTGGCCGATTGCAGCCCGAGGGAAACTCAAGTGACAATGAGAACGCTACATTCGTATTACCATTGCCTGGAAATTAATTCGAAGGTTTTTCTCCGACATAAAGCGTCGCGATCCCAAATGTCAACGGGATAAATGAAGCGTTGATCATTCCGCATTCTGTCATGATGTCAACGAGTTCCTGCCCGCATGGGAACTCTGTCACGGATTGAGGGAGATAGTTGTATGCCTGCTCGGAGTTTTTCGCAAAGAGCTGACCGAGTCTCGGTAAGACATTTTTGAAGTACCATCGGTATCCGCCTGCCAAGCCGGGCATCGTCGGATTCGAGAATTCAAGAACAGCGACTCGACCGCCCGGTTCACAAACTCGCAACATTTCCTGTAAGCCAGCACGCGTATCTGCGACGTTCCGAAGACCGAATGCGACAGAAACAATTTGAAACATGTTGTCGTCAAACGGAAGTTCTTGTGTATCGGCTTCTTGAAATTGAACTTCTGCTGTTGTTTGTTTTTCCGCAGCACTCAACTTGTCGAATTTGGTTCGTGCGCGTTCGAGCATCTCCGGGGTGAAGTCCGTTCCAAAGACCGGAATTTGTTTGTTGCCTGCTTTCCAATACGTCAACGCAAGGTCACCCGTACCTGTGCAAACATCCAGAATCGGTGAATCGTTTTGAGGAGCGACTTTCTTCACCGTGAATGATCGCCAGTAGATATCGACTCCACCTGAGAGTAGGTGATTCATCAAGTCATAGCGGTCAGCGATCTGTCCGAACATTCGTTGGACACGTTCACCTGATTTGTCGACAGTCATCGTCGCTTCGGACATTCTTGCTCAATACCTAACGCGGCCAGTGCAACCGCGACAAAATGAAAAGGCTCAATCGGGCCGCCGGATAAAAGGCCAGTGATTGAAAGTGAAGGGGACATGTATGAAGTTCGACCTTCATTTTGAATCCCCAGAATCCACGAAAAGTGCTCTCGCCTGCGGATCTGCAAGACTCTAGCTAGTCGGGAATTCCGTGAGAACCGAATTGGAAATCTCTTCAGGAATTTTTTTAATTGAATCAGTTTGACCGATAGTTCTCTGAATTCTTAACTCAGGGGACTGAACAGACTTCAATGCAGATCGTATTCAAAATGTAGTTTAGTCACCTC
Source organism: Thalassoglobus polymorphus (assembly GCF_007744255.1). Classification (GTDB taxonomy): domain Bacteria; phylum Planctomycetota; class Planctomycetia; order Planctomycetales; family Planctomycetaceae; genus Thalassoglobus; species Thalassoglobus polymorphus. The sequence goes on along the minus strand of NZ_CP036267.1, from coordinate 3,570,501 downwards.
GGGATGTTTTGCGAATGAGAAGCGGCCAAGGCTTGCGTTTTGTTCAGTCTGGGGAGACAGCAATCAGCGATGGCTGAGAGAATCGCCCCCGTGAAAGTCACTTTCATGACTTCATAGACTGCTCACAACGAGGCGGAGCGTCAGGACTAATATCGATTTTCTCTCTCCCCAGCTAGGGAACTTTCTTTCCTGCAGAACGCCTCGTACAATTTTATCAACACTCATTGATCAATTCAGGAGCCATCGTGCAATTCTACTGCCCCAACTTCGCGACATCCCGCCGCTTCTCCTTTCTCGCACTGATGATCTTCGGGAGTGGACTGATGCTCAATGGCTCAGCAGGAGTCGCTGCCGAGCCAGCCACAGTAAGTCCTGAAGTCCGCAAGATTCATAACGAAGGAATGTTGTTTGATGGTCACAATGACTTGCCATGGCAAATTCGAAAATTGGCGAGCGGGTCGTTTGAGAAACTCGATATTTCCAAACCACAACCGGAACTCCACACAGACATCCCGAGACTTGCCAAGTCCGGATTGAAAGCTCAATTCTGGTCCGTCTATGTTTCCGGAGACACAATCGACAGCAACGACTCGCTTTTACGAACTCTCGAACAGATCGACGTTGTCCACAATATGTACAAAAAATATCCGGATCACTTTGAGGCGGCGTCAACGACCGATGATATTCAGCGAATTATAAAATCGGGGAAAATTGCTTCGATGATGGGCGTCGAAGGGGGACATTCGATAGAGGGTTCGCTCCAGATGCTCAATAAATTTTATGACGACGGTGTCCGTTACATGACCTTGACTCACAACCGTAGTCTGGACTGGGCCGGTTCGTGCAACGGCGATCCGGATCAGGGTTTGTCTCCATTTGGTGAGGAAGTCGTACGGGAGATGAATCGGCTGGGCATGCTGGTCGATCTGTCGCATGTTTCGATTCAGACGATGCGCGACGCACTTCAGGTGACAAAAGCCCCGGTGATTTTTTCACATTCATCTGCACGTGCAATTTGTGACCATCCACGAAATGTTCCCGACGACATTTTGAAACTCCTTCCGGAAAATGGTGGAGTTGTGATGATCAACTTTTTCCCAACCTTTATTGTCCCGACTGAAATTTTGAAGAAAGACAAAAACGCTCTCGGTGATCTTGGGATCGTCGTCGACCACATCGAGCATGTGATTAAGATTGCTGGAATCGACCACGTCGGGATTGGATCGGACTTTGATGGTGTCTCAAAATTGCCAGTGGGTCTCGAGGATGTCTCGACGTATCCAGCGATCACAGAAGAACTTGTTCAGCGAGGTTATTCAGCGGAAGAAATCCATAAAATACTGGGAGGAAACATCTTTCGAGCATTGAAAGATGCAGAGGAGGTTGCGAAGAGCCTCAATAAGAATCAGGACTGATTTTAACTCACACAGGTGCATAATGTCTCAACTCGATTCGCTTTTACAAACTCTCTGGGATACGTTTCAAGAAATGAATCCGCAGGCCGAAGCGATTCATCAACTCCTCTCGGAGCGTGGCGAGACCGTCATCAATGATCATATTGCATTCCGAACTTTTGACGATCCACGTGTTGGAATTCAAATTCTGGCAAAGCCATTCCTGGTTGCAGGATACAAAGAGTGCGGGAGTTACGAATTTCCCGGTAAGCACCTTTTCGCAAAACATTATGAACATTCTGATGAGCAGCTTCCAAAAATCTTTATCAGCGAACTGAAACTCAACGAAATGTCCGAGGAGTTGCAAGCCACTGCTAAAACTCTCGTTGACCAAATTTCATCGCATGAACTTTCGAGTCGTCAGCTTTGTGCCCAAGGTCGGCTATGGGACATCGACCACTCCACTTATTCAAGTTTGGTTGAAGAGAGTGAGTATGCCGGCTGGCTGTCAGCATTTGGGTTTTGTGCAAACCATTTCACGGTTTCAGTCAACGCTTTGAAATCGTTTATGTCTCTTCAAGAGCTCAACGAATTTGTTAAGTCAAACGGGTTTCCTTTAAACGCAATGGGAGGAGAAATCAAAGGATCACCGGAAGAACTCCTCGAACAGTCATCCACGCTGGCTGCTCAGATGGACGTTTCGTTTTCAGACGGTACGTTTTCTATCCCGAGTTGTTACTACGAATTCGCCCGTCGATATGAACAGCCAGACGGAAAAATCTTCACCGGTTTTATCGCGAAAAGTGCGGATAAGATTTTCCAAAGCACAGATCGCCGCGAGTAGAGCATTTTCAATGCTTGTCGTGCCTGTGAAGTTCACTTTCAGAGTTTTATAAACTGCTTTCGCGAGGCGTGGGCGAGCAAACTGTTTGAGATTTCGGCTTATTTCTGGAACGGATAAATTGCTCCAAGCTCCAGAATTTGCGTGAGTTCATCGAGTGCGGTACAGCCCTCCCTGAATAGTTCAGGGTCTGCAAGATCTTCAAGCGTGAGTTCTTCACGGTAGTGCTGCTGCACCCAGAATATGAGCTTTTGATAGGTCACATCTGTCAGCAAGATCGGTTGATGAATGGCAGCAACTTCATCTTCTGTCAGTACGACTCGCAAACGTAAACAGGCCGGGCCTCCGCCGTTTTGCATGCTTTGGCGAACGTCGACAAATTCAACTTCACTCACGACGTCAACTTCATCCTTCAGCCGATCAAGAACTGCTCGAGCAGGCAGATTCGTCCGGCACTCTTCCGGTGCGAGAAAGAGCATTGTCCCGTTTGGTAAGGTGACCAATTGGCTGTTGAAAATGTATGACGAAACGGCATCTGTCACCGAGAGTTCGTCGGACGAAACTTGAAAGACTTCGAGAGATGGCTGTTCGGTTTTAAGCGTTTCCAACACGAAAGATTGATTCACAAATGCCTTGGCATGGCATACGAGAACGTTTTCGTTCGCCACCGAAATGACATCATTGTGAAAAACGCCTGCATCAATTACGTCTGGAGATTGTGCGACGAGCATGACTCTTCGTGAGTCAAGACCGTGCTGTTCAATGATAGCTTCGCAAGCGGCCCGTGATTGTCTCGCTGGAAATTTTTGTGGGCCTCCACCGTCTCCGTTCCGACCATACACAAAGATTTCGGTCCCCGGTTCGGAGTGAGAACTGCTAATTCGCAAATGGTTTGCTGCTCCTTCATCTGCGAATTCTGCTGTCGCAGGAAGCGGATTATGGATTGTGAAGTGATCAGTATCTAAGAAAATTTTCTTGAGAACCTGTCTGGTGAATTGCGGTTCAATCGATCGATGTCTTTTGCTGACGAGATTTGCAGGTGTGAAATGGACTTTCCCATCCGCAGTCTCGGCACTGGGAGAGACCGTCGCAGCATTAGCAGCCCACATCGATGAGGCACTCGAAGCTGCCGATAAAAGTTCAGGGTCATCCCGAAAGACTTTCTGGATGATCTGCTCAGCCTTTCCTGAATAACCTTGCCCCCGAAGAAATTCGAGATCGGGGCGATGGTGCGGGGGGAGAACTGCTTGAGCGATTCCGCGATCACTGAGCAGTTTCATTTTCGCCAGACCTTCCAGGGCGGCCTGACGAGGGGAAGAGATTTGGTAACGGAATCGGTCCGAGGCAACGTTCCCGAAAGAGAGGCCTCCATAGTGGTGGGTCGGCCCGATGATGCCATCAAAATTGATTTCAACAGCTTTCATGAGAAGTGAACTCCCGGCAAGAGCTTTTCTGGCACGGTTAGCGACTCCCGTTCAATCGAAGCAACTGGCGAATGGCAACTGTCAATCATGAACGACCCCGCAGGTCGATGGTTCCCACTTCTTTGTACTCCACCAAACGGCAAACGACCGCTCGCTCCGGTGGTGGGCGAATTCCAGTTGATCAGTCCCGCTTCAACTTCCTGAAAGAAACGGTCATAGCTTGAACGGTGCTTCGAGAGCAGGCCGGCTGCCAGTCCGTACTGAGTTTGATTTGCAACATCGATCGCTGCATTGAAATCTGGCACACGAATCAATTTTGAAAATGGACCGAAGAGTTCTTCATCGGGAAGAGCTTTGACGTTTGTGACATCGATGATTCCGGGGGAGACGAAAGCATCACCCAAAGGAAGTCGCTGCGCCTCGATGAGGATTTCTCCACCCGAATTCTGTAACTCTTTCTGTTCATTGATGAGCCGGTCAACAACCCTGGAATTGATCACCGATCCCATAAATGGTTCTGGTTCAGCATCGGGATGATCAACGTTCAGTTTCTTGACAGCTTCCACAAGACGTTCGATGTAAGAATCGTTTCCGTCAGTGACAATAAGTCGGCGAGCACACGTGCAGCGTTGGCCCGAGGTCAGAAAGGCAGATTGAATGGTCAAGTAGACCGCTGCATCGATGTTGTCAATTTCATGAATCACCAACGGATTATTTCCGCCCAGTTCAAGGGCGAGGATCGTTTCAGGACGCTCGACAAGTTTTTTTGAAATCGCAATTCCCGCTTGTAAACTCCCAGTAAACAACACACCACGATGGCCAGGATGAGAAACAAGACTCTCTCCGGTGTCGCGGCCACCTTGTACCAGATTGAGTACGCCCGCTGGCAAGCCTGAAGTTTCCCAAAGTTTGATGACAAGTTCCGCCACTGCTGGGGTCAATTCGCTAGGCTTCCAAACAACGGTATTCCCAGCCAGCAACGCTGGGATGATATGACCATTGCTGATGTGTCCCGGAAAATTAAATGGTCCCAAAACAGCAACGACTCCGAGTGGTTTGTACCTCGTTATACCTTTGGCTTCTGCGAGGACGATCTCTTCATTTCCTGCTCGTTTCTGGAAGGCTTCGATCGAAGCGGGAATCTTTCCGATCATTGCCTGAACTTCGGTTCTCGCCTCCCAAACCGGCTTACCGACCTCTTGAGAAATCAACTTTGCGAGTTCTTCAGACTGCTGACTCAACTGTTTCTGAAATGATTCCAGGTATTGAATTCGCTCTCCGACCGGAACCGATCCCCATTTCTTCGAGGCGTTTTTTGCAGCGTGCATCGCGTCATCGATATCGGCTTGGCTTGAATGGCGGCCTTGCCACATCAGGTCTCCATTCGCTGGGTTCTCTGAGTGAAAATCGGTCCCTTTCCCCGAACGCCAGGTTCCACTGATGTAATTTTGTCCTGAAAGTTTCATTTTGTCTCTCAACTGATTTGTGGCTCAATTGAATGAAAGAACCGCTCAGGCGACAACTGAAGTTGTTCTGGTATGCCAGAATTTCCAGAGCGTGTTCTGCTCCTGTGGGAGCGGGGGCAACTTAGTTCTTGGTCTTTACGTTCTGCCTCGTGGCGAGTTTTTCTGTAATCATCAAAGTGACCTGCACAAGCACGATAAACATTGAAAACTCTTTAAGAAGCTTTGGGGGTGACAAATCGAACTTGATCACCGGTTTCTACTTGTAAGGCCTCAGCTGCCGCACGTTCCAGGTGGATACCCTCTGTTGTCATTTGGAGTTTCGATCGAACGACTCGAAAATCCTCAGAGGCATTGCTGATGAGAAAGGATTCTTCCGAGTCGATTTGTTCGACAATCTCCGAGATTGTTTTGCGTCGACTTTCGCGGACGGTACGAATCATCGGGAGTGGACAGTGTAAAATTGGTCCGGCTTCAAAGATGTCGATCATTTGCTGAAATCGAAATCCTTCTGTTTCAAGCAACTTCCGAGCTGGGCGGGTTTCCTCATGCACTTCACCGATGACATCCTGAGCACTTTGTGGCAGCAGAGGTAAGTAGATCGGATGAACTGGCATCAGGTCGCCGATAAATTCTTTGTTCAAGATGCTCAGATAGTCCGCTTTCGGGAATTCAAGATCAAAGAAGTGTTTTCCAACTGCGTCCCAAAACGGACTTTGTCCCTTTTCATTAATGACACCTCGCATCTCAGCGATGACTTCATCGTCAAAGAGTTTCGGGAACTCAGCCATCATCAAGAAGCGTGACAAAGAAAGTAATCGTCCATTTCCACCCTGCCGATAGTCAGGATGCAAAAACAGACTTCCAATCTCACTGGGGCCATCGTGCTCAGCTACAAGATGTAGAACTGGGAGATCTTTGCGGATATTGAGCGTCAACGACTCCTGTCGGGACGTCTCAATTCGATAAGCATAAAATGGTTCAAAACCTCCCACTTTAGAAACGATGCCGGATGTTCCGACAACTTTTTGAGTTTCGACCTCCTCCATGACCAGTAAGTAGGCCTGCCCACTCGCTTTCCCTCTGGAGATGTTCAGGAACGCCTGGACCGATTCATGGATGCGAGATTCAAGAAGCTCTTTATCGCGCGGGAGAGTCGTCAATCCGAAAGATGTCAGGTCTGCAAGTGCAACAATGTCATCAAGGTCAGTCTCACGCACCGGCCGAATCACAAACATTTCCACACCCTCCAATCAATGCTCTGCGAGCATCAGAATGCTGACAAAGCGACAAGAATTGTTGCCATTTATTGAAAGTTCAATCACGGATTCCGGTTCTGCTTGAGTGAAAGAACTGTGAATTGCGTTTGACGCATTCACATTATACGCAATTTCGCTGACCTCGTCTTGAAAAGAAATCAGGACGTCAGATAGATACTGAACGGAGTGGGAACTCCATTGGTGATGAGGAGCAGTGCGAGTCTCTCTTCATTTTAGAACTGGTCCTGAAACGTGAAATTGCTCTCTCAAACGTTGAGGAAAGCGGCTATTCCAGAGGATTTCGGACTGGTTCTACAAAGAATTCTCTGATCCGCAGAGGAGAAGAACTTCGCGCAGTCGGTTTTGAATGTGCGGTCGCTGGACTATTCAAGCTGTCAAGCAGTCACGTTGTCACTGTCTGCCCAGTCAGTGGGATACTCAAATGAGTGCACCCTGACTGAGAGCTTGGGACAGTCAACTCTTGATCGATGACGACGCTTTGTGCCGAAATTGAGAGGCGGACTTTCAGAGTTTTTTGAAACTGCCGCAGGCGTTCATCCTCGGGTTTTCTAAGGGACTATCAGCTTCTGCCGGTCAGTTCAGGAATGGGGCGACCGTGGTTGACGATGGGAGTTGGACGGCCATTGAAGTCTTTAATAAAGACTTGTGAGGAATCAATTCCCAAGTGATGGTAGATCGTCGAGAGAAAGTCTCCGGGAGTACAGATGCGCTCGATGGAGTCTTCTCCACGTTTGTCGGTCGCCCCGATGACTTGTCCGGTTTCGATTCCACCGCCAGCCCAGATATTTGAAAATGCACGTGGCCAGTGGTCGCGGCCTGGTTGCCGTGTTCCCGCTGGGGCGCTGGCGTTTCCTGCACCTGTACTTGGTTGATAGCTGATCTTGGGGGTTCGTCCGAATTCGCCAGTCACCACGACCATCACACGTTCATCCAGTCCGCGCTCGTAGATATCTTCGATGAGCGCTGAGACCGCTTGATCGTAAGCTTGTGCCCGGAACCGAAGCGCATCGAAGACGTGGTGATTGACGGCATGGTCGTCCCAGTTGTTCACCCGACCGCATAAAGGCCCGCGCAAACTGGAAGTGAGGACTTCGACACCCGCTTCGACAAGTCTGCGGGCCAGAAGGAGTTGCTGCCCCCAGGTATTGCGTCCGTACCGGTCACGAGTTCGGTCATCTTCTTGAGAAAGATCGAATGCGTCTTTTGTTTTCGGATTCGTCAGCAAGGTCATGGCCTGAGTTTCGAACTCATCGAGTGCTTCAAGTTCTCCAGCTTGATCAAATGATCGTTCGAGAGTGTCGAGACTTTGCCTGAGCGATGATCTGCGACCGAGGTGCTTCACCTCATTCTGGTTGGACAAGCCGATATTGGGGACGACAAACTTCGGAGAATTCGGGTCTCCGGTGACGGAGAACGGAGCGTAAGAATCTCCAAGGTAAGCCGGTCCGTTATAGGTCGTCGGAGGATTTACGCCGACATACATTGGCAACGGATTGGTGCGTGGTCCTTCTTGATCACGTAAATAATTTGCGACAGACATCCAGTCCGGGTATTTCGGCTTCGGCTTGTCTCGCGTGTCAGAATCTCCGGAGAGCATTTGCATTGAGCCAGCAGGGTGGCCTCCTGCTCCTTGTCGCATTGAACGCAAGACAGTGAACTTGTCTGCAATTGCTGCCTGCATAGGCAGCAATTCTGTGAACTGCAATCCAGGGACTTTAGTGTCGATCAAACTGAATGGACCACGGTATTCGCTACCGGCGTTTGGTTTGGGATCGTAGGTATCGATGTGGGAATTTCCGCCCGGTTGCCAAACCATAATGACAGCTGTTTTCTTGTCCTTCTGTGGAGACGGACTTTCTGCGCGGAGGCGAAGCATGCCTGGCAGGCTTAGCGAGGCGAATCCTGCGATTCCCATTTTCATGAAGCTGCGGCGATTCCCCGGACCGGGACAATACTGGGGCACTGACCTGTTTGGTGAATGTATCATTTTTTCTCTGCGGGGTTGACGCGAATTGTGATTGGAGTTGAAACGACAATATCGACGATGTCTTTAGGCTTCGCCTTGGCGGTGGCTGACTTGAGTTGCTGCTGAGCAACTTTCAGGGCAGCTGCATTGGCTTTCTGTTTTTCAGTCACCGCTTGGACGGACTCTTTGACTGTTGCTTGATCAGCTTCTGTCGCAGTTTTGGCAGATTCTGTGAGAGTTTTCAATTCTGCAGCGATCGCTGTGGACTCTTCCTGGAGTCGCTGGAGAGTTGCTTCAGCGATTGTCACTGCTTCTGGGTTGTATCGGTATTTGGCGACCGCACTTCCATAAAAAGCAATCGTGTAATCTCCCGGGGGCGTTTTGAGCTTTCCTAAATCGAGAACCGCCTGTGAAGTCTCTTCATTGAGCGGGACATCGAAGGCCGGGGTTCTTTCGAAGCCCTCTCCGTACGTTTTGAGACTCATTTTTGTCCCGGAGAAGTCGCTGCGCAATGTTTGCACGAGTGGAATCGTCAGCTTCTCACCTTCGGCCACTTCCAGAACTTTTTGTTCTTTGGCAGAAATTGTAATCGGCGCTTGTTCCGAGTTTGAAACAGAAACCGGGACGTCGACAAGAAGGCGAGGATTGGGAATTTCGCTCCATGCGTTCGGGACCGGCCATGCCATCGAGGCCATAAAGCATGGACGAGTCACAGGTGTGCCGTTGATGTCCGCGGTTCCGGTCAAGGTGGCGCTCGAAAGACCGCGCGGAGCATTGGCTTTCGCAGTGACGAGCATGATCCCTTTCGATTTGCCAGCAGGAATTTTGAGACCTGTCGCAGTGACTCCTTCTGGAAGCCCGGACATCGTCAGGTTGATGTCTCCGTTGAATCCATCGCGGCGTACGGCGACGATTTCAAGAGGAATTGTTGCTCCTCCACGAAGTGCGATCGGTTTCGAGAGGGCATTCCGGTCGCCGTTTCTTAAATTCATGTGCAATGCCCAGCCGACAAGTGCGAAGTCTGGCTGTGCTTTGCGAATAATCAGACGGTAAATGTTGCGTGGGTCGTTTCGAGTTCCTCCGAAAAGGTCTGTGAGTTGAAGACGGTAATTTCCATCTTCCTTGATCTCGACCTTCCCGAGGATATCAGCAGATCCGGGATTGTAAGGAGGTCCATCGTATGAATAGCCGTTACTCGAGACTTTGATTGGGCTGGAAATATCGGTCAGCTCCACGACATCGGTCAAGGTTTCGTCCTTCCCTTCACCGGTCACTTTTTGAACAACGATCGACGGATCTGTCGGTAACCCGAGGCGTTCTGAGGCGACTTCGACCCACCAGACATCCCCTTTCTTGGCAGCGAACTCAAATGTGTCAACGTCGGCCGCAGGGAAGAAACTTCCCGAGATGTCGCATGGAAGAGTGATCTTTTGAGGCTGTGCGTGGTCGTTGTTTGGTTCGGTTTCTGAAGCAGCGGCGTTTTCTGCTAAGCCTTCAGGTGGCCAGGAGAAAGAACTGACGGTCTTGGTCGATGGTAGACGAACGATCGCTTCGTCTTTGGAAATGGCTTTCAGCGCCAAACGGTAGAAGTATGCACTTCCTCCGTTGAATGTCAGGTCATGAACTTTGATGATGTACTTCCCGTCAGCGGGAACTTCGAAATCGAGCGCTCCCCCTCGACGTTCCACCAATAAATCGTTTCCCTTTGCATCGGCAACAATGAGGACGGGGTTGAGCTTTGAGTCGATCCCTTTTGCCGCACAGTCCACAACGATTCGCTGGCCTTGCTGAGCTTCAAAAGAATAAAAATCGATCGCCTTTTGGGTCATCGAAGCATTGCAGATTGAATCAACGGCAAGCGGCATCGCTTTGTCGAGTGTAGTATTCGGCTTGACCTGGCTAATTTCGGAAAGAGAACCAACATTGAAGACCCGTGACGAGGAGACCCCGAGTCGCGTCATCACTCTGGCTTCATGAATCCCGACAGGGCAATCTTTTTTTATCGACACAACAAATGTGTTCGGAACAGGAATTCCTTTGTCGTTGACCTTCGGAATCGCAGTAATTCCGGGGTGTGAAAAACTGAGCAGGTCGACATCTTCGATGTTATCCCCGGTAATGGAAACTTCGACTGTTGAGCCAACCTCTCCTCCCATGGGGAAGGTTGTTAAGAGTCGCGGGGCAGGCAAACAGACAGCTTGTGCCCACAGGCTGGAACTCAGCAGTGCCATTGCGGTGACACAATTAAAAAGGCATTGTGCGTGTTTCTGAAATATCACGAACTGTTCCTTTGAAGACGATATTGATTTGAGGACAGGAACCATTTGGGGCATTTTCAATCTTTGCCGTGTCCATGAAGGGCACTCCCATGCCCTCACAGACTGCTCGCCATAAGGCGGAACGTAAAGGTCAATACTGGAACTGCTCCAGTTGGAAATTAATGATTGAACATGAATTCTTTCGTATTCATCAATGCCCAGATGAGATCCCGTAAATTTTGTTGGTGAGCAGTCGCGTCGGCGACTGGTTTTCCATTTGTATCGAGTGGGATTTCACTCAGGTAGGCCAAGGCCGTCTTGAGTTCATTTTCAGTTGGAGGCCGAGAGAAGGCACAGAGGTACAGCTCTGAAATCTTTTCCTCGGGGGAGATCTCTTTTTTAGTTAGAGTTGCAGCACGTCCGGTTCCGGCTGCCAGCTTGGATTTAATTTCGTTGGAATTGATCAAATGCAAACTTTGGGCAAGATTCGAAGACTGACTTCTCTCGCATTCACAGACGCTCAAATTGTCTGGACGCCCGAAGACTCGCAGAAAGGCCGAAGCTCTGTTGTAGCTGTTGTCCGGAAGAGCGACCGCACGAGTTCCCGGAGGAAGATTGGCGAATGCTGTTTTCGATCCGGTGAGATCGTCGATCGCATCCAAAAGGACTTCAGACTGTAACCGTCGCGGGTAGTATCTCGAATAGTTTTGTCGATCAGCGAGGTTGTGTTCGTTTGGAATCGCGCTTAACTGGTAAGCATTCGAATTTGTAATCAGACGCACCAGGTCTTTGAGATCGTAACCACTTTCGATGAAGTGCTTTTCAAGGGCAGCAAGGAGTTCCGGATTGGTGGGGGGATTGGTGTCGCGGATATCATCTTCAGGTTCAATCAATCCGAGCTTGAAGAAGTGTTTCCAGTATCGATTGACAAGCGCTTTTGCGAAGAAGGGGTTTTCCGGTGAACTCATCCAATTTGCCAACCGCAACCGTGGGTCTTCATCAGGAGGAATGGCACCAACTGAATCGCCAAGAGCTGCTGGTTTTAAAGCAACTTCGGTTTTGACATTCTTTGCTGTCGCAATTCCTCGCTTGTGAAAAATGAGATCTTCACCACGTGTGCCGGTCGGCTTGCGTCCAACTTGGCTGAAGAAGGCTTCGAAGCTGTAGTAGTCATCTTGTGACCATCGCTCAAACGGATGGTGATGGCACTGGGCACACTGCATGCGAACCCCCAGGAAAAGCTGAGCGACATCTTCAAGTTGTTGTTTTGTATCTTTGACCCGTTTGTACCAGGCGACAGGAGGATTCGCGATGACGGTTCCGGTCGCTGCCAGGAGCTCGCGAACAATCTGGTCATAGGTAACGTTGGCCAACAAGCTGTCACGAATCCAGGCATGAAACGCAAAGTTTGAAGTAATGTCGCTGGCGTCGTCACGGCGATTTTTGAGAAGAGTCGTCCACTTGTTCGCGAAGAAGTCGGCATAGCCAGGGCTCTTCAAGAGTGAATCAATCAGTTGTGCCCGTTTATCGGGATCTGAACTCGCCAGAAAATTCTGAGCTTCATCTTCGGTTGGAAGTCGACCAGCAATATCGAGAGAAACGCGACGTAAGAATGTGGCGTCATCACAAAGTGGTGATGGGGGAATGCCGATCTCCTTGAGGTTCGCAAAAACGTGGTCGTCAATAAAGTTCTTGCTCGGTGGCACGTTCTCCACCGGAATTCCCAAAGGAACCGCTGCTGTGAAGACTGCTGTTTTCCCTTGATAGCGAACCATGATCGCAACTTTTCCGGGGATGTCGTTGATGTGAACTTTCCCCGTTTCAGAAACCTCTGCCATCGCGTCGGCATTTGATTCGTACAAAGCGATGTTTGTCACATCGCGTGATGTTCCATCAGAGTAGGTCGCAATCGATTTGAGTTGCTGATCTTTCCCCATTTGCACGATACCACGTTCCGGTTGAACCTCGACTCCAACGAGCGTTGGCTCCGTCTCAGATTGATATCGTGTTCCCTGCTCGATCCATTTTGTAATCGTTTGGTAGCCTTCCGAATTTTTCTTAAGGCGAACACCTCCACCGTGTGGAGTTTCGCCGGTGGCCTTCAACAGAATCAGGCTTTGTTCGGGAGCTGTTGCGAAGACTCTTCGCCCGCGTCCCGATTTGACGAGGCTTTCGTAATCCTCTTTTGGTTCAAAACCTAACAGCGAGAGTTGAAATCCATTCTGTCCACCTCCGGCCTTTGCATGGCAGACTCCCGTATTACAACCTGCTTTGGTGATCACCGGCATCACGTCATTGACAAAGCTGACTCTGCTGCTGGAGTCTTCGCTGCTGGGCTCTTCAGCAGTGCAAATCGAAGCGAGTATCAAAGCGAAGATTGAAACTGATGCACTAATTCGAGGCAGAAAAACTCTCCTGGAATTCGGGATGGTCATGTCATAACAAGCGAGAGACATGTTGAGACCTTTGTGAGTTTTGGTAGATCAGCAAGGTGGGTAGGAGGGACGATCTATTGGTGGGCTTCTGACAATAACGTTTTTATCGTCATTCATCAATTCTAAGTGATGTGATCTTCGCCCGTCCAGTTTTTTTCTTTTTAGAATCATCATTGCGCCTGCTTTCGCTGAAAGATGATGATATCCCTCACAACCCGATCCGAAAGAGCGGTGCTTTCGCCATGCATGTGCAAGTGGAGGAATTCATCTTCGGCAATCAATTCTTGCTGTTCGCTTCGCTGATGACCCTGAACTTGTCTATTCTTTAGAGCAGTTTGCCCTACCGTGTGCCCGTGAAGAAGACATTTCTTTAATGAAAATGCTGTTCGCCACGAGGCAGAACCTGAACACCATTTCGAAAGATGCTCCAGCTGAGTTGAAGTTGAACTCAACTCTCGAATCGATGTTTGCTGTATTCGATGTATGCAGTAATCGATGTTTGCAGTGCCAAGGATCAATGATGACAACGACCACCCTGACTCTCCTCACAGTCCTTTCCTTTCAACAAGTTGCCACTGAAAGCAGGCCGAAGGTCAACAACGATCTTCAACTGACGCTACCTCCGGTGATCTATGCCGTCCCCGGAATCGAGACGAATTTCTACTTCGATAACATCATCCTGTCGAAGGCTTCTGAGCAGTACAAATTCAAAGTCAGTTGCGATGTCGGAGAATCGCGTGCCGAGAGATGGACACTTACACCCACCGATGAGAACGTTGGCAAACATCCGCTGAAAGTCGATGTTCTCGACGAGGAGGGGAAAGTACTCGCTTCACAAGCGAGTCAGGTACTGGTGATTCCGAAGGACGCAGGAGCGAAGACCAAAAAGAAAATCCGCTTGCTCATCATCGGTGATAGCCTGACGCACAACACTGCTTACCCAAATGAAATTGGACGGTTGCTCAACGAACCGGGAAACCCTGAGTGGGAAATGTTAGGGACTCACAAACCGAGTTCGGCTGCCGAGGGAATCGCTCACGAAGGTTACGGCGGTTGGACCTGGGCACGCTTTGTAACGCATTACGAACCGAACCCGGATGGAACCCATCGCAAAAAGAGCAGCCCTTTTGTTTTTCTGAATGATGATGGTCAACCCGCTTTGGACGTCCCGAGATATTTTGATGAACACTTTGACGGAACCCGACCCGATTACATCATCATCATGCTTGGAATCAATGATTGCTTCTCTGCACCAGCAAATGATCCAAAATTGATGGACGAACGAATTGACCTTGTCTTCGGGCATGCTGAGACTCTCCTCACAGCTCTACGGGCAGCGGCTCCAGAATCAGAGATTGGCATCTGCTTGACAACTCCGCCTAACTCTCGCCAATCTGCTTTTGAAGCGAATTACAAAGAGCGTTACCCTCGCTGGGGCTGGAAGAAAATTCAGCATCGACTTGTTCAAAGAGAAATGGAATTTGTCGCTCAGAAGAATGATCCGAAAATGAGTTTGATTCCGACTCAACTCAACCTTGATACTGTTGATGGCTACCCGGAAAACAACGCCGTTCATCCAAATACTCAAGGCTACCAGCAAGTCGGAAAAACAATTTACTCCTGGCTCAAGTGGCAACTTTCCAGAACTCCATAGAGCGTTTTCGATTTTTTGTCTCCGGGAAGCTCACCTTCGTGACTTCATAAACTGCTCGCCACAAGGCAAAACTTAAAGACCAATAGTTGGATTTGCTGTGGGATGTCTTTCACGAAAAACTCGGAAGAACATTCCAGAAATTTAGTTGAATGATCAATGAAAGAAATTTCCATGAAATTGAGTTCACTCTATTCCTCGATCTCGAAATTTGTTGTCGCCTGCTTTGTTTTGGGGTCATTCGTCCAGGCTGCCGAACCGCTCAAGTTGCGAGTGTTGTGCTACAACATTCACTACGGGCAGGGGATGGATGGTGTTTATGACATCGAGCGACTCGCCAAAGTCATCAAGAAGGCCAAGCCAGACCTCGTTGCTTTGCAGGAAGTCGACGTTGGTGTCAAACGTTCATCGCGAATGCATGAAGCGAGAATGCTCAGCGAAATGACCGGGCTCGCTGTCCGCTTCGGTCCCACTCAACATTACGAAGGGGGACTCTTCGGCAACGCTGTCCTCACAAACCTGCCGATTACAGATGTCCACATCCAACCGTTGCCCTACACAGAAAGTACCGAAGAGCTGACCACTTATCCCCGCGCTGCGATTGCAACAACCGTCACGCTTCCCAGCGGGGCTTCATTGAAATTCATCAGTACCCATTTTCAACACAACGTTCCTGAAGACCGCGTTGCAGAGGCGAAGGCTATCAACCAATATTTCGCTGATGACACAATGCCCGCCATTCTCGCCGGAGATATGAACGCTCGGCCCGGCTCGGAACCGATCAACATTTTGGAAAAACAGTGGAAGAACGCGATCGACGCTGATGCAACATTCACCGCACCTGCCAACAAACCGAGAGTGCGAATTGACTATGTCTTCTCACGCGGCAGCCAACTAAAGATGCTCTCTTCTGAAGTTCTCGATGAGCCGGTCGCCTCTGATCACCGTCCTGTGTTGGTTGTGTTCGAAGTCAAGAAGTAGTTCAGTCGATTCTTCACGGACTGGTGTCGCAATCTCCACGGATACAGGTCAAAGCAAACGGCTCTGGAGAATCTGCAAAGTGAACACGAAGACCCAGTACCCGTACCTGTAGCCCGGGACCATTGTCCCGTCTGGTTTGTCCGGGACAAAGGTCCCGGGCCACGGTGAGTTGGGACTTTGCTGGCGAAATGTGTTCTTCGCGTGCGGAGGGTGGTGCAAACGACTCTGAGAAACTGCATAGTGAGCACGAAGACTCAGTGCCTGCACTTGTAGTGCGGGACCCTTGTCCCGTCTGGTCAGTCCGGGACAAAGGTCCCGGACTACGGTGAGTTGGGCTTTGCTGGTGAAATGTGTTCTTCGCGTGCGGAGGGTGCAGCGCACGGCTTTAAGTGAGTCGCGAAAAGCCGGAGTGTTTGATTGGACCGCCGATTCGTTTCTCGATTGTATTTGTGGAGATCGCTTCTGCGAGAGTCGCAAAGACTTCATCCAAGGCTTCCAGGTAGCTTTCAACGTGACGTGGTTCATGAGCGAGCATTGCGTTGAAAGCTCCACCAGCAAGGAAACCTTTTTTGATCATCTCAGCGGTCATCAACGTTGTGATAGCTGCCGCTTGAGGGTGGGTGAATGTCAGCAAGGCTCCTTCGGGGCGACCAGCTGGCTTGACAGGAAGTTGATGCTTCCGGCCGAGTTCCTCCCAGCCGTTCATGACCAAGGAGCCGATCTTGTGAAGATGCTCGGGGACATTGCACTTTTGCATCTTCCGAACACAGGCCAGAGCCGCCGCTGGACCGACACCTTCAGTCCAGAATGTGCTGGAGATAAACGAGTTCTGGGCAGCCTGCATCGTCTCTTTTGCTCCGATGACAGCTCCGATAGGAAAACCGTTGCCGAGTGCTTTCGCAAACACAGCAAGGTCCGATTCAACTCCAAACTTTAAGTGGGCTCCACCTAGACACAATCTCCAGCCAATAGAAATTTCATCGAAGATCAGTCGAGCGCCATTGCGATTGCATCGCTCACGGACTCCTTCCAGAAATCCGGGATCGGGGTCGGTTTGGCGCGTTGGTTCCATCACAATCGCTGCCAGTTTGTCACCATGTTTTTTTATAATGGCGTCCAATTCATCAAGACGGTTGTAGTGAAAAGTGTGAGCCGTTCCCGCAAGCCCGGCAGGAACTCCCCGAGGCTCAAGACCCGGGAGGAGATGCCCATCGAGTTGGGATGCACTTCCATCTGCTGTTGGCTCTGCCAGGTTCGCTGAGAGATACCAGTCATGCCAACCATGATACCCGCAAATCGCGACATGATCGCGTTGAGTCGAAGCTCGCGCGATACGGACCGCAACCGCCATCGACTCTCCGCCAGCACGAGTGAATCGGGCATTTTGCGCCCATGGATGAATATCGAGTAGTCGCTGCGCGAGTTTGACTTCGTCGTCAGTCTGAAGAGTCGACATCGAACCCATACTAACTCGCCGGATGACCGCCGCATTCACATCGGGATCACTATAGCCCAGGATTGTGGAGAGAATTCCTCCGAGGCTCATATCGATAAAACGATTCCCTTCAATGTCAATTACTTCACAGCCGTGAGCCTCTCGATAATAAGCCGGCCATTGGTCAGGCGCAAACATTTCCGGACGTTTACTGAGCAACTGAGTTCCTCCCGGGATGATCTCCTTCGCCTGTTTGTAAGCTTCCTGAACATTGGGGAGTTCTTTGGTCAAGGGGATGTCGAGTAGACGCCGTGCGGCATGACAGAAAACTTCTTCCACATCTTCGTCGTTGAGGAATTGATTCCGGCAAGCCTGTTTAAGTGCCAGGAGAGATTCCAGTCCGAGCAGCGTTGGTTTCGCAAACCGTGACCGCTCAAAGTTCGGGCGAATTTCGTCCAGCCACAAAAAACCATCAGCGAGATTCACGCAGCGGCTCCTCATTTCGGTGACACAAAAATCGGCACCGAAGAGAAGTCGAGTCGGGCCGAATGTTTTCAGAATCGCCTCGAATGCTTCAGGTTCGCAGACAGCGGACGTATCAAAATAGACATTGTCCAGTCCTCGCAGCGACGCAATTCCTTCAACAGTGTGGCGTCCGCAAAAACCTCTCGCAGCATGGGCGAGGATCAATCTGGCGTTGGGATATTTTTTGCAGTGCTCGCGAATGTAAATCTGATTCTCCACTTCCGCCAGGGCTTTCGGCAAGACCATATGCAGCATGATCACGAGACCATATTTCTCAGCGATTTCCCATCCCCATTCTGGAATGTACTCTTCACATTGTGCGAAGAGGGTCTCTTCTCGTTCTGCAAACAGGTGATAAACTTTGAAGCCAGCAAAGTGATCGTCCAGCACTTGTTGTTCAACCTGTTCGCGATTTTGTGTGGGCGTCAAAATCATCAATCCGCGCGAATGTGGGTCTGCTTGCATTTGATCCGCCATGAAACGATTGGCGGAATCGACATTCAGCTTTCGTGTTGGAAACGGAAAGAACAATCCGCCACTCGGGCAACGATCGGGCATCCACTGCGAGAGTCGGTCATTATAAACCGCACGCGTCACTTCGGCAGGGCCGGCAGCTGCCAGTGACGGAGTCGGAATTCCCAGATCGGCGACTTGCCACAAGTGAGCATGTGCATCAAAAGAATTTGGTGGAACAAAATCCTTCAAGTGCTTGTCGAAGAGTTCAAGATCTGCTTCGCCAATTGTGGCCCAGATATAGGGATTGTTTTCTTGTTCAGTCAAATTCGATGATGAAGTCATATTGTGCAAGCAATACTTTAAGGCGAACACTTCAAGTGTTCGGACGTCTGAATAGAAATCAAGAACGGGTCATCATACACGCGTTGAGTCAAGTTGCTGTCAGTTCTTCATGCTGAGCGCGGGCAGATTCCTGATAGCGATCAAAGGCTGCCTCATCTCGCTCACAGGAAACACCTTGGTAGACCATTGCAAATGAGCGACGGTGGCGAGTTGTCGACATGTTGGCATCGGCTCGATGGATTGTCATTCCATGGTGTGCAACCAGATCGCCCGGTTGCAGAGGGATTGCGACTTCAGATGTAAAATCTTCCGGAGCGTAGTTCGTGATCCCTTGCGAGAATCCAAGGATTTTGGATTTCGCATGTGGTCGAAACCCGTTTTGGTGAGATCCGCGAACATATCTTAAACATCCGTTTTCGGCATCGACTTCGTCCAGCGCCAGCCAGAGTGTTACGACGTTCGCAGGTCTCAGACAGAAGTAGTAATTGTCTTGATGCGGGGGAGTGACATGATTTGTGTTGGGCGGTTTGTTGAACCATTCAGGTTGCATCGAAGTTGCTTCCTCGCCAACTAAAGCCTTTGCAAGACCTTTCCATTTGGGGCGGTTCACATAGTCCAGAAAGAACGGGTCGACGCCCATTCGCTGGAGTTGCTTGAGAGTTTCTGGTCGCGAGGCATCTTCATAGAACGCATCTGTTGACTGCAGCGTCGGAACCACTTCGCGGACATACCTCTCCAGGTTTTCTTGAAGTTCTTCGAGCTCAGGTTTGTCTAAGAATCGGTGAATGACAACAAAGCCATCTTTGTCATAGGACTTTTTTTCGAATTCAAACACTGTCGAACCTCACATTTAGATTGGATCTGACTGACCACATTCTTCAACGGCGTATTTTCAAAACTGTGAAAGAGTATGGCCGCTCATCGCCTGCTGCACAATCTCCAGTTTTGATTCACTGACTCAAAATGAGCAACTCTTTCCACCCTCTACTTCAGGAGATGACTGGAGCAAGAGCCTTGAAAATTTAGGGGCATTGATACAGATGCAGTTGCTCCGGTATCTTCAGGACACGTGGATGGCCTGATCGAGCCGACTGTAGAACTCTCTCAGTACAATCTCCGATTGATAGAGACTTCCTGCATCGTTTCATTTTCAATGCCTGTTGTGCTCGTGAAGATTAATTTTAGGACGTCATAGAACTGCTCGCCACAAGGCTGAACGTAAAGACTCATATTGGATCAGTTCAAAAATTTTAACAGAGGAACACTGATGCTTCGCTCCCTGAGATTTCTTTCCTGCTGTGCGTTGATGCTAACGGGTCTTGCAGTCTCTGCTGAAGAGACGCAGATGGATTTGGTCATCGTTGCAGGCCAATCGAACGCTGTAGGATACCATGCGAAGCCGAGTGAGCTCCCTGCGAGTGAAGTCGATCAGGAGATACGATTCTGGTGGCGAACTGGCGATCCGCCGCCGGATGAACACGATTCCGTAAGCAGCCAAAAGTGGACGCACCTGCAACCGCAGCCACTTGGAAACCCAAAGCTCCCAAAAGAAGGGCGACAGTACGGAAACTTTGCTCAGGCTGATGGAGGTTTCGGTCCAGAAATCGGACTTGCGAGAACAATCTATCAGCAGGAGAAAAAAACGTTTGCGGTCATCAAGGTCGCGTTCAGCGGGACCAACTTGCAAAGAGACTGGAGCCACACCGACCCAGGGGCTCACGGTCAATGTTATCAGTCGTTAATCTCAGAAACTCAGGCAGCTATCGCAGCTGCAAAAGAGCAGGGAATTACCCTTCGTCCGCGGGCTTTCGCATGGATTCAGGGAGAAAGTGACGCGAATGCAAGTGACGCGCCGAAATATGCTCGCACCCTTGGCGAAATGGTTGAGTCCCTGCGAGCTGAATTGAATGCGCCACAACTTATTGCGTTGGTGGCGGTCAATACAAAATTCGGCAACGGGACAAAAGAATTTATGCCAGAAATTGTTGCACAGCAACAGCGTATGTCTGCCGCTGATCCTCGCGCTGTGTACGTCGATACCTCTCATGCAACCATCGCAAACAGTGCCCATTTCGATACCAAAGGGACGCTCGAAGTCGGAAGGTTGATGGCAGAGGCCCTCTTCACGGTGGAATCAAAACTCTCTCCCGCGCAGCCCGTTGTGCGAATCGTAACTTTGGGAGATTCAATCACCAAAGGAGTTCGCAGCGGAGTTAAAGCGGAGCAAACATTCGCGTCTTTGCTGGAATCGAAATTGAACGCAGAGGGAACGTCAGCCAAGGTGTTCAATGTGGGAATCGGCGGAGAAAGAACGGATCAGGCACTGAAGAGGCTGAATGATGTCATCGACTTGAAGCCAGATTACGTCACCGTGATGTATGGCACGAACGATAGTTATGTGGATAAGGGAAAAACGGCAAGCCGGATCTCAGTTGAAGCTTACAGAGAGAACCTGAATCAAATCGTCTCCAGGTTACTTGAGCTAGGCATCACTCCCGTGTTGATGACCGAGCCACGATGGGCGGACGGTGGTTACGCCAACGGTATCGGAGAACATCCGAATCTCAGGCTGACTCCATACATGCAGGCTTGTCGAGAAGTTGCTCAAGCGTGGCGCGTTCCTCTTGTTGATCACTTTCAAGCCTGGACGGTCGCGAAAGAGAAGGGGACTCACCTGAAAGACTGGACGACCGATGGATGCCATCCAAATCCGACGGGGCATGCAGAGATCGCACAGGAAGTGCTCCCAGTACTTCAGCAAGCAATTGGCCCGGTGGTCGAGACTCGCAAGAAAATCCTCAGCGGCGAACCGGTTCGCGTTATTTGCTTTGGCGACAGTGTCACCGGGGTTTATTACCACACGGGAAGCCGCCGAGCCTATACCGACATGTTGGGGATCGCCTTGAATCGCGTCTCGCCCGAATCAAATGTTGAGATGATCAACGCCGGGATCAGTGGGCATACGACCGTCAATGCACTCGCAAGGATTGATCGCGATGTTCTCAGCCACAAGCCTGATCTTGTCACTGTAATGTTCGGGCTCAACGATATGACTCGTGTTCCGCTGGAGGAGTATCAAGCAAACCTGAAAGAGATCGTTAAGAAGTGCCGAGATGTAGGAGCTGAAGTCGTCTTGGCAACTCCCAATGCAGTCACAGATTCCCCCGGACGGCCAACAGACAAACTGATTCAGTATTGCGATGTTGTTCGGGCAGTTGCCAAAGAACTTAACGTTCCACTTGCTGATTGCTATCGGGAACTTGCAGCGTTGCGAAGGAATTCTGACTTCGGCTGGCAGATGCTGATGAGCGATGCGATTCATCCGAATATGGCAGGTCACAAAAAGATGGCAACTGCTTTGACGCAATCAATCACTGGGTTGCGAGTTTCGCTCGATGATGTCCCACCACCGACTGGACCGCTGCAGCATACCGTTGAGAGACTCAAGACAAAGCAGCCAATTCGAGTCCTCGCGATGGCTCCGGTTGCCGAGTTGATCGGTCCGTCTCTAAATGACATTGCTGCCGGGGCAGACGTTCAGATAGAGAGCTGGAAGGTCGAAGGAATGACGCTCGCTGAGATCGAAAACGATGCAAGAGCTAAAGTTCGGAAAATGAAGCCTGATCTCGTTGTGATCGCGGTCCCCAAATCGGCCACCGCTGAATCTGACGAAGCCTTTATTTACTCGTATGCCTGGATCATGAACCTGTCGCTGAATTTCGGGGCGCCGACCTGGGACTGTGTTGTCGTTCATCCATCAGTGCTCGATCCGGACGCAGCAGCCAGCGGCCAAGACCTTCTCGTTCGCCAACTTGTTCAAGCCCAAGACTTGAGCCTCATTGATCGTGGCACCGGTGAGAATGAAGCGGCTGCCAGCTTGATTCGAAACTGGATTCAAGCTGCTGCAAAGTCAGCGAAGTGAGTCGCACATGAAGGCTGCAAGGTTATCGCCGACTGACTGTCAGCGACTCAGTGAAGCATTTCTGTTTGCAGGCGCAACTTGTCTTGTCATGGATTACACTTGAAGCATTGAAGTGAATGCAAGTTTGTTGCTTGCTGCGGTTAAACTGCAATTTTCACAAAACGTACTCAACCCTAAGGAGGGATCTGTGAATCTTCATCGTTTTTATTTCGTCATGTTGGTATTCACTTCATGCTCAGTCATTCACGCTGATGAATACCTCAACGGAATCACTTGGGAAGAGCCCAAACGAGTCACTCTTGATGAGAATGGAGTTCCGTCCGACGCCGTCGTGTTGTTCAACGGGAAAGATGTTTCTGCCTGGAACAATGCCGAAAATTGGAAAATCGTCGACGGGGCAATGGTCTCTGGGAAAGGCAACATTGTCAGTAAGGAATCATTCGGAGATTGCCAGTTTCACATCGAGTGGTCGGCTCCGACGCCTGTGAAAGGACACGGTCAAGGTCGTGGAAATAGTGGAGTGTTCTTTATGAACACTTATGAAATTCAGATTCTCGATTCATATGAGAATACAACCTATTTCGATGGCCAAGCTGGAGCAATTTACAAGCAGACTCCTCCACAAGTGAACGCTACCGTCGCGCCTGGGGAATGGAACGTTTATGATATTATCTGGACTGCCCCCAGATTTAATGATGATGGTTCGTTGAAATCTCCGGCTTACATCACTGCGCTGCACAATGGCGTGTTAATTCTCAATCATTTAGAGCTGAAAGGAGACACTCCTTATCACCGTCCACCTCAATACACCAAACATGCGGAACGACTTCCGTTTCGAATTCAGGATCACGGGAATCCTGTCCGTTTCCGAAACATCTGGGTGCGAGAAATCAAAGATGCCCAAGGCGAGCAGACACGCGAGCCGTTCATTCGCAACCAGAAAACAGGTGAAGAGACACCCGTGAAATAGAGAACTTTTGTTCTCTCAGACCGTAAAGAATCGGTTTTCGGAAAATCGCTGAACTGTACGAGACTGTTTTCGGTCGACCTTTTTTGAGAAGTTCAAGTCTGAAGAGAGACTCATTAACATTCAGTAACGGCCTGCCTGTTTCAATGCGAAACAGGCAGGCCGTTTTTCTTTTAGAGCATTTCCAAAGCTTCTCGTGTCCTCGAAGTACGTATTCACAAGTCCATATGCTGATACCACGAAACAGGACTGTTAAGGCGAATTTTAGATTTACTCTAGTGTCATCGAATTCGTGTTCGTGAACCACTTCGTGATGAACAGCTATCTCCGAAGTGAAACCCGTTCTACTCGTGCACAGGGTGGGCAAACTGCTCGAATCGATGGAAGCAAATTCAAGGCCGAGCCTCTTGCCCTGCCTTATGGCGGACGTAATTTGAAGCAATCAATGAGATCTTCCAACAATGGCAGTGACCGAAATTGCTGATGAGTACGAAGAAAATTCCTCATGCCTGCAGGATTTCGTGGCTGGACCTGCTTCTTTCTTGATCTCTTAGGAACTCACCACGGTGCGGAAAATCATTCGGTTTAAGATGATTTCTCTCCGCTGCCGCTTCTCTTGGTTCGTTTCGTACAGAAAAAATCACAAATTTGTTTAAGTAAAATTTGCGTGCCCGATTTTCTGACCTAGGTTTGGTTGTCTTCGGGATTGATAAAGTCAGTTTTATCAACTTCATATGTCAATTCTGGGGCAATTAATAAGGGAAATTGGATTTGCTGACAGACCCTCGGGAGTTCGAGGTCGGGCGGATCCTGCCAATATCGACCGATCGTGAGAGCTCGGTCGAAACCACTGAGAGAGGACAAAAGATGACTAACTTGGCTCAAAGCGTGAAGAAATTCTTGGTTTCAGAAGACGGCCCAACTGCAGTTGAATACGCAGTCATGCTTGCTCTGATCGTGATTGTTTGCCTGACAGCAATTCGTGCCGTTGGTTCAAACGCAGCGACTAAATTCAACGAAATCAAAGATCAACTCACATAAAAAAGAGTTGGTGATCGCTTGATCATCTGATTGACACAGGGTTGGCCGCCCGGTCGGAACTGCATCTGGCCGGGCGGTTACCTGTCTACGCTCTGTGCTTTAAACGCACTTGAATTTTCACTGAAAGCCGACAGGCTGAAAAACTTACGCTCAGTAAGAGGCAGTTTTCAGGCTTTCGGATCACCTAAAAAGACAACATCTCGTCGACTGACTCCCACTGGATTGGATCATGATTCCCATTTGGATTGATTTCGGAACTCTTCCGCTCTTCGAATTCCTTCCCATGATTGTAATGGGCATGATGACCTTTCTTATTCAGACGATTGGACTTGGCGGAAGAACCTAAGTTCTGGTTTTAAGAGCAATTGCAATGAACGGTTTCCTCAGCAATTGAGCAGCTTCATTCAGCTTTTCAGATCAGTACTCGTTAAGACAGCATCACTTTTCGCAGTGATTCGACTGTAAAACATTTGGAAAATGGATCGCGACTGGCACGGTTTCGACTTGCCTGATTGAGTTGCGATGACAGCGAATTCTGCTTGCAAAAATATTTATGTCACCCATTCACCCTAAGTGACGCTGTCCAGCTATACACCCCTCAACCTCGCGAAAGGCCAGCAATAATGGACTGGGAAACAATTCTTCTTGATAATTGGCACGTCAAATTTGTTTGTATTGTATTGATCGTTGCCGCGTACATTGACGGCAAGGAACTTCGAGTTCCGAACTGGATTACCTTCCCGATGGTTCTATCTGGTCTCGTCTACAGCACTTGGGTCGGTGGACTTCAAGGTTTGGGCGATGGTCTTTGGGGAATGACCGTTGGGCTTCTGACTCTTCTGCCTCTTTATGCAGTTGGGGGAATGGGAGCCGGTGATGTCAAACTGATGGCTGGAATCGGAGCCTGGCTTGGTGCCGCAGTCACTTGGTGGGCATTTGTCGCAACAGTGGTTGTTGGGGCTGTCATGGCAATCATCATGGTTCTTTCCCGAAAAGCTTGGGACAAGCATTATGGTCAGTTTCTTCTGATCGCTGCGGAATGGATGACAATTAAAGATCCTCGAAAACTCTCTGAAATCGCAGCTGAGCGAAAACCGCGGATGTTTCTCCTTCCATACGGAATCCCGATCTGCATCGGATCAATTGGTTACTTCCTCTACGCTGGAATGATTTACTAGGAACACGTTTGAAAGGCCAACTCAGTTTTGTTGGCCTTTTTGTCGTCCTGAAATGGAAGTCTGGGAAAGATGGGGTGACTTTGCACGGTGCTGTGCAAAACCCTACTACCAAATCAAACCTTATAACCCTCATAGATTGAAGCAGACTGTCATCATCAGCCGATTCACACAATGACGTGCGAACTCCGGTTGTGGGATACCTGCCCCAAATCGGAGATCTCCGAAATGAAACCCAAGACACTCATACTACTCGTTGTTGCAGGAGGCTGTGGATTGGTCGCCATGGTTGGTGTCCAGCAAGCCATGAAAAGTCGAAAGGCCGTTGCAGCGGTTGAAACGAAAAAAGTTTTAGTTGCAATGGAGAACATCGAAACAGGCTCCGTACTGACGCCTGAAAGAGTCACCTTTCGTGACATCCCAGTTGAGAATCTTCCTCCCGAGGAAGAATTGATTTTGACAGAAGAACAATATGTCGAACGTGGAGCGAGAGTTCCACTCTTTGCAGGAGACTTGATTACTCTTTCCAAATTGACTGAACCTGGCGGAACCGGGAACTCTGTCAAAATCACAAAAGGGATGCGAGTGATCACGATTCCTGTTACGGAAACAAATACACAAAGTAACTTGGTCTCCCCTGGAGACCGTGTGGATGTGCTTGTCACTTATCAGTCGCGAGCTGGACGACGTGGCAACTCAACCAAAACGAAAACACTTCTGGAGTATGTTGAGGTCTTTGCGACAAATGCAACAACTTCAGACAGAATTAATAATGAAGACAAATCCGGACGTACGAGTTTCGTGTCATTGTTGCTGATGCCTGAACAGGTGAACTACGTCAAGCTGGCAGAGAGCAAGGGAAATCTCAGCTTATCCTGGCGGCACAAACTTGATGACGAACTTGTACAAATCAGAGATATTGATGAAGAGTTGCTTGAAGAGTTGGAAGGCACAATTGGAATCAATGATCGCCAACCACTCTACAGCCAACGGTTTGACAGCGAATTTCGAGACATGGATGAGCCAGAGACTGAGATAACGGCTCCAGAACCTGAAACTGCGGTTGCATTAGTTCAGCAAGCAGCAGCTCCAGAACCACCAGAACCAGTTGCAGTTGAACCAGTACAAGAAGTTGCGGAAGTTGAGAAACCAAAGTGGACACTACATGTTTACAACGGGAACTCACCGACTCCGCACTCATTTGAAATTGAAGAAGAAGCGATCGAAGAAGAGACCGCACAGAAAGATGGGACCAATCCTATTGCCGATTCTGTGCGATCACTCCTCGGAGGTGGCTAAGGACTGTTCCGGAAACTTGACCAGAGTCTTTCAAACATTGAGAGACTCCCGGTCATGTCGGTTTTCGGAGACGTCATAAAGATCGGGCAACCGACATTTCGTAATTTGAGAACACTACTCTGTTTCTGGAGTTGATGGCTCTCTCGATTTGTGAGGGGATCGCTCTTTGTAGGAGTGAATTCACAAATCCACAGTGAGCGTGAACTCCCCTTACCGGACATTGATGTCCACGTTCCGTCAGCGAATTCTCGCTTGCGGGACTCAACTTGGATGAATATTGCCGAACACGGCGAAGCAGTTCATTGAGGAATCGCTTCGCCATTTGTCCGGCTCAGATCCTGAGGTGCAAGGATGCCCAATCTCGTCAAACGTCGCGGTCACATGAATCGTCTCTGCGCAACGCTCGTTGCCTGCATTCTGATGACCACACCATTGTCTGCTCAGCCTGATGAAACGGCTGCCGATTCAGTGAAACCTGGGGAAAAGATTTTCCAAGTTCTCACGCCGGAGACTACGATCAAGATGGTGAATCTTGATTCGCGAGTCCTGGAGATGGCGAATCGGATAAAAATTGTTGATGGGTTTAACTCTCAAACAATTTCTGTGAGTGCACTCTCGCCCTATCGTATTCGGGTTCATGCTGATAGCCCGGGTGTGACATCTCTGAAAATGATCGACGAGTTTGACTCGGTTTATACCGTCGAATTCTTTGTCGAACCAGATACACGCGAACTTCAAGCTTACTTGGAACGCCTCTTTCCTGGGACTGCAATTGATGTGGTTGGACTTCGTGATGGAGTCGTACTGCGAGGCTGGGTGACTGACCCAACGCAGATTCCACAAATCATCGATGTTGCTGAACAGTTCTACCCAAGTGTTCATAGCCAGATGAATGTTGGCGGAGTCAGTCAGGTTCAGCTGCAAGTTAAAGTTATGGAAGTTCAACGCTCGAAAATTCGTGAGCTTGGATTCAACTTTCTTGCTCTTGGACAAAACTACGCAGTTGTGAGTACTCCAGGTGGAATTGCTCCACTTTCACAATTCACTGCACCGTTCTCAGGTGGAGGACCTCCAGATGCTGCTTTGGCACCGGGAGGATCTGAACTCGCCTTCGCAATCACCGGCAACAAAGATTTGTTCACCGGTTTCTTAAGAGCTCTGCAGTCTGAAGCGTTAGCGAAAGTTTTGGCGGAACCTGTCTTGGTGACAACCAGCGGACGCCCGGCTTCAATGCTTTCGGGGGGGGAATTCCCAGTTCTTGTCCCGCAAGGTGTCGGAGCAACAAGTATTGAGTGGAGAGAGTTCGGTGTTCGCATGGAAGCGGTTCCAATCGTCTTGGGGAATGGACGATTAAGACTCGACATCGCTCCAGAAGTGAGTGCCCGAGACGTGAGTAACGCTGTGAGCGTCGATGGATTTGTTGTTCCCGGTATTACTGTCCGACGTGTCAACACGCAGGTTGAGATGCGGTTTGGTGAAACATTAATGATCGGCGGTTTGATCTCCACAGTGAAAACTGGCGATACACAGAAAATTCCGTTCCTCGGTGAGCTCCCATGGATTGGTGCTGCATTCAGTCGCAAGACCTTCACTGAGGGTGAAACTGAACTCTTGATTCTAGTCACTCCACAAATGGTCGCTCCGATGTCTCCAGAGCAGGTTCCTGCTGGTGGTCCTGGGTTGCATACCGATACTCCTGTCGACAGAGAACTGTATATTGATGGTCTTCTTGAAGTTCCACTATACGGACCTGAATGCGAACCTTTCGGACCTTGTCAGGATCAATTGATTCATCCTAGCTATCCATCACAAGTTCCACCACAATTGCCACCAAACGCGATCATTGAATCTGCTCAGAACGGGAATCGTTCCAGCCAGGTTCAACCGGTCAGTGGCAACGCCATGCAAACGCAGGCAGTGAAGTCAGCGGAGTTCAACTTCTCAACGAAGGTTGATCGAACAAGTGATCAACAAAGAGCACTCCCCGGGGAGCAAGTGAAAGCTGACGAGGCATCGACCTCTTCAGCGGACAAGTTTGGGTTGATTGAACCATCGACGTCCAAAGGGAATCAGGAAGCGACTTCTTCAGAAAAGTCCACACGCTCCGGTTCGTGGTTCGGAAAGTAGAATTCCTACTGAACGCAGAAAATCAGATTCACTCAGGTCAGTCGGTCAATGCCTGACCTGAGTGTCTCATGAAACGGTGAGTCTGTTATTTCTTGCGAAGCGATCTTCTAAAATCACAAGACCCGCTTTGGCAAGCACGGCGAACATGAAAATGTTCCAGGGAGTTCGACAATGAACAATGTTGTTAGACTGGCAATGGTCGATCCGCAGGATCAGTCGCGGAATTCGATCAAGAACCTTCTACTTGGAATTGATTCCGTATGGCTCGAAGCTGAATGTGCGCGCTATGAATTTTTCACTGACATCATCACGCAAACGCAACCCGATATCGCTTTGATCACCCTTGACGGGGATCAGCAACGCGGATTGGCAGTCATCGCTGAGGTACATCGTGAATCGCCGGATTGTCAAATCCTGGTGGTGAGTAAATCTCAGGAAGGGGCGCTCATTCTGCAAGCGATGCGAAATGGAGCAAAAGAATTTCTGAGTGCTCCATTGAACCTCGATGACTTCATGGCCGCTCTGGATCGAATTCGAAACATCAGTGGTGGAAAAGATGGAAAGTCAAAAAGCTCGACAGTGATGGCTCTCATTGGAGCCAGTGGAGGAGTTGGCTGTACGTCACTGGGAGTGAATCTCGGATGTGCGCTGGCCGCCAACGAATCCAACAGTGTTGCCATCATGGATCTCGATTTGTCGTTGGGTGACGCCGATGTTTGGCTGGACATCATTCCTGACTACACGATTCAGGACGTGGCGGAAAACGTGAACCGACTCGATTACTCGATGTTGAAACGTTCTCTGACTCAGCACGCAAGTGGAGCCTTTTTACTTCCGCGTCCCGTTCACATGGAAGAAACCGCTCCGATGACCTCGGAAGAGCTTCAGCGTGTGATTGCATTGCTGAAAGCGACATTTACACATTTGATTATCGACCTTACCAAGTCGTTTACACCGCTTGATCTTGCAGCGTTGGAGGTCTCCGACCAAATCCTGTTTGTAACGCAGCTCGATCTTCCCTGTTTAAGGAACGTCGTTCGCATCAACCAGTTTTTGGAAGAGCGTGAGCTCAACGACAAAGTGAAAGTCATTGTAAATCGAGTTGGCTTGGGAGATGCTCAAATCTCTCTGAATAAGGCACTCGATACCATCGGACGCGAGGTTTTCTGGCAAATTCCTAACGAATACTCGCCAGTGATTGAATCTCGAAATAATGGAGTTCCGTTGGTGACAGAATTCCCGAAAGCAAAAATCACGCGTGCCATTCAGCAGTTGGCAGTGAAAATTGATGCAACAAATGCAAATGGCGGCGAAGTTCCCAAATCGGAAACGAAAAAGAGTGGTCTCTTCAGCTTCTTAAAGTAGCCATTCTCAATTTGAGTCTGATACAATGGCGATCCCGTTGACCGTTCATCAACAGCGAGTGTTTTCACTCGCTGTTTTTCATTTCAAAGGACAAAGCAATATCGATGTCTGAAGCGAGCAAGTACAAACGTGTGATTCTGAAACTCAGTGGTGAAAGCTTCTGCCGGGAACGCGAAAGCGGTATCAGCATGACAGAAGTTGCCCAGATCTCACAGCAGATCAAAGACATTGTCGAGACAGGTGTGGAACTCGCCATTGTGTGCGGCGGTGGGAACATCTTGCGTGGAAAGCAGTTTTCCGCAGTCAGCGCGGCGATTCACCCTTCGACTGCCCACTACATGGGCATGTTGGCGACCGTGATCAATGCGTTGGCTTTACAGGATGCACTTGAAAACGAAGGTGTCCCGACGCGCGTTCAATCCGCTATCCGCATGGAAGGTGTCGCTGAACCGTTCATCCGTCGACGTTGTATTCGTCACTTGGAAAAGGGCCGCGTGGTCATTCTCGCTGCCGGAACGGGAAGCCCATTTGTGACAACCGACACCGCCGCAGCCTTGCGAGCTCGCGAACTTGGTGCGGATGTATTACTGAAAGCAACGAAAGTTGATGGCGTCTACTCTGAAGATCCGGAGAAGAATTTACATGCCGTCCGGTACACCGACATTTCTTTTCGGGACGTTCTGAAACAAAATCTACAAGTCATGGACGCGCAGGCGATTCATCATTGCATGGAGCATGAAATCCCAATTCATGTCTTCAACTTTGGTGTTCCTGGAAACATCCTGCGAGCAATCAAAGGAAAGAAAATTGGAACGGTTGTGCATGCTTAAGAGGGAATTATTGTCCGAAGAGTTGTCCTGAAGTCGAGCCGCCATATCGCAATTCACATCCTCACAAGATTCCTGATTCCTCTTCGTCACCGACGAGCTTTGGAACCGTTACAAGGGAGTGAGCGAAAGCTGCCATGTGGCGAACAGTAATTTCGCTGGTGAAACGCCTTCTTCGCGGGCACGTTCGTGGTCGAACAAGCTGCTCTCGTGAATACCTGTGAATCTGCTTTCTGGTTTGAAATCTGAATTCAACCTTGAAGCTGAATGAACTCGCCAATCATTCCCAAGACAAGCATTGAACGTCCACTTTGGAGGGCGTGCGTCAGTCACCGGAGAAACCAGTCGAAAATGGTTGGGAACCTGAGTTCAATCAGGGAAGCGAGCGACGAATCGGTGGACGGACGATCAGTTATTGGCTACAGTTGCGCCATCTGCATGATGGAGGGAGCCAGATGGCGAGAGAGACGACTTTCTTAGACGATGACGATGACGACGACGACAATCGGGACAACAGCGACAATTTCGGCAACGATCAAGGCGACAACGACGATTTGCCTTTGAATCGCGGCGACTTCGATCCGAATTCCCGGGAAATTGATGAGCGTCTTCGCCCTCAGAGTTTAAGCGATGTCATTGGACAATCGAAAGTTGTGGAGCGCGTTCGCGTCATGCTCGATGCGACAAAAAAACGCAACGATACTCTCGGGCATATCCTCTTTGATGGTCCTCCCGGAATTGGAAAAACAACTTTAGCCACAGTCATACCCAGAGAACTCGGCGTCGATTTTCAAATCGCAGCCGGCCCGTCGCTGGATGCACCTAAGGATTTACTTCCTTATCTTACAAATGCCGGCCATGGTTCCGTCCTCTTTATTGATGAGATTCACCGCTTGCGACCTGCAGTCGAGGAATTTCTTTACCCTGCGATGGAGGATTTCCGGATCGACATCGCTTTGGGCGAGGGGCTTAACGCGCGCACCATAAATATGCAGTTGAAGCCATTCACTGTGATCGGGGCGACAACACGAGCCGGAATGCTAACCGCTCCCATGCGAGACAGGTTTGTGTACCGAGAGCATCTCGACTTCTACGAACCAGACGATTTGGTCGAAATCGTCAAGCGAAACGCGGTTAAACTGAAAACGTCTCTCACAGAAGAAGCCGCTGGAGAAGTTGCACGACGAAGCCAGGGAACACCGCGTAAGGCCAATAACATCCTGCTGAGGACCAGAGACTTTGCAACACTGAGAGATCCCAACGGTCAGATCACGACAGCGATTGCACATCACGCAATGGAGATGCTCGAGATTGATTCACTTGGTCTCGAACGCCAGGACCGACGCTATTTGGAAACAGTCGTTTCGGTATTTCAGGGAGGTCCAGCAGGGCTTTCGGCAATCGCACATAGTATGTCGATTCCGACAGATACACTCGAAGATGATATCGAACCGTTTTTATTACGGTCCGGCTTGATCCAACGAACGCCGCGTGGGAGGATTGTGACCGATCGTGGGTATGAGCACCTGGGTCTTGATCCCGGTTTGAGTCCATTCATTTAATCCACCCGTACTTCATCTTCGACAACTTCACTTGAAAAGTCAGGAGTGACAATGGCTGTTCAACCGATTCCCGATGGTTTCCATTCTGTGACTCCTTATCTAATCATCAGCGGGGCCAGTGAAGCCATCGGCTGGTATCAAAAAACGTTTGAAGCGACCGAGCATCTTCGTCTCGATGGACCAGGCGGAAGTGTCGCCTATGCGGAGATCAGGATCGGGAACTCTATTGTCATGCTTGCTGATGAACATCCAGGGATGGGAGCACATGGTCCTGATCATTTCGGCGGTTCACCAACGCACCTGATGATTTATGTTGAAAACGTCGATGAGGTGTTCAACCGTGCGGTCGCAGCAGGAGCCGAAGTCGTGCGTCCTTTGCAGGATCAGTTTTATGGAGACCGATCGGGAACACTCAAAGATCCATTTGGTCACCAATGGTCAATTGCCACGCATATTGAAGATCTGACGCAGGAAGAAGTCGATCGACGTTTTGCTGAAATGATGAAAGGTTAGGGCATCTTTCGAATTGGTGTTCAGGTTCTGCTTCGTGGCGGACAGTCTATGATGTCATGAAAGTGATCTTCATAGACAAGGCAAGCATTGAAAATGATCGAATAAAAATTCTTGCCTCACTCTCAGAACGAGGCGACAATTTGACCAATTGCTTCCAGAGTGACGTCGATCTGTTCAGGAGTGTTGAATGCTCCAAAGCTGAAGCGAGTCGTTCCACCTCTTGCTTGTGTGCCAATTTCAGCATGAGCACGAGGAGCACAATGCAGGCCGGATCTGGTTTCTATACCGAAGTGTTCATCGAGCAGTGAGCATAAGACCTGAGGCTCTAGTTTGTCTGTATTCAAACTTACGAGACTGACCCGGTCGGGCTCACCGTCAGTGAAGTAGGTCTCAATCGAAGGGAGTGCGCGCAACCCTTCGACGAATTGCTTGGTTAATTTCTGTCCTTGCAGATGAATCTTCTCGACCGTCTCAGTTTCCAGCCATCCCAGCGCAGCTTCAAGTCCGAAGAGACCTGGAGCGTTATGGTTGCCGGATTCATATTTCTCGGGGAGTGATTCCGGCTGCGATTCGGATTCACTCGTCGTCCCGGTTCCTCCTTGTCGATGTGAAGGTAATTCAACTTCGAGACCGGGACGAATTGCGAGAAGCCCAGTTCCGAGTGGTCCAAGTAAGCCCTTATGCCCCGGACAAGCCAGGAAATCAACGTTGAGTTCCCGCATCGAAACTGGAAAGTGTCCAACTGTTTGGGCGGCATCCAACAACACGTAAGCTCCCGCAGCATGGGCGAGCTCCACAACCTGTTTGACTGGTTGGATGATCCCGGTCACATTGGAGGCGTGAGTGGTGCAGACAAGTTTTGTTTTCTTTGCGAGTGTAGCTTTCAGTTGTTCTAAATCGATCTGGCCCAACTCGTCCCCGCCGAGAAAAGTCGTTTCGACATTTCGTGAAGTTGCAAGCGCATGCAGCGGTCTCAAGACAGAATTGTGCTCCCAGCAAGTCGTGACAACATGGTCTCCCGCATTCAGAATTCCGTGGAGTGCAAGATTGAGGGAATCCGTTCCGTTGAATGTGAAGAACAGATGTTGTTGGCTGGCAACATCGAGCAGCTTTGCAAGACGGTTTCGACAACGATCAACTCGGCTTTGGATGCGAGCCCCAACTTGAGTTGCTCCGCGACCAACGGCTCCCCCAAGTTCAGTCTGGTACTCGTTGACCGCATCGTAAACAGAAGGAGGCTTCGGAAAACTCGTCGCTGCGTTGTCGAGATAAATTCGCTGGCGCTGCTCCGTCATTCCGGGAGTCCTTCAACCAGAAAGACGTTTAGAGTGCGTGCCCCATGTGCCCCTTTTACCAAGGCTTGCTCAATGTCCGCTGTTTTCGATGGACCGGAAATAAACGTTCCGAACGATCGAAGTGAGGGATCAATTCGTTCGTAGGCTTCGTGCATATTATTGACGATGGCACTCTTCGGGACGACCAAAGCCAAATGCTGTGAAAGAAAGAACAGAACCCGTAACGAGACATTCTCGTCCGTGACCCAGATCGACCCGTTCTCAGCGACCATCAATTGACCGGGAAGAATCGCAAAGTCAACTGACTTGAGATCGTGTGGATCCGAAATTGTGCTGAGGTCCATTCGACCATCAAAAACTCCGGGGACACAAGAAACCACGAGATCATCGTCGGAAACAGAATCTCCGAGGATTGTTGGGATTTCGTCCAGGTTTGAGATGACATGCGCCGCCCCACCAACTGATTCTAACGTTGCAATAAATTGCGAGACTGGATCTTCGTACTGAATCCAGTCACCTTGGTGGTCAGGCAGCGGAACCGCCTGAGGAAGGTTCTTCTTAATTTTGTTGAGAATCTGGTCACGCGAGGACATGGTCAGGCCTGACTCTGGTGGATGAAGCAGGAATTCAAGAGATCAAAACAGGTTCGCCAACGGACCAGTTCATTCCGTCTCGATGCACACGTCGGTAGAGAGTGTCTCGTTCAACTGGTTCACAACCAGCTTCCCGAATTAATTCGTGGAGTTGACTGACCGTTAAACCTTCTGGAGTTTCCGCACCGGCATCGTGATAGATCAACTCGTGGACCACTGTTCCGTCCAGATCGTCCGCACCAAAACCTAGTGCGATTTGTGCTGTCTGCTCACCCAGCATAATCCAATACGCTTTGATGTGATCGAAGTTATCGAGCATCAATCTTGAAATGGCCATCGTCCGTAAATCGATGTTGCCAGAAGGCTTGATGATGTTGTCCATACGGGTGTTTTCCGGATGGAAAGCCAATGGGATGAACGTTTGAAAACCGCCGGTGAGGTCTTGGAGGTCTCTTAATCGACAGAGATGGTCAATGCGGTGCCGGGCCTCTTCAACATGTCCATAGAGCATTGTTGCATTCGAGCGCAGGCCGAGTTCATGGGCTGTTCGGTGGATATCAATCCAGCTTTGAGAATCTGCTTTGTGTTCACAAATTTGAGAGCGAACCCCCTCATCAAAAATTTCAGCTCCTCCGCCAGGCAAGCTTCCCAAACCG
Organism: Thalassoglobus polymorphus; assembly: GCF_007744255.1. Classification (GTDB taxonomy): domain Bacteria; phylum Planctomycetota; class Planctomycetia; order Planctomycetales; family Planctomycetaceae; genus Thalassoglobus; species Thalassoglobus polymorphus. Next base: position 3,534,708 of record NZ_CP036267.1, on the reverse strand, counting down.
GCATCAATGAGTTGCTCAAGAATCCAGCGGTACGGTTTTTTGGTCAGGTGAGCAAACCAGTTGATCTCCACGCCTGTCCAGGCCTTGATGTGAATCTCTGGCCAAGTTTCGTGAATCACACGCACGACATCGACGTACCAGTCAAATTTTTTCTGGTGATGCAACCCACCTACGACATGGATTTCAGTGGCTCCGGCAGCTTTCGCTTCCAGAACACGCTCTTGAATCATCGGCTCATCGAAGACGTAAGACTTCTCGTCTTTCAAGTCTGACCGGAACGCACAGAATTTACAGCGATAAACGCATACGTTGGTTGGGTTCAAATGGATGTTGGTATTGTAATACGCAACGTTCCCGTGCATGCGTGTACGGACTTGGTGTGCCAGTTGTCCGAGCGTGAGCAGGTCGACATGCTCTTCCAGGAACATGCCGTCCTCAAAGGTGAGGCGTTCTGCGTTGGAGACTTTGTCTCGAATTTTCTCAAGCGTCGATGCGTTACTCATTTGCTCACGCAGTTCTAATTGTTTGGCTCTCGCTGAATTGAAATTTCGCTACGTTTGGTAAGCAAGCTAACCAGATGATTCAAGAAACGCGTCAATTCGGGTCCGAAAGAATACCAGTCGTAGATTCTTGATAATTTAAGCGAAACGTTGTGTCCAAGGTCCGCGCACGCAGCTGGGGCAATCAATCAGCTGCGCCGACCTGTTTAGTAGGAATACGTTGGTTCCGACTGCACCTTTGACCGTACGATAACGAAATCATTAACTAAAAACGGGGCCAGTGAGGCCCCGTTTTCATTTTTCTGACCTTAGTCGTTTCGAAGCTTCAGGTTCATTTCTGAAAGCTTGTTCCGAATCTCGTTCAGGGATGTCACTCCGAAGTTCTTGGCCGAAAGTAGCTCGTCCGGTGTACGGATCAGAACTTCACCAATTGTGGTGATTCCCAAGCGAGCCATACATTTCCGACTACGAACCGAAAGGTTCAAATCGCTAATCGGAAGCTGAACTGCAGCTTGCTCTTCTGCAGTGAGTTCACGGTTGTCGAATGACGGTTCCCGTTGTTTTTCGTGAAGGTATTCACCAATCGACAGGCCGTGGACCTCCATGAGTTCACGAACTTCGATCAACGATGTTTCACCGAAGTTCTTTCCGGAGAGCAATTCCTGTTCGCTGATCTCAGTCAATTGACCGAGCGTGTCGATTCCCATAGTCGCCAAGCAGTTTCGGCTTCTCACTGAGAGTTCGAAATCGGTGACAGGTCGAGCAAGAAGTTGCTCAAGTCGTTGTTGTTCTTTCAGCGACTCTTCGTCGTAGTACATGTCGCTAGTGGCTTCGATGTCCTTCAGGTAGAGGATCGCTCGCTCGTTCCCTGGATCGTACTTGAGGACTCGTTCAAAGCAGTATTGTGCCGCCGAGTAATTTTCTTTGTCTTCGTAGAGAAGCCCCAGATTCAGCAATGCTCCACGGAGATATGGTGGGCGGGAGAGGCAGCGTTCATAGAGTTGAATCGCTTCTTCATCATCGCCGTGGCGACTGTTCTGGACAGCCAGTGCAAACAGAGCACGCTGGTGATGCGGGTCCATGTCGACGGCGCGTTCGAAGTATTCGATCGCTCCGAACGTGTCTCCACGATCTGACAGGATACACCCCATTTGGTAGGAGTATTCTGCGAGTCGAGCACCATCTGCTCCGGTGCTACGGATCAATTCTTCAGCATCTTCGAGCCGTCCTGCTCGTCGGATGGCACCTGAACGGCGGAGTGTACTCTCTGTTGGTTTGTAGCCAAGCTTTCCAGCTTGCTCGAATTCCTTCGCAGCATCTTCGTACCGCTCTTGAGAAAGCAGTGCCTGTCCCAAGTAGTAGCGGCCAATTCCGTCGTTGGTTCCGGTTAAAAGCTCTTCGGCAACAGTGGCGTTCCCGATGTAAAACTGACCAATTCCGGCACGAACAATCAGGCCAGGATCGGACTTGGCCTCTTCGGTGATTTGTTCAACGGCTTTTCGAAAATCAATTGCTCCAGCGCCGATGGCTGCTGAGAGCATGCGTTGCAACTCTTCACGACCAAGAGTTGCCGAATCTCGTAGAACTGCGACAAAATCAAAGCTCGGCACCGTTGGCTGAGCAGGCGGTTGCGATGCCGGTTGTTCAGACATCTGCGGTGAAGAAAGGTGCGATGCGGATTGATCTTGTGGCTGTTCAGGGGGAACAATCGCTGAAAATGGCGTTGGTTCCGACTCTGGTGATGATGGTGTAAACAACGGACTCGCACTCCTTGATTCTTAAAAATCGTCGCGAAGATGATCGAATCTTCTATTGTAGCAAGCAAATACGTGGAATCAATCGCGTTGAAACTTCCAGGTTGCCTGTGAGAATTTTGCTGCTTTGCAGGGTCCGATCACTGGGAATCTGTTTATTATGAAAGTTTTGATGCGTCGCAGGAAAAAGTTGGCACGGCGTGGAATTCCCTTGGAAATCCTATGGGGCACCGGCATTCTCGTCAAACTTATCCTTCGTTGAGCATCATTGGGCCACTCAGCCTCGCCTCGCTTCTCGATCATATGGGACTGCATAAAAGGGGATGCCGCGCCCAGTGCCTGTTCAATCTGAAAGTTTCTTATTTTCGCCCAGCTATGCAATTCAACAACTTAACAGCTGTGAATCGAATCGCTGAGAGAAACTTACGAACTTATTGACAGATAAGAGGGCCCCGATGGGATGTTGGGGCTTTCGTTGCTTGTCTGAGTTAGTCCTGTTGTTTCGGCTGATTGACCGGGAGAGCGGCATCAGGCGACTGATTCTTTCATCGCCGGTTACTCTCCGTTGCCCAGGTACTTCAGCTGAATTTCTGTATTCGGAAGTTCCTTCTTCAGCTTCTCGACCCCTTCTTCAGTCACAGCGGTTCTTGTGATTTTAAGATCCTTCAGTGATTTCAGGCCTGCCAATTCGGAGAGCCCGTCATTGGTGATGGCGGTCGAACCGAGGTGCAGGAAGGTCAATTGATCCATTCCCTTGAGGTAGACAAGCCCTGCGTCACTCAGTTGGGTATTGTCCAGATTGAGCCAGTTGAGGTTTGTCAGCTTTTCAAGATGAGCGACACCATCGTTCGTTAACGCGACGCGCCACAAGTTCAAACGCTTGAGAGTGGTCATGTTTGCGATGGGGGCCAAGTCCGCATCGAAGAGTGAGCTGTCCTCGCTCAAATCGAGATCTTCAAGCTTCGAGAGTTGGCTGACATGCTTCAGTCCGGCTCCAGTCACTTGTGAAAGCTTCGAGAGACGAAGTTTTTTGAGATTCGGGAACAATTTCATCTGTGCTAAGTCTTCGTCGCCGACGAGGGTTCCGGCGAGATAGAGTTCTTCAAGGTTTTTGAGGTCACCAAGCTGAGAGAGTCCTTCGCCGCTGACCCACAGAAAGTCGAGCAGCAAGGCTTTCATGCTCGTTAGCTTGCCAACGTGGACCATTCCATCATCGTCGACATCGGTGACTCCACTTTTTCCTGAGAGTCTGAGTGCGCGCAATCCGTCGAGATTGACGAGATGTGCCAGCCCCTCGTTGCTGATCGGACAGTCACGAAGATCGAGATTTCGAAGAGTTTTGATCTTGCCGATCTGTTTGAGTCCGTTGTCAGAGATCTTGGCCTCATTCAACAGAATCGATTGTAGTTTCGTCAGCTTTGTCAGTGTTTCGAGGTCATCGTCGCTGACTGATGATCCACGGTAATTGACCTCTGTGACATATCCGTTCGAGTCTTTTTTAATAGATGTTGCGACACGCTCGATCGAAGCGACGACTTCAGGGTCGTCAGCAGGTGTGGCTTCGACTGGTTCTGCAGGCGTCGGAGCCTCTGAGGTTTCAGAGGGCGTTTGGCTCGTGGATGGGGCTGGAGTTTCGGTCGCAGGTTTCTGGCAACCGGAAATGATGAGTGCGGTTGCAACACACGCGATGGTTTTCAGGTTCAAATTCGGCATTGAGAATATTCTTCGTTGATGTGTCTTGCGTCGAGGATTCTACGCTAAGGTTCGAAAAGCGGGCGTTTTCGCAAATCGCTCGATGATATTGATTCAAGAGATTCTATGGACCTCTTCCGAGTTGATCCACCTGCCGCAAACTTTCGTGAGAAAAAGATGCGAAATAAAAAAGGATTGGAATTCAAAATGGCCACAGTCGAGCAAGGAAATTTGATCCCTGCTCGGAGTGACTCATCTGAATCGCAATCCCTGACGGTAAAAGCTTCTCTCGCGACTCTCACCAAACCTGAAACCGAGGTCGTTTTGAGAACCGGTGTGGTTGTCAGAACGCTCCTCGTTTCAGAGTTTTTGTGAGCGAATTTTAACCAAGTCCGCTGACATTCCAGCCATCTCGGTAGGTCCGTTTAATGAACTGATCCGCAGAGGGTTCGCCTGTCGCCTTCATGTTTTCGCTGTCCCACTGAATTGTCTTTCCGGAGCGGTACGCGACATTCCCCAGGAGAACTGTTTCAGTGAGCGGTCCGGAGTATTCGAACGGACAGGAGGTCTTCCCGTCGGTTGCGACTGCGTTTGTCCATTCCTGATAGTGATTGTGGTCGGAGAACTCGGGCCATTTGTAGTCTTCGAACTTCTCTTTTGGAAACAGTTCCGGCATTTCCGGAAATCCAAGGAAGAGGTTTCCTTTTTCACCGATGTAAAGAACTCCATTCTTTGATCCTGCCCAGTCTTCAGGAGCTTGGAAGAGTTTGCGATCTGGCTGTAAACCGGCTTCGTACCAATGCACGTCAACCGTTTTTTCAGTCTGTTTAGTTCCCGGGAATGTGTAATGCACGATGCACCACTCCGGACCACTTTCTGAGGTTGGCGGTGGACCTTCAGCGCTGATCGTTTTGGGTGGTCCGAGTTCGAGAGCGTCGATCACAGGGTCCATGAGATGGCAGCCCATGTCTCCCAGTGCTCCGGTTCCGAAATCCCACCAGCCGCGCCAATGGAACGGATGATACATTCCGGTGACGAACGGCCGCTCTGGGGCGGTTCCCAACCAGTCATTCCAGTGGACCTGAGCTGGTACCGGATCTTTCTTCGTGGGACGTTCAAGTCCTTGCTTCCAGAATGTTCCCGGTCGGTCGGTCCAAACGTGAGCCTCTTTGACTTTTCCGATGGCTCCATTTTGAATTGCGTGGACGCCCAGCTTGAGTCGTGCCGTCGCATGGTGCTGAATCCCCATCTGGGTGATCAGGTTTTTCTCTTTGGCGAATTCGGTCAACTGCCGGGATTCAAACACATCGTGTGTTAACGGCTTTTGCGTATAGACATGCTTTCCCAGTTCCATCGCAGACATCGTGGCAGGAGCGTGCGTATGGTCTGGCGTCGAAATTGTGACGGCATTAATATCTTTTTGCTCCAGAAGCTTCTGCCAACTTGTGTACTTCTTCGCTTTTGGAAATTTGTCAGCAGCTTTGGCAAGACGCCCTTCGTCGATATCGCAAATGGCGACAATGTTATGTCCGACCGAGACCTCAAGCATGTCGGACCAACCTTTTCCGCCCACCCCGATACAGGCGATGTTCACTTTGGCAGCTGGCTTGGATTGTGCTTGAACGACCATCGGCCCCAAGACCGCAGTCGACGCAACGCCTTGTAAAAAGTGGCGACGAGACAAGTTTTGTGCAGACATCAGCTTTCCTTTTGAGTTTGGATTCATGACGGCATTGTAGAGGATAGATCTTTATCCGTCGATTCTTGAGTTGTCCTGTCTTCCTCTGGGGGAAGCGGGGATTTTTCGTGAAGAATATACCTGCTCTGTGGGCTGTGGATAAGCGATTTGATGAACTCATGTTGATAAAGTGTGTCGGAAGAGTGAGGAAGTCAGGCAACTCTTATCTTTCCTCAAGAAAGCTCAACAAAATCTGAAGTCTAGTTCAAGTCTTGGACTGGAAAACTCAAGCCCTGCGAGCAGCATCGTCCCTGCGCGAGGACAAAGATGACGCAACAGGCATGTTGTTTCTGTTTGGCGAAAACCGTGTGGCGAAAACCGTGTGGCGAAAACCGTGTGGCGAAAACCGTGTGGCGAAAACCGTGTGGCGAAAACAATGTGGAAAAAACATTGAGAATTGACCAGAAGTCAGTGTTTCAGATCGAGTTCAGCAAAGGGATTCTGTCTCGACTGGCTTGTGTGGGCTGGGCTGACTTTTCCGGTTACCGGAATGCTCAGGAATAGTCTGTTGGTGAAGACTGGACCCCGTTCGTTGTTAACATTGCGGTGTGAATGGACGAGTCTTTTGGGGCTGAAAGTCCCTCTCTGCCGATTTAGGAGTTGTTGTACTGTCATTATGGCTTCAATCAAAACCTTTCGGTTTTATTTCAAAGTTTCAAATTGTGATTTTGAATCGAATGAGTCATCGGTCGATTGAAGTTTGATCTTTTGGAAAGAGCGTCCCCAAGCGTATGAGCCACCACTCTGAGCTTTGCCCGGAAATGCCTGCACCCCCTCGGCGAATCTTCGCCTTCGCGGTGAGTGCTCTCCTTCTAGGAGTTGCCGCTGCAGTTTGGCTGGAGCTGCCTAGCGGTCCGTTGTGTCACGCAATTCTCACTGCTCGGACGACTCATGTTACTGCGAGTCGTGCCGGGAGAATTGCCGAAGTCACTGTTGAAGAAGGTTCGGAAGTCCGCATCGGCGATCCAATCATGCGGATTCATGATGAATCTCTCGGTCACGCGATTCTTGCCAAAAAACGTGAGATTGCATCGCTGGAATCAAAGTTGCAGCAGTCGTTGGCTTCGGCAGAGTTGGAATTGAATTGGCGATTGAGGACGCTGGAATCCGAGATTTGTGACATTCAATTACGGTCTGCTTCGTTCTTGAAAGAGAAATATAACTTCGAATTGCAACGCAGCATGCTCGGCGATGTTCTGGCAGGGCGCGACTTCGCAATGATCGACGATGGCAACTCGCTCTTTGATTCCATGGTCGTCAACAATAAAATCAGCTCATCACAGCGAATGGCAACCGTCCTTGAGATGGAACTGGTTGCAAACGCAGCTGAAGTCTCTTCGGCTCAGGTCGAGATTTGCGAACTTCGTCAGAAGCAGCTTCTTGGTCTCAAAGAATCGCTTCCGCTGCATATTCGTAAGACCCAGGGAGTCGATGTCGCTGAAGCGGAGCTTGCTCGAGCTGAGGCGGAACTGGACCAGCTTCTCGCTCAAGAGACGGAGTTGACGATCGTTTCACCAGCGATTGGTCGAGTGGGCGTTTTCAAGTGCCGTTCGGGTGATCAAGTTGATCCGGGAACTGCGCTCGTCGAACTCTTGGACGATTCAAAACGGTATCTGGTGGTTTACGTTCCTTCGAAGAACATTCCCTCCTTCGAGTTGGGTACGAAAGTCCAACTGACGTTCCCAGGAAATGCTTTCTATTCGGGAGTCGTTTCCTCTGTGGCACCACAAGCCAAGCCGTGTCTCATCGCTGAAAATTCTACTGAAGACACAACGGTTCTGGTGCAAGTTGAACAGACAGGTCACGTTTGGCCGAACGTCCCGATCGGTTCTCAGGTGATGGTTCGTGTCAGCGAGAAACAGTAATCGTCTTATTCATTCATTGACTTGGATGACATTCTAAGGTGAAGATTCTTATACTCCAATCAAGTTGTCTACAATTTCATCTTGATTGAGTTTTGTGATCGTGTTTCACTTTCTTGAAAATTTGGACCGTCGCTGGATCTTTCTTTTAATGGCGATTTCTGTCGCTGTTCCGATTCTGTTCGAGCTTCAGTTTCCTGAGAAACCAAGCGAACTGGCACAGAATGTTTTCGACGAGATCGAGAACTTGAACGAAGGCGACAAAGTCCTGATGGCTTGGGATTTTGATCCGTCAACAGAAGGTGAACTCGGGCCTATGGCAACCGCCTTGGCGCTTCACTGCTGTGAAAAGAAGCTGAAGATGTATTTCATGACTCTTCTGCCTGTTGGGCCGCAGATGATCGACAAGACTGTCTCTGATGTTGTTAAAGCTGACTTTCCCGAACTGACTTACGGAGAAGATTACGTCAATCTCGGCTACAAGTCAGGCTATGAAGGAGTCATCAAAGTCATCGTGACTGATCTTCGCGGACTCTACACCACAGATGCCAGAGGAACAAACATCGATCAGATTCCGATGTGTCGCGACATCGAAAATGTCCAGCAGATGGACTTAATCATCAATGTCAGTGGAGCTTACCCCGGTACAAAAGAGTGGGTGCAGTACGCTGCGACTCCGTATCCAAATCAAATCAAAATGGTCGCCGGCTGCACCGGTGTTCAGGCTCCGCTGCTATATCCTTACATCCCGGAGCAGCTTCGAGGATTACTCGGCGCGATTAAGGGAGCTGCAGAATACGAGTCATTGGTTGTCGATCATTATCTGAAGAAAGATGGGAAAGAGCCGGACAAGAAGTACCTGGAAGGCAAACGCCGCATGGGTCCGCAACTCGTCGCACACTTATTGATGATCGGCCTCATCATCATCGGCAACATCGTGTTCTTCAAACAGCAACGCAGCTAGAGAAGTTCAATGCTGTCGTGCCCGTGAAGTTTGCATTCACAACTTTCATAGCCTGCTCGCCACGAGGCAGAACGCCAGAACCAAAATTAGAACCAGTTCGAAAACCTCTGGAATAGCCGCTTTTCATTACGTTTGAGAGAGCAATTTTAAGTTTCAGGATCAGTTCTAGCTTGACTTGGGAGCATTTTCAGTGCTTGCTTCGTTTATGCGTCAGCTGTCGACAGACTGCCAATCGTCATACAGAATGTGAGTAGCCTTCGCATTGTCGCACCTTCTTGTTTCTTCGCCTGTTGAAAAAACCTCGTGCGTATCCGACGACGGACGTTATAGTATCCTGCGATCTCTCCCTCTCGTTCACCAAAATTAATATCATCGACATGCCAGCCAATCATCAGTTTCCCAGGACAATTGAAATCGTAAGTGAGGGGATCGCGAACAAGCTTCACTTGGGGATGCAAGTTTATGTTTCCCAGGCAGGAGATGTGATTGGAGATTTTGCGATTGGGATGAATCGAGAAGATGAAGTCCTCACTCCAGAGACGCTGTGCTCTTGGCTCTCCAGCGGAAAACCGATCACTGCGGCTGCTGTGTTTCAATTGATTGAAACAGGAAAGCTATCACTGACTGATCGTGTCTCATCGATCATTCCTGAATTCGCAGCTCGCGGAAAGGAAGAAGTGACCGTGGCACATTTGTTGACGCATACAGGTGGCCTGCGACCGGTCAGTTCTGGCTGGCCTCACAAATCGTGGGATGAAATTGTTGCGAAAACGAACAATACGCCACTTCGTAAAGATTGGACGCCCGGTGAGAATGCCGCGTACGATCCTGCTCTTTCATGGTTCATCCTGGGAGAGATTCTTCAGCGGCTCGAAGGGAAACCGATTGATCAAATTGTGCGTCAAAACATTCTTGAGCCACTCGATATGGTTGATTGTTGGATGGTGGTCCCGAAACATCTCTATCTGGCATACGGCGACCGGATTGGCGTGCTTCACACGATCGTTGATCAGAAATTTCGCCCCACTCAAGGGCATGAGGAAGTCGCCTGCCGGTCAGCATCTCCCGGCGGAAGTATGAGAGGACCAATTTCGCAACTTGGCAACTTCTACGAAATGATGCTACAGGGAGGAGTCAGTCGATCAGGGCGGCAAATCCTTTCCCCCGAAAGTATTTCTCAAATGACGTCGAGGCAGCGTGTCGGAATGTTTGATTTGACATTTCAACACAAGCTCGATTTCGGATATGGCTTGATTGTGAACTCAAACCGCTACGGAGCTGAAACCGTTCCGTATGGGTTTGGTCGCTACGCTTCCGAAGATTCTTACGGTCATGGAGGAGCGCAATCATCAATCGGATTTGCAGACCCTGAACATCAACTCGTTGTCGCAGCTGTCGCGAATGGTTGCCCCGGGGAAAGACTTCATAACGAGCGTTTCCGCGAACTCAATTCTGCCATTTACGAAGACCTCGGTCTTTCCGGTTCGAATCACGAAGGTTGAGTTCTGAATTGATGTGGGAACAAGAGATCGCTCTCGGAATCACAACACTCTCTTTGCGAGAGTTCATGCTCGCTTGCGCGGCTGTTTTCGGGGTTCTGACTTTTGTCGGAACGAAAAAATCGTTGATCGATTGTGAACTGGAACCTAAAAGTTGGCCGCTGCTGTTCGGGGTCTCAGGGGCGATACTTTCCGCATTGTTTGTGATCTGTGTGATTGCATATCAATGCCAACATACGCCTGTTGTTCGACCAGAAGAACACTGGCGGAACCTTCGTGTGATCTATCATCTCTGCCTGTTGTCATTATTGCTCATGATCACAGCGACAGACCTCAGGAACTACTACATTTTAGAGTGGACCTGCTGGTTAGGAATCGTGATTGGAATTGGCGGAGCGGTGGCCTCTGGAGAATTCCAACTTGTGCATGTTTGGATCGACTGGAATCAGGAACAGCCGCAACTTCGTGGTCCCTATTTCCCACCCTGGTTGGCATCTCATCAGCATCTGCACGGTTTTGTATGGAGTCTATGCGGAATCGTTGCGGGCGTTTCTCTGGCAGCACTGACGAAGTTCATCTCCTCGTTTATCTTGCGAATGCCGACGTTAGGAACGGGAGATATTTATTTAATGGCCATGATCGGCGCGTTTCTCGGTTGGCAGCCAACGATCATTGCGTTTGCGATTGCACCATTGTTTGCGTTAATTGTCGGCGGTTGCGTTCGAGCTGTGAGCAATCGACCAGCACTTCCGTACGGACCATTTCTGGCATTGGGAGCGACGGCAACCTTGTTCACCTGGAAATGGATTTGGATGCTCGAAGTCCCACTGGCGGAGAACGCTGATCGAGACTCAATTTTCGCCGTCCGCCGTTTCTTCGGCGACTGGGTATCGATGACAGTGACGATTGGTCTGTCCGTGACCTTGTTCGTCCTTCTGCTGGGCATGTTGCGATTCTATAAGTCTCTGGATTTGAAAAGATAGCAGCCGCAGGTTTTGCGTCCTGCCACTGGCTCTATTCATTCAACGTCTCATTCTGGAAATCAGGTGGTCTTCGTCATCATCTTCCTCCGACTCACAGAAGATAGTCCTCACGCACAGGATGAAAGGCATCCATGATACGGCAATCGGTGAGCGCCTTGCCCGAGTGCTTCGCATTGCCCGGGATGACAGCGACACTGTTCGCTGTGAGTAAGCGAGTTTCGCCGTCAACGGAAAGTTCAAACTCACCTTCAAATGTGTGTGCGACTTGCTCATGTGGATGCGAATGTTCGGGAAGAATTGCCCCCGCTTCGATTCTCCAGTAGACGAAAGTCATCGTCGCTGAGTGAACCAATCTCCCATGAAAACCGGGGATCAATTCGCGTTCTTCCAAGTTGCTAAGTTCTGAAATGTCCATTGTTTGTTTCCTGGCATGCTGAAAAAAACGGCGACCTCACACAACACGTCCGGTTGTTCGGCCTAGCATTCGATCCATTGAGTCGGAGGTTTGGTAGATCAAGGCTTCAGGGTAATGCAGCCAGGGATGAAAATATTCAAACGTCAAATATCCATCATATTCCGTCTGGTCGAAAGCTTCGATGACTGCCGGCCAATCGGTGGTGCCATCGAGTAATGGCCGGAAGGTTTCCAGCGAGTAGTCGGTTCCGTTTTTTGTGAACTCTTTTAGATGCACATTGCGGATGCGTTTTCCCAGATAGTTGATCCAATGCTCGGGGAACTGGAACATCATGATGTTCCCGGTATCGAAGTGGACATTCACAAACTCGCTGTCGAAGTGATCCACAAAGTCAGCCATCTCCATGGGCGTCATGATGTACCCATTGAAGAAAATGTTTTCAATGTTCATGCTCACGCCGAGCTTTTCCGCTGTTGGCAGAAGTTTGGTGACAGCAGCTTTCGCACGCTCATCACAGACATCGTTCGCAACAGGGGGGTAGTCATCTCGCCAGGGGATGTGAACCGATCCGGGGACAACCAGAAGATTCTCTGTTCCGAGGTCGTGGGCTGCATGGGTCATTTTGGTTGCCAATTCCATGCCACGTGCGCGGCGCTCCACATCATTGGCTGTGAGCGGGTATGGCCAGAACAAGAACGAACAAAGCCCGCCGATCTCGATTCCGATCTCTTCTGCCATACGGCGAATTGCCGTTAGTTCTTTAGGTCCCGATTTCGGAGAAAGATCGCTCTCGAGGTCGTAGTTCAACTCGATCCCATCGAACCCGGCATCCTTGGCAAGTTGCATACACTCTTTGAGTGACATCCGATCTGGATACGGAAAGGCCCAAAGGTTGATCGATTTCTTCATCTTGTACGATTTCGGAGACCTCTTCCGGTCATCGTCCGATGAAACTTCCGCTGCGTCACTTTGCCCTTCAGTGAGAAACGTCGCTGCGGCTGCCGTCATGGTCGACAACATGGCTTGCCGACGATTCAGGCTCACCGACTTCTGAAACGGATAAGGACCACTCATGATCAACTCCCAGTGAGAAATGATTCAGCTAGAGCAGTTTGCTCTACCGCGTGCCCGTGAAGAACGCGATTCTCTATTGAGATTGCTGTTCACCACGAGGCAGAACCAAAACACCAATTCGAAAGATGCACTAGACTAGTGAGACTCTATCAGAGTTGATTTCTTATCGCACACGTATGGGACGTCAAGTTCGTTTCCAATGCATTCTTTTTGCCTGGTGCCTGCCGCAAGTTTCACATGTCCCGGATTTCGAAGATAGTGACGATCTTGAGTCATTGATTCCCGATGCGGTTCGTTGCTATCTTGAGAATCCACCGCCACTCACAATCGGAACATTGATGTTTGAACCAACAATCACGCTTCAGCAAATTCATGAATACTGGATGATGCACGCCATTGATCAAGCGCAGCGAGCTTTCGAGCAGGATGAAGTTCCGGTCGGAGCTGTTGTCGTTCATGAAGATCGCGTGATTGGTGAAGGCTACAATCAGCGAGAATCGCTCAACGATCCGACGGCCCATGCGGAAATGATTGCGATTACACAGGCTGCAGAGGAACTGAAGTCTTGGAGACTTTTGAATTGTACGCTGTACGTCACCCTTGAACCCTGTCCAATGTGCGCCGGAGCGATTGTGCAGTCACGCATCCCAAGACTCGTTTACGGAACCATGGACCCGAAAGGTGGGGCGTGCAACTCGCTGTACCAGATTACAGATGATGCGCGATTAAACCATCGCGTCAATGTGACAGCTGATGTGCACCAATTGGAGTGTCAGACTTTGCTGAAAGAGTTTTTCGCGATCCAGCGAGCCAAGGGAAAGAAATAGCGTCTCTGGGTGTCAGTCAATTCCGCTTGATGGGATCGTTCAGCGAAGAGAGTGAAGATCGGTGCGACGAAAGGAATTCAGTTATCCAATCGCACTGAACATCACATTTGCCAGTTCGTCAGCTGAGCCTTGATCGACGAAGACGAGGTACGTGAGTGTTCCGTCTGTCGATTGCCATTCAAGAATCTGCATTCCGGAAGACGATTCTGGTTCGGTTTGCTTTGGTGTTTCAGAGAACTGTGCTGTCGGCAAAACAACGAGCGTTCCGGACCACTTGGGACCATCTTGAATTTGATAGGAAAATTGATATGCCGCAGCATCGTGAGCTGCACTTTTCCCGAGATCCATTCCCACTGGTTCAGACAAGGTCCATCGCCGGAGTGGTCGGTCAAGATGTTTGATTTGAAACTCTTGCTGATCAAAGGCTGCGAGCCGGTTCCAGTTAGATGCGTCGATCTTCGAGAAGGTTTTCTGCAGAGTTGACTTCGCGTCCGCGTAATTCAACGTGGAGGTCGGCTCTGGCTGAGTCCAAATCAAGGAGATCGCCACAATTAGAACAGCTGCAACGGTTCCAATGAGGCTTCGTTGAAGAATTGTCCACCGTTGTGATCGGTGACTTTGAACTGGCAGTTTGAGAATGTTGACCTGTTCGTCTTGCTCGGCAGACTCAAATTGCGAAAGTGACGAAAGTAGACGTTCCTGGAGTCCGTCAGGGACGGGAACTGCTTGCAGAAGTGACGAAACTTTGTGGTCAAAGAGTTCCAGTTGCTCTGCGAAAAGCTGACAGTCCGGACAACTCTCTAAGTGAGACGCAACCTCCCCGTTGACGGCTCGTTCCTGAGCAGTCATTGAGTCCAGATATTCACGGGTGGTTTTGCAATCAATCATGGGAGTGTTCCGTCATCCTTGCAGAGACTGCTTATGTCTGTTGGCAGTCTGTTTCGACAAATCCGTTCTGTCGAGCTGTTTTTATTGGTTCAGTTCGTTTGTTGGCTTATGGTGATTCGGGTGAAAGTTTTGATCGAAGAAACTGCTTTCCCCGAGAGAGTCGGCTCATCACCGTCCCGATGGGAACTTGCAGGATTTCAGCGATCTCTTTGTATCCGATTTCCTCAAAATAGTAGAGAAGAACCGGAGTCCGGTATGTCTCTGGCATTTCTCCCAGAGCAATTCCTAGCGCTTCCTCATCAAACTCAAGGTTGAGAACCGTAGGGGCGTCAACAGCGACGACCATGTCCTCAAACGTGGAGAGTTCTATTTCAGGGTGTCTTTGTGTTTTTAGAAATGCATTCCGGACAATCGTAAACAACCAAGAGCGACTTTTGGATAAGTCCTTGATCTGATGGAGTTTACGGCAAGCCGTTAAGAACGTCTGTTGAGTCAGGTCTTCGGCATCTGCCTGATTGCCAGACAATCGATACGCAAACCGGTAGACGTCTGAATAGAACGAATTGACCAGTTCTTGGATCGAGATGCCTACAGAATTTGACTGTGATGATCGTTCTGTATTCATTCCCTTGCCAAACTGATCTGATTCGGTGCCCATTTATTCCACGAAAATCCTGATTTCATCGAATGTTAAGAGAATTCGATCGAGACAAAGATTGACCAACTCCCATTGCTGAGCGGTGGCACGCGCGGCACTCACCATGAAATGACAGTAGTCGGGGGATTCCAAATCTTTGATAGACAACTCTCGATTCAGTTCGTCAAGTTTGGCTTCTCAGCAGGGGAAGGTTGATCAAGTCGGCGTTTCTTCTGAGAGTCGGAGGTCAGAATCTTGTCTGTAAAATGAATCTGCAACGGAGACTCGGCAGCCCGGAAATCTGAGATTGAAAATAAGAAAACAACGGGAAGAACTGTCCCGATCAAGAGTCGTTTAGAAATGAAATTCGTTTTCCAGCTACGGTTCTTCAGGAAGCGTCGCTGGCGAAGGTCTTTGCGTTTCTATAATTCTTCCTCGTCGTCTTCGTCGAATTCAAACTCGTCGTCAGTTGCGAATTCATCGTCATCATCATCGTCTGCTTCAAAACTCTCATCGGAGAGTTCGTCGTCATCATCGATGTCACCGATTTCATCGTCAAAATTGCCGTCAAGGTCGTCATCGTCTGTTGAAGAGGGGACTGATGAAGTTTCTGAGTTTGATTCGGAAGCCGATTTTTGAGCCGCTTTCCCTCCGCCGAAGTAAATCAGAATGTACACAGGGAGGAGAATGACCACTGCAGCCATGATGAGTAACATGATGGCTGCGACTTTTAGAACCGTCGGCATCCCTTCCATGTTGTTCATGACCGCCATGAGCATGAGATATCCAAGAATCCCAGCCGGGATTGCAGCGACCAGCGATGTTCCTGCCAAGCTCATTTTATTCACGGGAAAATCACCTCAGTTGTGTAGTTGAAACAATGCGTTGAACAGGTTGATTGTCGTCATTTTCTGTATTGGGCAAATTGCCCCTGAAGTTGGTTTCTGTCAAAACCGACTCATTCAATACAACTTTACTACCAGACAACGACCGTACGCAACGAAACAAGAGAAACGTCACGCTCTCTTTCAGGAATCGAGAGAATTATGGCGATTTCGCAACTTAATACCGGCTGAACAGTGAGAATTGAACAACAAACAGGCCAAAAGCGTGACAACTGATGCAACCGTATGCATCGGGGGCGATGATACATCGCGTTTACAGCCAGGTTCAGGCAGGCTCATCGGTTTTCTGCGTCAATGTGCTCATCGTTGAGATTCGCTCATCGCTTAAGTTCTAATAGCGAAAGCAAAATTCGTTGCAAATTCGGACGATGCAGGGCCAGGCAATCAGTCAGTTCGACAGCGTCGCTTCTCTTACCTTATTGACGAAACCCGTTGTTCGCAGGCAAACTGTAGGCAGTTTGAGCTATTCGGTGCTTTACTGAAGATTTGATTTGTTCGTTATCAAAAATTGGGGTTCGACTTTGGGGGGCTTCTCAGCATCAGCACTCTTTGTGGGAACGGGCAGCACGAAAGTGCGGAGTGACAATTTTTCAACTTTGTAAGCGTGAGATGCGATATCAAACCTCGCCTGAATCCCTGCGGACTCTTGAATCGATTGCACTACGTGATGAAGACGAGGCGAGCCCGGAATGAATCCCCAACCTTATCAAACTCCACCGAACTGGTGGCCCTCTCGACTGAGCCCAAAGTTTGTACGTGCGACACGATTCTGGAGGAAAGGAGACCTAGCGAAGTTAGGGATCCACGAAATTGAAGTTCGGCATGGCGAGCGGATTTCAGAGTCGCTCAGGAGCGGCGCAGGTGTCCTCATCTTGCCGAATCACTCTTTTCATTACGATTCTCATGTGATGATCGAAGCTGGGATTCGTAGCGGTTGGCATACACATTTTATGTCCGCGTGGCAGGTCTTTCAGCTCGCTGGGACATTCGGCCGGCATATGCTTCAGCGACACGGAGCCTTCAGCATTAACCGTGAAGGGACCGACACGAAGGCGTATCGCCAGGCGCTTTCTATACTCAGTTCTGATCCGCACGCTCTCGTCATTTTTCCGGAGGGAGACCTGTATCATTCGAATGATCGAGTCATGCCATTCCGCGAAGGTGCTGCTGCGATTGCGTTGAGTGCGAAGAAGAAATCAGCCCGGCCGATTCATGTCTATCCAGCCGTCATGAAATGTTTTTACACGAAGGACCCAACACCGGAATTGATCGAGATGATGAACCAGCTCGAACACCGCATTCGTTGGCGACCTCGTCCCGATTTACCGCTGATTGAGCGTATTTATCGATTTGGAGAAGGATTTTTGGCATCCAAAGAGATCGAATACACCGGCTCCACACATCCGGGGGAACTCCCTGAGCGCCTCCGGAATCTGGCAGATTTTGTTGTGCAAAAAGTACGTCAACAGCTCGACATAAAGTTTCGAGGAGGTGATATCGTTGATCAAATTCGAACCGTGCGTGGAGCGTTGATTCGCCTGACGGAAAAAGCTCAGGCTGAAATTCAGGAGAATGTTTCAAATCCCGAATTGGAAGCGAGACTCGAATCATTGAAGCAGCACATGGACGACATGTTTTTTGTCACCCAGCTTTCAAGTTACCGAGGCAACTACACTGTCGAGAACCCGACCATCGAACGGATCGCGGAAACGATTGATAAATTCGAAGAAGACCTTTTCGAGCTTCATTACCCAACCCCTCGTGGAGAGAGAAAGGTCGTTGTCCAGTTTGGGGATCGAATCGACCTTTCCTCACAGAAGTACACAGCAGCTGAATTGACTCAACTTACAGAATCCAGAGTCCAAAAACTGATGGACGGAGTAAACCGGGAGCGAGTCGAAGTTGTTCACTGAATTTTCGTCAAAGTGGTGCCTTGATGAGGCGACTTTGACGCCCTCAGGATACGCTCGATAATGATAAGGTTTTTATTGCAAGCGATTCCCTCATAGCATCCTAAGTCGAATTTTCTCAGGGAGACCAGTCTGTTGCGCTTTACGTTTTGCTTCGTCGTGAGCAACCTGTGAAGTGCTAAAAGTGCCGTTTCACGGGCACTGCAAGCAATGCAGAGGGCTAGATTTTGCTTTCGTCCCTTTGCTTCTTTCGACGTTTTTTTCGAGGAGTTTCTTGCTCTTCTGCTTCTTTCTCTCTCTCGATGAGCTCTTTTTGCAGCTGTTGCAATTTTTCCTCAACTTCTTTTTGTTCTTTCAAGTAGCTCTTCTCAAGCTCTTTCATAGATTTTTTGACGTCTGGCTGTGTGTAAGCTGATCCGGCAGTCCAGTCACCGTCGATTTCGACTTTGCTGACAGAGTAGCTTTGATCCAGATGTCGAATCGCCGACGCGAATTCGAAGAGTTCGGCATTTACTGATTTTGAAGCTGCATTCAGTCCGACAGAAACACCAATAACGGCAATCGTCCCAATAACCACTGCTTCCGCAGAGAGTATTGCGCCAAATTCGTCTTGGAGAAGTTGTTTGAAAATCCGCATCGCACAATCCTCATGAGTTGAGGTTCCGAGCGACTGCAACGCTCAAAATGCGTGTGTGACGACACATGATTCTCTGCAGGGCAAAATAAGCTGGAACTGGGAGGAGAGTCAACCAGAAATATCCGCTTTTTTGAAAAAGGTGCTCTCCCAACCTCGGGACTCTGTGATTCTTGATTTTCGACAGCCGAGAATTGGCTCGACTTTCTTCGCCAGTTTCATAACAATTGCCCTTGGCACACCAAACCAAACACATCAATACTCGCTAGAGAGCGAATTATGTCTGAGCAGACCATTTCTGAATCTGAAGAACTCTTCGCCCCCGAAGAGATCAAACAATTTGATGCTGACGACGCGGAAGCGGGTGAGAACATCGGAAAGATGCTCTCAGTGTTCTTTCTTTATACTGTGATCGCGATGACTTCGATGACAATTTTAACTTACTACTGGATCGCAACATCGAACGTGTCGTAAGAAGTCAGCGATAAATAAGCGAATTGTAAGTCATCGCATTGATGTAACGCTTTCTGAGAGCCCCGACAACAATCCATTTGTTTTGGGGCCATTTTTAAAGGCCCCTCGTTGAGGCCTCGCTCATCTTATTGTCGGCTGTGAATTCCAGCTGTTGGACCGTCCAGTCGTCAATCTGCCTCTAACCGGGTGGCCAATCGAGTGGACGCTGGCCAAGCAGGTGGAAGTGCAGATGATCGACTGTTTGACCACCATCTTTTCCGGTATTTGCGACGGTTCGAAATCCCTCTGAGAGTTTCAGGTCTTCAGCCAGTTTTCGGATCACCAGTAGTAAATGCCCTAGCAGTGTCTGGTCCTCAGCTTCAATGGTCCCCAGCGAGCGAATTTCTTTTTTGGGGATGACCAAAATGTGTACAGGTGCTTGAGGATTCAAATCCTTGAAGGCTAAGCAGAGCTCGTCTTCGTAAATGATGTCTGCAGGGATTTCTTTGTCGATAATCTTCTTGAAAATCGTCTTTTCCGCCATAACGCTTGTCCTGTCTCAAGAATATCAAACTGTCGAGTCAATCTTAACGTACCGAATGTCGATCGCGCTTTCGATCTTATCGTGAATTTTCTCGGGACCGACAGGGATGAATGTTTTCGTTTTCCATCTTGTGAGTGGTGATGCGTTTTTGACGGGGAATGCGATGCTCGTCGCTGCCCTGTTGGGCATCGCTTCAGGCCGCATGGTCGTCCAGCGGTTGGCGAGTCTGTGTGGCATTTTCGGCCTGCTTTTGATGGTCATGACCGCGGTCCCTGGCAACGGTCTCTACTATTTCGCTGGGGCGGGACTGGGGATCAGTTGGATGATTTGGCGATTTCACTTTCGGTCGAGCCGACGCTTCGGAACGATTTTCATCGTCGTTGTGATTGCGTTTGTCAGTCTCTCGCTTGCCAATGAGCTAAGCGGGCGACGTCGACCAGATTTTGACGAGCCAGCTCCGCGTACGCTTGTGATTTTTGCGGATTCCCTGACTGCCGGAATTAGTGAAAACGAAGCGATAACATGGCCGAATCTGCTGAGCAGGAAGCATAGTATTCGGGTGATCGACTATTCCAGAATGGGCGCGACAGTCGGATCGGAATTGAAACGGCTGGATGAGCTCGCCCTCGTTGACGGAGTCATTCTGATCGAACTCGGGGGAAATGATGTTCTCGGGGCGACCAGTGTCCCAGATTTTGAACGATCGCTGAACGAGTTTCTCAGCCAGGTGACAGCAAGCCACCAAACAGTGGTTATGTTCGAGTTGCCTGTCCCGCCGACGTTCAATCGGTTTGGTTCAGTGCAAAGAAGACTCGCAAGACGCTATTCTGTACAATTGATTCCAAAACGTGAACTCGCAAAAATTCTTGCCAGTCCTGAAAACACTCTGGACACAATTCATTTATCACAACCCGGTCACGAACAGATGGCTCGCTCTGTTTGGGACCAGATTTCATTTGCATTTCAACCCGTTCCGTAAGTCTGTTCAAGTTCTCTGAGCAGATTTGGTTACAATAAAGAGACGACACTTGTCCAGAATACCGCGAAAAACAATTCCATTAGTGCATCTTTCAACTTGAAGTGCAGGATTTGCCTCGTGGCGAATAGCATTTTAACTAGAACCAGTCCGAAAACCTCTGGAATAGCTGCTTTTCTTAACGTTTGAGAGAGAGCAATTTTAAGTTTCAGGATCATTTCTAGAGTATTGCGTTCTTCACGGGCACACGGGAGAGTTGACTCCCTTCGTCATCCCGGAGAGTGAAGCTTTTTGCGATTCCTGGCTTCAATACGGGAGTTGTTTAGAAGTCATCGAGGCACTTCTGGAATGAAGTTTTTCACTGGTTGCGAGGTCAAATGCAAGTCTTTTGATCAGTTCTCAATCCGATCCTGGTTGCGATAAACCTCTCGCAAGTCAATCACGATCTTGATAGAGATTAAGGGTGGGGCTGAATTGAAATGAATTCCTACGTTTGAACGAGTCGCCAAGAAAGAATTGAATCTTTGATGTTGTCTCAAACTGTTGAATATGCATTGCGTGCTGTCGTTCATTTGGCGTCGGTTTGTCCCGACGCACAAACAACGGGCGAAATTGCGGCGGCAACACAAGTCCCGACTGCGTATCTCTCGAAGGTGCTGCAAGGCCTACGGAATGAAGGGATACTGCGTTCGCAACGTGGTGTCGGCGGAGGGATTTCGTTGGTGGCCTCCCCGAGCGAACTTACGATTCTTGATGTTGTCAACGCGGTTGAGCCACTCGGACGAATTACGACATGCCCGCTCGGACTTGAAGCACATGGAGAGTATTTATGCCCGCTCCACAAACGGATGGATGATGCAATTCAAGTGATGGAAGAGGCATTTCAGTCAACAACGGTCGCTGAGGTTCTCTCGGATCCGAACCCGAGTATCCCCCTGGCGAACATCGGCCCTCCACTTTGTCGGCCGCAAGCAAAAGTCAAGAAGAAGCCGAAATCGAAACCAAAGACGAAGTCGAAGTGAGAGTGAGTCTGCAGGGAAGCGTGATCTTACCTTAGGTAAAATGCTCCATTGATCGCTGGCGGCGTGACAATCATTTCGGCGGAAGCTGCATGATCCTCGGTGAGTGCCAAACAGGCGACTCCCAGTGCGAAGGCACGGTCATCGTGATGTTGCCCGTCCTGGATATGATCGATGCGGACACGACCGCTACTTGAGTGCCTCAGCAACAGCGACGAAAGTTCGGTTTCAAGGTCATCACGATGAATCCCGGGGACAGTACCGCATCCGGGATACCATTGAAGTTTTCGATGTAAGAGAAGCTGTCGCAGTTGTACCGCCAGCTTTTGGTTTCCTTGACCGGACTGAAATGCGAATCGCTCGATTGGGTAGCGATTTTCCAGTTGCTGGATCGTGCTCAACAACTGATATTCATCGACCACAAAACGGACGCGATGAAACCGGCTGGCGATATCTTCGATCCAATCTTCCACCCAGCTGATTTGTGTAGGCTGCGAGCTGGTCGGCTTCACAACATCCATGCGGTCAACGACCACGGTCTCACCTTCACGGTGACAAACGCAGCCAACGGTGAAGTCTCGTTTTTCCGCGTAGTCGATTGTTGCGACGTACAACTGACCTGGTTGTCCGTCGATTTGATAACTCAGTTCTTCATTTCGACATGCTTCTGCTTCAGCTAGCGTGACAAAATTTCCATCGGAATGTTGCCAGCGGTTCATCCAGAGGCGTTCAAAGACCGGTTCGGGAAGCAATGCTTTTTGTTCAGCGAGCCAGTCATCTGTAATCCAGGGTGCGTGCGGACCATCGAGCGACGAAAAATACCACGATGAATCTTGCCGGGCATGTTCCCGAATCTCCCATTGCCAGCCACGACCAACTCCTGCGTTCGTGAGGATTGTGAGGACGCAGTTTGGCTTCTTGGCAGCTGATGAGAGTAAGGAATACCACATATCTGGCTTTTCCCAGTGGCTGAGTTCATCACACACCACAAAGTCTGGTAACGCACCGTAAGAGCTTTTGACATCGGAGGAGATGACTTCTAACCGGCTGCCTGACAGAGGATTTCGGACTTCGTGCTGAACAAATTTCAGGTTTTGCAATAGCTCTGGATTAGCATTTGCCAAACGATGCAATGAGTCGTGAATGAAGTTCGCCTGATCCCGATCTGCGGCGGCAGCGAGACCGATCAAAGGACGTTTAGAAGCCAGAAGAATCCACGCAATTTGCAGGGCCATGTCGGATGTCTTGGAATGTCCGCGTGGGCGCTCCACGTAAGCTCGGCGGATGGTTTTCTTACCACGTCGCCGATGCCCAGCCAGTTCTTCCCACGCCCTGTCGAGAGCCGCCAGGTCGTCCTCTTGCCAGGAGAGTCTTTCGTCCTGAAATGACATCCCTTGTTCAACAGGCAGAAGGATTTGATTTCGAAATTCACATGGTGGGACTTTTCGAAACTTCGAACGTGCTGTCTGAATTAAGTTCAGCAAGGAAAGCCGTTGCTTCTTGCCTGAGGTACTCGATAAGTTCTTCATCTGTCATCTCGGGTTCAGGGTCTTTTTCTGAACCTTCGATGGTTGCGCCACACCCAGGTGGGGGGTAAGCTTTCAAGTAGTTTTGTTGGGCAGTAACACTTCCTTCCATCGCTGAACGATACAAAGCTGCTGCAACATTTTGACTGAGAAGTTCCTGAACACGGTTCATCATCGACTGAAAACCGGAGTCATGTTCCATGGTCCAGATGACGTCTGCTAACAAGATTCCAAGTTGGGAACAGGCCGCTGCCGGCGAAGCTCCTCGGGAAAGCAAGGTCATGTAGGAGTATTGAACTTCCTCCGAGAGAAGTGTCGGGCTGTCTGATTTCTTCAGAAAGGTCGCAGCTGCAATCGGTGCTGCTGATGGTGCTGCGATCGGCGCTGTTGCGATCGGCGTTGTTGCTGCGGGGGACTCTCGCGAATCCTGATTGCCTGGCTTCTTAGTTGCCTTCTTCTTTGCTGTTCGTTTTGCTGCCCGCTTTGAAGTTTGTTTGGTCGTAGTTTTCGCGGTTGTCGAAGATGTAGTAGACGGGGTTGGAGTAGCGGCTTTTGTTGAACGTTTCTTGAGAGATGAGGCCTTTTTCTTCGGCATAGTTTTGTCGATTTCCGTAGAGTTTGGAGTGTCCGTTTCGAGAGCGTTGCTGAGCTTGCGAGACTCCCACACGTTGAAATCCGGCACGCTCAAAAAATGGATTGATATGCCCCATTTGGGCAAGTGTTTCAATCCATGGGTAGCCGCTCAGTTCGCAAACGCGCCTCACGAACTGGCTTGCGATGCCAGCGCCTCGAAACGTGGGGTGAATGACGACGCGAGAAAGAAGGACGAGTTGAGTATTGAGTGTCCGCATCGAAGTTCTCTCCCATTTCCCCGAGCGACCAAAGAAGCGATTTCGCATCGAGAGAGTTTTGGGAGGTGAGTTCAAAATACAGATTCCGATGGGGATCTTCTCGTGCCACAACAGCATGATCTTTCGAATCAACCCGAGTTGGTGGCTGCGGTAATGCCACCGTGAGAAATACGGCCAGTCGGATTTGGTGCCAGGTGAAATCCAGAAGCCATCAGCGATCGAGAGGCTTTTTTTTTACTCCCGTTACTCTCAGCAACATGCACGTCAATTGTTCCATTCAGCTGACAATGAACATGTATATCAGGTGAAAGATCGTCGATGATGTCGTCGTGAGTCGTGGCCAGAAGAAATCCGGTTGCAGATCGATCAGCCGTTTTTCGCAAGTTCAATGAGACAACTTTGGCAAGTGTCCGATCAAGCGTCGCTGTGTATTCGTCTGCGACAATCCAGTCCGCCCGACTCGACAAAGCCTTGGCAAGTCGAAATCGGTATCGCTGTCCATCCGAGAGTTCATGAGGAGTTCGCAACAGCAAATGTGCTTCTCCCAAACCGCACGCCGAGAGAAGCTGTAATGCCTCTTCAAAAGGAAGATCGAGCTCGTCGACGAGGATTTCAGTACCAAGATCGAGTTCATCGAGAGAAACGATCGTTTGATGATCTCTTTCAAGTTCGGTACGGAGCGATTTCATTAGCGACGATTTTCCAGAGCCGCTCTCACCAGTGAAGATGACGATTTGCCCCGACTGAACAGGCAAGTCGAGTCCGTCAGCGATGACATGCAGACCCTGTTCAAAGCTGATTCCGAAGTTGTCCATCACCATTGATGAACGTGTTGAATTCGTCTTGGGAAGGAATTGATGTTGTGCCGAAATTTTCATGCTGGACCTGATGGAAAGGAATTGTTGCTGTGGCAAGTTTCAGGTTGCTGCTGAGTGCGAGTTCGTTGGGGAATTTTTTTGTCGCAGCAGATTGAAATCAAATTCCGTTTGAAAGAAACGTACTCGACCAGTCTCGTGGAGATGAGTGGTTTACGAGATGAAAAACACTCCACGCGGACACGAAAATACGAAATTGCTTAGGTTCCGACGTGTAACCGAATTTGGGGATGTCGGCTTAGAATTTCATCGAACTCCTTGCGAGTTTGTTCCCACAATTCGTTCGGGATTTCAAAGGTCACGCGAGTCAAAGATTCGTTGAACTCTTCAACCATTTCGGCCTCTTCGGACAAGCATGGAGTAAGGACGAGGTCTTTTAATTGTTGTTCGTCGAAGCCAGTCAATGTCGCGTCGAAATCTGGAAGTGATTGAAGTTCACTGACGAGGTCGACGAGCTTCTCGGCATCCCAGTCGCTGCCGACCGACTGGTTATTGAGTGTGACGTTGAGAGCTTTTTCTTTTTCAATGGAAAGGTCAACGACAGCACAATCGACGGATTCGTATCCACGATGTTTGAGTACTGCCAGGCGTTGGTGTCCAGAGACAATGTGTCCGGTTTGTCGATTCCAGACGATCGGTTGGACCAGATCGAATTCATCGAGTGATCGTTCCAGCTTTTCCCAAGCTGCATCACCCGGTTTAAGTCTGAGGCGAGGGTTGTAAGGGGCCGGCTTGAGGTCATTGACCGATAAAGATTCAATGTTCATAGGAAATTCCTTTGATGAGAAGAGGCGAGCTTCAAAGAGATTCGGAGTCGAGATCAAGGAACTCTGGTGAGGAGGCAAATCTTTCTCGCAGGTCCTTTTTAATTTTTGTCAGGCAACGAGTGACATGGCCTTTGGGGTGTCCAAAGACATTTCCGATTCGATCAAGCGGCCAGCCAGCATTTTCTCGCAAGGCGAGCATGGCGAGGTACTTCCATTTGCGTTCATCTTCGCCAGCGAAATGATCGTGAATCAGTTTCCAGAATTCGTCAGCACCAGTTCGTGGAAGGAGGATTTTCGTTCCATTACGTCGCGTCACAGACATCCTGTCTCCGTAGGTCAAGTCGAGAGATTTCAGACGATGAATCAGGATCGCTGAGGAATTGCAAGAATCTCAAAGCGATCTGTTACTTCACCGCGAGAAAGTTGCGCATCCCAAGTATCGAGCCACAACTTGTCCCGCAGAAGCAGACAGTTACTGATACGGAGTGAAAGCCGAATTCTTTCAGAGAAAATTGAGAAGCAGCGGTGAGAGCAGGTAGCGATCTCTGTCGATGCCGTTTCGGTTTGGGAGAAATTTGACCGAAGTCGCGGGGGAGTGGGGTGAACTAAGAAAACATCCCAGTTCACCTCACTGTCTACCTCTTTTGCATGTTAGCTCATGAGCGAAAGTCATGTCTGTTCAGGGTTGCTCAACAGACATGACTCTTGTCGAGCAGGGACTATTTTTTTGTTCCCTGACGAGAGAGTTTACGCTTGAAGGCTTCGTCTTCTTCTCGATACTCCGGGATCACAGGGCGATTGGCGCCACCAAAACCTTCAGCTGCCTGACGCTCATGGTCACCGCCATCGCGGCGCTCGCCGGTCGATTTGTAATCGAGCCCTTTGAGAAGAGAATCGAATTGTCGTCGAGCTGCTTCGGTCTCAGCTTCTTTGTTGATTCCAGGATCTGACAGACGCTCTTCGAGGCGTTGCATGAACGAGGAGAGATCCTTCTCGGTGTAGCCAAGTTGTTCCATCAATTCTTGTGGAGTTTCACCTCGCTCAATTTGGTCCTGAAGTTTCTTAAGAGCGAGATCGACCGCCTTCTTCTTATTGGCGAGATTTGCTTCTTCAGGAGTAAGCTGTGGCGATTCTCCTGATGAAGGTTCGCTGACTGAGGAAGGCGTTTCCGTACCGCTTCCACCTGCTCCGCCGCCTCCAGTTTGTGCTGTGGAGTTTTTACCAGAATCCATCTGTCCTGGTTCCCCAGCCTCACTACCTTTCGAGGCTTCCCCTTCTTGACCGCCCGCACCTTCACCGGACTTCTGTTCGCCCGACTTCTGTTCGCCCGACTTCTGCTCGCCCGACTTCTGCTCGCCTGACTTCTGCTCGCCAGACTTTTGCTCGCCAGACTTTTGCTCGCCCGACTTCTGCTCACCAGACTTCTGCTCACCAGACTTCTGCTCACCAGACTTCTGCTCACCAGACTTCTGTTCGCCAGACTTCTGTTCACCGGACTTCTGTTCACCGGACTTCTGTTCACCCGGCTTCTGTTCACCCGGCTTCTGTTCACCCGACTTTTGCTCACCGGACATCTGCTCACCGGACATCTGCTCACCGGACATCTGCTCACCGGACTTCTGCTCACCGGACTTCTGCTCGCCGGACATCTGCTCGCCGGACTTCTGTTCACCGGACTTCTGCTCGCCGGACTTCTGCTCGCCGGACTTCTGTTCACCGGACTTCTGTTCACCCGACTTCTGCTCGCCCGACTTCTGCTCACCGGACTTCTGCTCACCGGACTTCTGCTCACCGGACTTCTGCTCACCGGACTTCTGCTCACCGGACTTCTGTTCACCGGACTTCTGTTCGCCGGACATCTGCTCACCAGACATCTGCTCACCGGACTTCTGCTCGCCAGATTTCTGTTCACCGGGTTGGGGCTCATCCATTGTTTGCTCTGGCATGTCACCAGCAGGCGCTTTGTTGGTTTCGGAGTTTGAAGTCTCCGGAGATTTTTGTTGTTGGTTTTTGTCTGGTGTGGTGCTTTTCATCTCTGAAGGAGAGTCCGCCGGGGGCTCTTCTCCGGTCTTTGAGGAGTTTCCGTCTTCTCTCTTCTCGCCTTCGCTGTTTGAAGGTTGAGGAGAGTTTTTAGTTGCGTTTTCGGGAGTGTTCTCTTGTGGAGACTCTCCTTTTGGGGCTGAAGGGTCGGACTTTGGATTCTCTCCGCTCTTCTCCGGGGAGTTTGCTGAGGGCGTATCATTTGGGGAATCTGATTTAGAATCATCATCCATCTTTGGTTCAGGCGTTGATTCGGAGGCGGGATCTTTATTCTCCGCGCCTGGAGGCATTGGTGAATCAGCTGAGGGATTGCCTGGAGACTCTGATTCGCTGTTCATCGGGGAATCACTCTTCGGGTCCGGCTTTGATTCGCCAGTCTCTTGAGGCTCCGATTTGTTTTCCTGATTTGGGGCGGCGTCGCTGTTCGGCGTCTCTTTTTGTTCCGCTGGATCGGGTTGCTGCTCAGCGTCAGAATTCTTTTCTTTGTTCTTTTCGCTCCACTCAAGCAATTTTTTTAACGCCTGATCATCCTCAGCCTTTTTCGTTTTTTTCTGTGAACTTCCGGTCTCGTTTTTCTGCGAAGTATTCTCGGTGGGGGTTCCATCAGGCTCCGAATTTTGCTCGCCTGTTTGCGTTCCTTCAGCCGGATTTTCCTCGGATGACTTCTCCTTGTCTCCATTTTCTTTCATAGAAGCTGGGTCGTTTGATCCCTGCTTGTCATTCGGAGTATTTTCTGGATTGGGTTGGTCGCCCTCGGTCTCCTGTCCTGATTCACCTTTTTGAGAAGAGTCCCCTTTTTTGCCAGACCGTTCACGTTGCTCTGAGTCAGACATGTTCTTTTGATCTGGCTGAGCGTTCTGCTGGTCGCCTTCTTCTTGCTTGCCCCCATCTTGAGGCTCACCCTGTTCGTTTGGATCCTTGTTCTCAGATTTCTCCTCCGCTGATTCCTCAGACATCTCGGAGCCCTCTTTCGGAGGCTGCTGCTGTTGACGTTCCTGCTGTTGCGGATCTGATTCATTCAACTGCTGTCGCAGGTTCTCTTCTTGCTCTTGAGTAAATTGTTCGGCCTGTTCTTCTTCGACTGGCTCGACGATATTGATGGTCAGCTTGGAGGTTCTGGTGACGTGCTTCGGAAGATTGTCAAACGGCTCGAAGTTGTCTTCTGCTTCAAGGAAAAATTGCAGTTGATCGCCCGTTGTCAACTTGAGCGGCTTGAGGTCGAATCGATATTTTGAACGAACCTCGGGAGTTTCCGGACCTTCGAATAAACGTGGAACGTTCGGAAGCAGTTCGCCTTCTCGTTCTATCTTCAACAGGACGCGTCGAAGCATGAAGTCTGGATCGCGAGCTTCGAAAGCGATCGGGATGACTGCATTCGCAGGGACGTTGAGATCTTCGGTCGGGTACAGAATCGAAATCTCTGGCTTCAGATCCGGGCGAATTTTGATGCGGTGAATTGTCGGTTGTGGGTCGGATTCTTCCGCTTCATTTTTGACTTGAATGAAGTAATAGTTCGCGAAAGTCCCGTCTTCCCGAAATTTGAGTCTCCAGCGTGCTTCGATTTGGTCGGGACCGGTCTTCTGCATGGTGAGGACGTCGGCTGTCTCTTCTGCGACGTCATTGTCCGAGCGGAAGAGTTGAGCCGAAGTGATGGGCATGTTCGTCTGCGCACGGACTGTGACGTAAACACCTTCCCAGGCGTCGATGGTGCTGGTCGATTGTGATTTATCATCGAGCAGCATGTAGTCCGGGTAGTCATACTCGATTGATGTGACTGTTGCGGAAGGGGGTTGCTTGATGCGAATCTGGTAGGTGTCAGAGACGGCATCGCCCGCTTCGATGCGGTATGTCAAATCTTTGAGAAGCCCTTCGCCGTTTGTACCTGTTAACCTCGCGCGGAATCGTGGAAGCCCTTCGCCGGTGTTTCGCATCGGAATCGGTTCATCAACAAAGCGATGGTCCGAAGTTGTGAACAGCAGTGAGACGTTCTCAGGAATCACTCCGCTGAGATCGACAGTGACATCGAGTTGGTCACGTGCGAGGACTTCATAATCTCCAGGAATGACTTCCAGAATTTCTGTTTTTGTCGACGCAGAGACGGAAGCAGCCGGGAAAAAAGCTCTCCAAACGGAGTTGGAAAGTTTCTTCGGAGAAAAAACGGTGTAAAGGCACATGACGACAACAATTCCGAGAAGCACATAGGAGCTTCTCATCAAGAACTGACGGTCGACAGCTTGATCGACATCTGCCTCTTTGATTTCGAGAGCAGTTCGTTTTTCGATTGCTTTCAGAATCTCGGAAGGAATCTCTCGACCCTCTTCGCGAAACTGAACCCAGGAGACAAGACTGCTTTTGAGTTCGGGGTAGGATTCTTCGATTTCCTTGGCTGCGTAGAGAATGTTGACTTCGCGATAGAGCGGTAACGCGATTTTTGTCACGAGCCAGGTGACAGAGATCGCCCCGACGATTCCCAGCAAAATTGTTCTCGCGAGATCGCTCAATCCGCCCTGAATGATCCAGTGGTCGGCGATCGTGAAGACAAGCAAATATCCAGTCAGAAAGACCGCCAGAACGACGACCGCTGAGAGAACATCGGTGTGATGAATCCCTGAGCGTGTTTTTTTGAGCTGGTATTCGATAAATTCATCAAAGTCGACGTATTTTGAAGACGCAGACTTTTGAGGTTTTGATTTTGGATCGGCAACAGCCATCGACTCTTTCTCGTTAAGGGAAACTGGAGTCGTTTTGAATCGAGAGACCGCAACGGTGCAGACTCTATTTATTGGGAGATTTCTCTTATTATGATAGTCGACGCCCCGGCGATGGGGAATGTTTCAAATAAAATCGTCATTCCGGCAAAACTTTCGCTATCGGCAAAGTTGCCTGAATATTCCGACGCAAATTGTTACGGGATCGATTTGAATTAGAGTTTTTACTAAAGCAATGGATGCTGAAATGGATCGAACGGACTTACTTGAAGTTGCAACCGAGGCTGCCCGTTTAGGTGGGGCGATTCTTCAAGATTGGGCGGGGCGTTTTACCCCCCGTGAAAAAAGCCCTGCGAATCTCGTGACGGAAGCAGATCTCGCTTCTGAAAAAGCGATCTTTGAACTGATCTCATCAAAGTTCCCTGATCATCGCTTTCTTGGCGAAGAAGGACTTTTGCGGAACGAGGGGAATTCTCCATATCGATGGATCATTGATCCGCTCGACGGCACCTCAAACTATGTTCATAAATTTCCGTATTATGCTGTCTCCATTGGACTTGAGTGCGATGGAGAGCTGATTGTCGGAGTGATTTATGACCCCAATCGAGATGAAATGTTCACCGCGATTCAAGGGGAGGGAGCCCAACTGAACGGACAGAAGATTGAAGTCTCTGTCATTGATGAGCTTTCATCAGCCATGTGTATGGCGAGTTTGCCGATCAAGGCGAGTCGTGACAACAAAGCTGTTCGTCGATTTCTTGATGTTTTGGAAGCGGCGCAGACGGTGCAGCGAACCGGGTCTGCAGCTTTGAATTTGTGTGCAGTGGCCTGTGGGCGAATCGAATCGTTTTGGTCGACCAGCTTGAAGCCGTGGGACATGGCAGCTGGGGTTCTCATCGTCCGTGAAGGAGGGGGGAAAGTCACAACTTGCGAAGATCAGGAGTTCGATGTCAATGTCCCGAACATGCTCGCATCAAATGGAACTTCGTTACACGCCGAAATATCGGCACGATTGCAATATGCTGAATGAACAGGTCATCGTCACGAGTGATGCGTTGAGCACTGCTCGTTGAAAGATCGTTAAAATCGGTGAAACGACTTGGTTGTCGAGTCTGACTCGGGGTAAGATGTTGATAGCGCAGGATGTGGCTACTGATTGGCAAATTTCCGTCTCGGCTGCGAGTCTTTCCCCGACAAATTGAAGCGCAGGTCTTGTGAAGAGTTCCCTCAATTTCATTCCGGATTCTTTCAGAAAAATTGCTCCTCTTGGTGAAATAGACCGAGAAGCTTTGAGGTGGGGAATCCGCTGTGGGCTGATTCTCGTTCTAGCCGTCGTTCTCCAGATTCAACCGGTTTTCTCACAGCAATCTTCAGGTGAAACGCCACTTGAGTCAAATGGCAATCAAAGCCCGAATGGAACCCCAGGATCTGCGGCAGCCTTGGGGGCGGTCACAGAACCGGTTTCAACGAGTCAGCCTGATCCAACAGAGGCACTTGTTCCGGACTTCTTTCTGGCAAGTGTTGCGCTCGATGCGGAAGTGGTCGATGATCGTGTGAAGGTCGAGGCAGATGTTGAAGTGGTGATCAACAAAGGTGTCGGCTGGCATTCCATTCCTTTGCAGTTTAATCAAGCACACATCTGGTCTCGAGAATACGACGGACCGGGCGAAGAATCTCCCGACTTTTCTCCAAATCGCAGGGACGACGGCATCTATTGGATGCTGAAAGGCTTGGGGAAGCATCGTTTGAAATTTTCAATGTGGGTCCCCGTGAAACGTGAAGGGGTCCGTTCACAATTTGTTCTTTCGTTACCACCGCTTTCCACGAACTTTGATACCCAACTCAAACTGACAATTCCAGAAGCGAACGCTGCGATTGCGGCTTCTCAAAATCTTGAGATTCTCTCCACGAAACATTCCAAGACCTCGACCGAAGTCTCAGCGAGCGTTTCCCGGAATCACCTCGATTGCACCTGGACAGTCCCGCAGGGAACGGGAGCGACCGTTTCGAAAGTGCTGACGAACTTTCACTTGAAGCCTTCAACCGACTCACTTGTTCTGGATGTTAAACAATTTATCGATCTACAACCGCAGGCAACACGCGAATTGTTGATCCGTGTTCCGACCGATTTTGAAATTTTGAATTTAACCGGAAGGAACATTCGCCCGCATTCCAAGGTGGAGGATCGCGAAGGTTGGGTTCGAATTCCACTTATGGCGGACGCCTCTGCACGGATAGAGTTGCACTGGCTTTTGCGAAAGCAGATTTCCAAAGAGGGTGATAAGCTTACGATTGATGGACTCGAAGTAGAAGGGGCTGTTCAGGAAGGTGGAACTGTCCGCATTGACGAACTTCCCGGCTATCGGATTCTCCCTCAAAATGACGCTTCGCGACTCGTCTTCCGAGTGAACATCGAGGAGATGAGCTTCACAGAGATGGAAGGCCCAAATAGCGTCTATGAGTTCTTACAACAGCCTTTTCGACTCGTTCAGGAAATCCAGCCTGTCGAGCCGCTTCATTCTGTGACGCCGATTTATGAAGTGAGGCTGAATCAGAAAAAAACGATGAGATTGCTGGTTCATCAGCTTGTCGAAGTCGAACGTGGATCTGTTTCGTCATTAACAATGAGATGGCCAGACTCATCGACTGATGGATGGAAGTTGAAGGGGAATTCGACTGATGCTGAGACTTTGGCGGAGATTCCAACAACATTTAACGACCTGACGGATGGCGTGACCTTACAGTTGGCAAGCCCGTTGTTGGCTGGCGAACATGTCCATCTGATTACGGAGTTCGAGCGACCGGTTTCAATTCAA
The DNA here is from genome assembly GCF_007744255.1 of Thalassoglobus polymorphus. Taxonomy (GTDB): domain Bacteria; phylum Planctomycetota; class Planctomycetia; order Planctomycetales; family Planctomycetaceae; genus Thalassoglobus; species Thalassoglobus polymorphus. Next base: position 3,501,851 of record NZ_CP036267.1, on the reverse strand, counting down.
GATCGATCGGACCTCTCTTGGACTCTGCCGCAAATTCCTCAGCAGTATGTTCGAGGAAAGTTAATTCTCACTGAGCTCGCTGATGAGTTTGACCTCGCCTTTGATGAAGCTCTGGTCGAGAAATTGCCTTTGATCGAGAGCAAACACTACATCAACCAGATCGCAGAGATCTGGAAAGTCTCTGATCCATTTCGGGACAAGTTACTCTCGAAAAATACTCGGATTGTCAAAACTGCGGATGCAGAGCGACTTCACGCAGTTGTGACCGAGCATCAACAGAAAATTACTGCGAAGACAACAGTTGAAGTTCAGGAAGCGACTCCGCGTGACTTGCTGATCAAACAAAAATTCGAGCTTGAAGTTGAACATGGGAGATTAAAGTCCATTGACTTCAACATTCCCGCCTCGTTGATGAAATATATTCAACCAACGAACGTCTCATCGAGTTTAGATGTTCGTCTCGATGGCAAGTCGTTGGATGATATTGTGCTGGTCGGTCCTGTTCTAAAAGTGTCGTTCCCGGAAGCGATCTTTGCTCAAAATACTCTCGAGATTCGCTATCGGTTTCCTTTTGATGACGATACTGACTTACAGAATGTGAAGCTTCCGGTGGTCTCGCTGACTCAAGTCCCACTCAGCGGGATTGATTGTCTCATCATTCCAATTGAGAATGTTCAAGTCACTCAAAACGCTTCTGGTTGGGCCCCGGTTCAAACGTCTCCCCAAGGCGCCTTGTGGGTCAAGCAGTCAGGGGGAAAGACGCCATTTGAGATCCCATTATTAGTGGGTGGAACTCTTGTTGATTCCTCTCAGCAGTATGTTGTCGATGTCGCAAACTTGTGGACGCGGTTTGAAGAGGACGGAAAGTGTGAAACGTTTGCCCGATACGAGATTCTCTCTCCAAAGTCACGTCTGTTGATGACGTTCCCAAGTGGTTCTGAATTCAAGAGCATTAAGGTTGATGGAGTTGCGCTCACAGAATACGAAAACGACCGTGGGAAAATTGTGATCACTTTACCAGAGGGGACGCAGGAACGCCGCGTTCTGGAATTACAGTATCGGAACGATCGCCACTCGGCATTTTCACTTGCAAATCCGCAGGTCTTTGACTTCCCGGAGTTTTCTGAAAGTGTGTGGGTCAACGAAACTGTCTGGGAATTCAATCTGCCGTTTGGTCACCATCTTTTCGAATACCCCGCACTCAAACCGTTGTTCTCGTGGAGAAGAAACGGAATTGTCTGGGAACGACAAGCGAACCCCAGCTATCAACTGGAACGGAAAGAACTGCTGAGTTCGATTCCGGAAATGTTTCAATTTCAGAATAATTACTATGCGTTTCGAGTCTATTCACCCATTCAAAAAGGTGCCTTCCGGTCAATGAACCGCTCGCTCATCTTGTTGATTGGAGCTGGGTTTGCACTCGGGCTGGGCTTTTTGTTCTATCACTTTCCAGCGACTCGCAATGTGTTCTCTTTCTTCGTGCTGGCATTCGCCTTTGCCGTCGCCAGTTTGTGGTATCTTGAACCGATGTTACTACTGCTTCAGCCTGCCGGCTTCGGTGTGTTGCTAGCACTGACGGCAACTGTGATTGATGTTCGCATGAGACGGCTTCATGCTGACCCTTCAGAGAGGCACAGCCACCGCTCACGGCAGAGAGAGCGATTCGATGAGTATCCGGCAAGTGATCAATCCATCGGCGGAAATCCGATGGAGGCGATTGATGGAACGACTCGAATTTATACGCCGACTGGATCGAGCATCTCCAAAATTTCGAACGAATAGGAGGTTCGTCAATGCGCAGTTGGAATCTCTACATCTTTCTCGTTCTGCTTTCGTGTGGACAGCTTTCGTATGGACAGCTTTGCTGGGCGCAGCCTGCGTCGCAGGATTCGCAGGCCGCCGGGAAAGCAAATTCCGCTCAAGAAGTGAGTACACTCTCGAATTCATCGAATACCAAGTCGCACGCCGTCATTGAATCGGCTCGCTACGAGGCGGCATTTCAGAATGGCGACCTGACTGCGGGGACTTTTCATTGGGACTTATTGCATCGTGGGGACCAGACTGCGTCAATTAACATCTCGGAGGTTAACCTCGCACTCCGGAACTTGACGTCAAATGCGAAGCCAGCAGTTTGGGGAACTACTAAGAACGATACTCGTCTCGTCGTTGTTCGCCCATCGATGCAGAAGATCACTGGGGACTGGAGCAAGCACGGCAAGTCTTACCCTGGGACTCATATTTTTGAGTGTCAGTTCCCCCGAGCCACGCACACCGAACTCGTCGTTTCAATTCCCAATGGGAGTCAATTATTCTCCTCTGTCGGACACGTTTCCTCGGCACCAGTTCCAGGTCAGCCAGGCCATTCATTATGGACCGTCGATCTTGGAAGGCACCAGGCATCAACTCTCCGGATTGTGACCGATAAAAATCCAACAGACTCGATCATTCCGAAGGTCACGATTGATACCATTCATGTTGCACGACAAGACGGGATATTTGTTCAATGTCATTTTCTGGTCGATGGGCTCACGAAGAAAACTCTTTCAGAACTTGAATTTCTGGTCCCGACAACACTCGTTGTTCAAGCGGTCTCTTCGAGTGGGATTTCACTTCCGTTTGAGCGTGACACCAAAACACCTGGCCTACTGAGAGTGACTGTCCCCGGAGTTGTCACACGTGGGCGACTGAGCTTGAGAATCCAGGGGTTTCAACCAGTGAGATGGGTCCGACCTCAGCGGTTTCCTCTTTTGAAGTTGAGATCGTCTCTGGAAACGAAACGAACTGCAAATATTCGGATTGAATCACCACTTGAATTGCACAACATTCAGGCCAAAGGATTTTTTCAAACCGGATTGACCAACGAGCCTCGTGGAGAGGTTTGGCGCTTCGAAGCGTTCGAGGAAAGTCCTCAGCTGATCGTTGATCTTGGCCCACCAAATTATGCACTCAGAAGTGATGTTCACTCGCTGCATCATTTAGATACGCCACTTCCGTGGGTTGTCTCGAAGATTTCAAGCATCGCGAAAAGCGGTCGAATGTTTACAACAACAATCTCGATTCCCGAAGAGTGGGTCGTTGTAGCTGTCGACTCTCTGGACGTCGCCTCTGAAGTTTCAAGTTGGTCAGTTGAACAGAGATTGCTGAGTGTCACCTTCAAAGAACCGATCTCGGCTGAATCGAGTAAGACAATTGAAATCCTGGCTCGAACCGAAATCCCCGATTTTGATTCCCCCCGGCCGTTACCTGTTCCGGTCGTTCAAAATGCGACAACGAAGTCGATTCGCAGCGACTGGATTCTTCCAGAAGCCGTCGAGATCGACCTGACGTCAACAAATCAGTGGAATGAAGTGACGACAGAGTTTCATTTGGATCAGTTTTGGAAAAAATTGCAGCAGCGACAAATTCGTTCGTCGCATAAACTGCGGAGTTTTTTCAGCTCAAACGCGAACCTCGCAGCGCTGCCGGAGGTTCGGTTATTGCCGGCAACTGGTGCGCGTGGCGGTCATTTGAGTGAAACAGATTCAGACCCTGCCTCATCTGTGCAGCAGGAGACTGAGGCTTCCGAACCGAGTGTTCTGCCGACCTCGCGAATGTCGATCCTCACACAAGCTGAATCGCTTGATCATCCGGTCAATCCTAAGCTCGTTCATCATGCAACGATTGAGGTTTTTGGACAAACAACCCCGGAGCAACTGCAACTTCGACTTCCGGAGAATTGCCTGTTGTCTGCTGTCTCAATTGATGGTCGCTCGGTCACGGTTTATCGGGATGGAGAACGGATTCGTTTCCCTAAAGGCATTTCTGCATTCTCTGAAGTTTCGGTGATTTACATTTCGACCGCGGAGCAGAAGTGGCTTCGCCAACAATGCAATATCCCTTTGCCGGTCACCGAACTTGAAACGACTCAGTTTGAATGGTCACTCGAACTCCCCACCAAGCGGACACTCACCTCGGTGACTCTGCCCGATGCAGTGAGCGATACTAGAAGTCGTCGGTATTTCTTTGGTCCATTTTCAAACAGAACTGACTCATCTCTCGATACCGAATTGGTCCAGAATGGAGAGGTTTTAGCTCAGACTGAGACTTCGCCTTCAGTCTCCGCACGTGGAGCAAGGACGTATCATTTTCATTGCCTGACTTCTGCGGATTCGATCCAGTTTGAGTCCTGGGATGAATCACGAACCCAAAACGTCGCCTGGGCAGCGTTTCTTGCCTGCTTGCTGATCGGAACTGGAGGGCGTTTACTTCGATCCTCCGTTCTGAGAAGACTGAGCCCCTATTGGCTGTTAGTTCTGATTTCCTTTCAGATGATCGCGGTCAATGAATGGTCACTGATTGGTGGCGCAATGCTGATTGGGTCCTTCCTCTCCGTTTTGTTACCTGTCGAATTTTTACGAATACCGGAAAATCAGCCCTCGAAAAAAATTATTCCAAATTTTGCGACAGCCTCACTGTTCGTGATTGCACTTTTGGCCTCATCACTCCAAACGCAGGATGTTTCGGCGCAGCGGGAAGTGGTCAATTCAGCAGATTCAACAATCCCGTACTTATTGCGATTAGTGCGGTACGAACTGATTCAGACGACGCCCAGTAATCTCTATCGTGCTCATCTGGAAGTGCTGACTCCTGCCTCTGCGACTGAAACACTTGTTGAGCTAAAATTTCAAGGAGTCGTTTTTCAGTCGGGAGCAGAATGTTTGATTGATGGTAATGTGCAATCGTTGATTCCTTCGATCGATGGACAGGGCGTGATCGTAAAAATTCAAAACACTCCGGAAAGTCCGAGTTCGTCCTTTGATACAGAGTGGGAACGGCATACTGTCGAATTTGATCTGAACTTTCGACAGGAAGTTTCGTCTTCAATTCGGAGTTCCATTCCTCGAATCATTGATGCAACATTGACTCTTCCCGAAGCTGTGGATGTTGAGGCTGTGACACGAATGGGGGAAGTTCTCTCAAGTCAAAGCGAATCAACAGTGCTTTCTGTGGGGCCTGTTCAAAACTTTGCCATGCCCGCCAGCGCGGAACAGCCAGTCGAAGAACGTTTGAATTTTTACACTCTTCTAAATATCTCATCAGCGAGAATTACCGGCCAGCTTTATCTGGAGCCGGTTGATGCTGCCAGCTTTGAAGAAATTGTCTTACAACTGCCGCCAAAGCTTCTTGTTTCCCAGGTTTCCGGGCATTCAGTCGCTCAGTGGTTTCAATCTGTCGATGAGAATGGGCAGCGACATCTTGTTGTTGAATCGAAAAACAACTCTTCGAGCGAAACGATTGTGATTTCGTTTTCTCTTCCGATTCTCGTGAATCAAGTCGGCGAACTTGTTGTTCCCAAGCTGGATTGGTCAGCCGGAATGAAAACTCAGGTTCTCGGACTCAAAACACCTCCTGGGATTTCTGTTGAACCTGTGGAGAATCAACCGACTCTTCAGTATCTGATGGCTGAAGCGTGGCCTCAAAACGACGCCTTCGGGCGGAGTCGACCTGTCCAGATTCTTGAGATGAAAGCGAATAACGTTCTCAGGTTACGTCTGGCAGAGTCACACCCCGAGTCGTCTTACAGTGCTTTTGAAAAAATCAATGTTTCACAGTCTTCACTCGAATGGAGTGCGGATGTCGACATTGAAGTTCAGCGGCTGCCAACGTTTGTCCACGAATTCCAGATCGATGGCGGAGTCCGGATCAATTCTGTTCATTCACGTCTTCCGGGTGAAGAAACTGTATTTCGGTTTCATCAGAAAGGGGACCGTGTTTCGGTGTTCATTCCTGGTGGGCAACTTGGTCTTCGAAAGCTTGAACTCGCCGGTGAAGGGCGGTTCTCATCTGAGATCTTCCGAAGCTTGCCAGAACTTCGCCTGAACGATTCAAAAATACTGGAACGTTCATTGACGATTCAGGACAAAACAAACTGGGATATTGAGCTCAAAATGCCAGGCGGGACGACCGTGACCGAACTGGCAATGAAGCCTGAAGAATTCAATTCTCCGCGAACCATCGGGACGTTTCGTTCTGAATCACAACTTCGCCCGACTCAAATTCGTTTGCAGCCACCGCCAAGTGCAACACGTGTTGATGTTGCTTCGAGGTTGCATGTCGGCAATAACGATTATTGGGCACTTGTCCAATTGCTGCGGTTTTCGGGTGAACAAACGCCATTGAAGTCAGTCACTTTTTCCGTTCCTAAGGCTTATGAGAACGTTCGGATCTCTCCAAGCTATTTTCGGAAAACTACAAACGAGATGAGTCAAACTATTGAATACACGATTCAGATTCCGGAGCGATTTTCGGATGGGGTCAGTATTCAGGTTTCGAGTCGATTTCCGGACGAAATGAAACAGATCCTTGAGAAAAATTCCACTAGTGCTGTCGCTGTCGACGTCCCACGAATTTTAATCAGCTCTGCGCGAACAGCGTCTCAGTTCTTTTTTATGAACGAGAACCGGACCGTCGCATTCCCGTCAGCAGGTGTCCTTGAGGTTCAATCGAAAAACTTGCCTGAATGGATTCCGCTACAGTGGAAGGATGCGATCAGCCATGCAAACCTGCATGGATTCCAGCTTCTTGAAGACTCACTTTTCCTCTCTCCGCTCAGAATGGATCAGGGAATCCAGCAGGCCAAAATTCAGTATTCAGAGACGGCGGTCTGGCCTCAAGCCTCCGGTGAATTACGAGGAGTTACCCGGCTGTGGGTGACGGGCTCGGAGTCAGTACATTGCCCGTTGCCATTTCAACTGTCCGTTGAAGTCGATCACGTTTACCTGGCAGACGGAACAGAAATTCCAATCCTCGGCAGTGGGGCAGAACGTTCAGCGCGTCTTGAACTGGACGACTCAGTTTCTGCGATTATGGTTCATTGGACGAGTACATCTCCGTCGACAAATCAGATTCAAGTCCCCCTGTTGGAGAATATGAAAACGAATATTCCTCATCTGCTCGGCGTGGTTGAAACAGGGGAGTTGCACGCATCAAAGAGAAAACAGGCAGAGCTGGATCAGATCGACGTCTGGATTTTCCGTTGGAAATCACTGCTGGAAATTTCGAAGTCTCTGCAATCTCCTCTCCCTCTCGAGAGTGCTCTTCAGAAAGAACTCAGAGAGTGTCAGGGGAGGATTCAGGAGATCGCTTCCAAGAATGTCCTCACTCTTGAACAGACGGAGGCGATTGAACGCTATCGGAAAGAATGGGCAAGCATCCTCAAAGACTTGACCATTTCGGCCGATTCCGTCACTGCAAATTCTCAAAGAACCGACTCCTCCTTCGGTCAGCTCTTTGACGTCCACAATGATTTTCAGAACATTCAATGGGTGACTTCAGATCAAAGTGAGGCCGGCGAGATTCAGCTTTCAACGATGTGGACATGGCCGCAATGGCTGCTTTGGTTCAGCAAGATTCTATTCGTTTGTCTGGCGGGATATCTGCTCATTATGTTTCAGTATCAATTGAAACAGCTAGCGAAATGGATCGAGCAAAATTCACCGGTGACTTTGCTGGTCGTCGCGATCTTTTGGTTTCTGTTTCTCGACCCGCAGATCGTCAGTTTCGTCTGTGTTTGCTTGGCACTGTTCCTGTATCGCAGCAAAGTGACGGGACGCACATCTGGTGGAAGTGATCAGTCCGCATCGACGTCGGAAATTTCTGTTCAACCAACCGGGCCTGGGGCCAGTCACTGAGTGGCAAGACGAGTCTCGTTTCACACACGTTCGATATGAAGTGGATCGATCTCTCACTCCGCTCCAGAACCGAATTCTTCCTGATGAATCTTTCTTTTCATACAGTCCACAAGCCGTCGGAGAGACTCGTTGGAGGTCGCGGACAAGCTTCGTAGTACATTCTCTCTGACAGCTCGTTGGCTTCTCGGCTAAAAAACATGCGGTATTTGATCTCTTCCAGATTTCTGCGTGTAAGAAGTACAATGCGAATTGTAGAAATTTGAATTTCGACCAAAGTCTGGTTGACCGATTTCGAAAAATGAACAGAATGCCTCTTACTCAACCGGCAAGTCACGCCGGTCGAACAACACAACTCCTTACAGCACAACAACTCACAGCACCTTGAAAAGCACGAGCAATACTCCGGAAATCGAAGTCATTCACTAAGGTGATCTTCAACCTCCTTCAGGTTTTGTTCGAACCAGATCATTCGCTGTCAAATCTCCTTACTCCACCTAATACAATTCGTCATTGACGACGCAGCATTTTGTTGCACTTGTAATGAAATGTTGACGGGCAGGACGCCCTGTTTTCATGTTGACTCCCCTCCGACAACCCGGTTCAGTTTCCCTTCGCGGGCTGATCCCCTCAGCCAGTTTCGTTGGCTGTGCAGACATAACCGTTTCTTCGGTTGCATCGCACAGCGACGAATGTACTCCGGGATGTCTCTTCGTTACCCTCCCTGGCCATCAAACCCACGGCCGAAAGTTTATTCCCCAAGCCCTTCAACGCGGGGCCGCGGCAATCCTCACTGATTTCCCACTCGCGGATATTTCCCTTCCTCAATGCATCGTTTCCGACGTTCCAAAAGCCTACGGTCAAATTTGCCACGGACTGTTCGGTGATCCCTCCCGTCATTTGGGAATCGCAGGGGTGACCGGCACAAATGGAAAAACGACGACCACCTGGATTTTGAGGTCCCTTCTCGAATATGCCTCGCGTCCAACTGGACTCATCGGGACGATCGAAAATTGTGATGGCATCCTTTCCGAGCCTTCCGTGCTCACAACCCCCAATGCCATGACAATCGCACAGCTTCTTGCAGCCATGCGAGAGCAAAAAACTCGATATGCAGCCATTGAACTCTCCAGCCACGCATTGGACCAATCGCGTCCCGCTGGTATGGGGGTCGATGTTGCCATCGTCACGAACCTGACTCATGATCACTTGGATTATCACACAAATTTTGAGAATTACGTCGCTGCAAAAGCGAAGATTGTCAACTACCTGAAACCAGGTGGCATTCTTGTCTTGAACGCAGACGACGAGCATTGGGAACGTCTGATTCCAGAGTTGAACCAGCAAGTGGGAACGCTCACTTACGGACAATCGGATGATGCAGATGTCACTTTTGAAATTCTCGAAATGACGCCGCGAGGCTCCCGATTTCGAATCCATTTCGGTGTCGAGCGGATGATGTGTGAGACATCCATGATCGGAGAACACAATATATCGAACTGCGTTGCCGCCGCATGCGGGGCAATTCACCTTGGACTGACAACAGAAGAAATCTGCGAAGGATTCGCAGAATGTGGACCTGTCCCCGGCCGCATGGAAGCGGTCGAGTGCGGACAGGATTACAGAGTCTATGTTGACTATGCTCACACCGACGATGCCATTGCCAATGTCATTCAGTCGGTTCGGGAGATTTCCAAGAATCGTATCATCATCGTCTGCGGTGCCGGTGGGGATCGCGACAGGACAAAGCGTTCCGCAATGGGACGTGCAGCTTCGCTCGCAGATCAAGTGATTCTGACGAACGACAACCCTCGAACTGAATCGCCTGAGCAGATCGTTGATGACATCTTGTGTGGATTTGACGTTTCCGCGAATCCACCGTTGATTGAATTTGATCGGCGAAAAGCAATACAACGTGCCATGGAATTGGCTCATTCTGGAGACACCGTTTTGGTGACCGGAAAAGGTCACGAGAATTTCCAAATCATTGGGGAGCAAAGACTCCCTTTTGACGATGTAAAGTCTTGCCGAGATGCAATTCTGCACACAATTCGTGCTACTGGACAATCAAACTTTCCTGCGAAAGTGGCGGGATAATGAAGTGCTTCAATGAACAACAACTGGACTCGAAATAATGCGTGCGATTAGAGTCGATGAACTCCTCGCCGCAACAGGCGGAGTCCCGCAAGGACTTCCGGAGGACCTTCAGTTGATCTCAAGGATTGAGATTGATTCAAGGAAGATCCAACCAGGTGACCTATTTTGGGCCTTGGACGGCGAGAGACATAACGGACATCATTACCTTGATGAGGCCTTCCGAAACGGTGCAGTTGCTGCTGTTGTGGAAGAAGATCAAGTCGTTTCTGATCGAACTGTTCAAGTTCAAGACTCACTGATGTCGCTGTGGGACTTGGCAGACTGGTATCGAAAGCAATTTGATGCTCTGGTAATCGGAGTCACAGGCAGTGTCGGGAAAACGACAACTCGAAGAATGATCACGAGCGTTCTTTCTGCCCGATTCCAGGGAGTGGAAAGTCCGCGAAACTTTAACAACCACTTTGGAGTTCCTCTCAGCTTACTGCAACTTGAAGATTTCCATGATTTTGGAGTGTTTGAGTTTGGGGCTTCGCAAGTCGGAGATATCGCCGATTTGACGGAAGTCGCAAATCCAGAAGTGGGAGTGATCACTGCGATTGGACCAAGCCACCTCGATGATTTTGGTTCATACGAAAACATTATCACGACAAAAGGGGAACTCATTGAACGGCTTCCGCAAGGAGGCTTTGCAGTTCTCAACGGAGATGATCGCAACGTTCGCCAACTGGCACAGCTGGCGAAATGTCCTGTCATTCTGGTCGGCGAAAGAGAACACAACGACCTGATCGCAAAAAATGTCTCCGTCAGTAACCATCAGATCGAATTTGAGGTTGAGCAGTCCAGGTTTGCAATTCCTGTCACTGGTCGACATCACCTGACCGCTGCTCTGGTTGCTATCGCAATTGGACGTCAAATCGACATGAACGATGCTGAAATTCAGCAGGGCTTTCAATCGTTTCAGGCGACTCCAGGGCGGTGCCTCATTCAAAAGGTCGGTCCTTGGACAATTATTGACGACACTTACAACGCCAATCCGATGTCCAGCTCCGCGGCGTGCCGGACACTTCGGGATTGGGAAACTCACGGAAAGAAGATTCTCCTAATTGGCGACATGCTCGCATTAGGAGAATGGAGCGAAGATTTTCATCACCTCCTTGGTGAAGAAGTGACACGGTCCAAGATTGATCGACTGATCTCGATCGGTTCACAGGCAGCAAACGTCGCAGGAAGCGCACGAAAAAATGGCATGGATGCCGGCTGCCTGGGAACCTGTCTTGATCAAGAAACAGCAATGATGTTGCTCAACTTATGGTTGGAACCGGGTGATGTGATCCTGATTAAAGGATCACGTGGAATGCAAATGGAAACATTCATTCCACGGCTCCAACAACTTGCTGAACAACAGCTTGTACAAGACTCCCCTCACGATTCCATTCAAAGAAAAGTGGCTTAATCAAGCCAAATACTCAGTCCTCATTTTCCTGAATTCAGAACTTGGATCCTGTTGCGCTGCTGTAGAGGTTGCGGGACTTCCACGGCACCGTCCCACTGGCGTCTCGGGGCGGTAAGCACCACAGGCGTAGGGCAGAGTGGTTACCTGGGTCGATCACTCCAATTCGCTGCTTCGCAGCAGGATCCATTTTAATAGCACATCTTTAACAAAACATATTCGAAAACAATCAACGAGATCTGCCTCGAGAAGTTCAGCGTTTTTCCTGAGAGAACCGTTTCTTCAAGGGCATTCAATTCACTTCAAGTACACATCCCAAATTCATAATTGCCCACCTGAATAACAGCCTCCCCGGGAATGAAGTCTCATTCCCAACGCGAATTCCTCCCTCCTTGTCCTGACTCCTCTCTCCTCATGATCCCTTGGCTATTGCAACACCTTGTTCCCTTGGCGGAACAGATGGAACAACATGCGTCTGGCGATTCGCGAGTCTATTTGACTGCTCGAACCGCGTTGGCTGCGATGACTTCGTTCCTGGCTGCGATTGTGATGGGACCCATGGCGATCAAATGGCTGAAAAGTCGTTGTCGTGAACGAATCGATAGTGCGTCAGAAACATTAAACCAGTTACATGCCGCGAAACAGGATACCCCGACAATGGGGGGACTGTTCATTATCGCAGCCATTGTCATCTCAACCTTCATCTGGGGCGATTTGACAAACACATACGTTCAGATTGGTCTGTATGTTGCGATCTCATTTGCTGCCCTGGGGGCGGTGGATGACTGGACAAAGATCGGAAAGAAAACACGCGGACTCAAAGCGAGACAGAAGTTCATCGTGCAACTTGCACTCGCTGCAGTTGCGGTCACCTGGTTGTATTTTGAACAACGAGACAGAACACACGGCCTGGATTTGATTTGGCCGATCGGACAGTACGGAATTTGGTTAGGAGTTGGATTTATCTTCTGGGGAGTCCTGGTACTCGTCGGAACCTCGAACGGTGTCAACCTGACCGATGGACTGGACGGATTGGCAAGTGGTTGTGTGGTGTTCGTGGGAACAGCCTTTGTTGCTCTGACTTACCTCGCCGGTCACATGGTGATGGCAGACTACTTAAGCATTCCTTACATGGCAGGCTCTGGAGAATTGAGCATCGTCATAGGAGCACTTGTCGGAGCGGTCCTTGGATTCCTGTGGTTTAACTGTTACCCCGCACAGGTTTTTATGGGTGACACTGGATCACTTCCTATTGGAGCGTTGCTGGCTTTAGCAGCTCTGGTCACTAGACAAGAGGTCATCCTGGTGATTGCCGGTGGTGTCTTCGTGATTGAAACACTGAGCGTAATTGCCCAAGTCGGGTGGTTCCGCATGACGGGAAACCGGCTGATTGCCTGTAGCCCACTCCATAATCACTTCGTCTTCAAAGGCGAACATGAAATCAAAATTGTGACACGATTCTGGATCGGTTCAGCACTGCTCGCCATCCTCAGTGTCGCCAGCCTGAAGATTCAATAATTCCTCAAATCCTAACTCACACTTCATAGAACCAGTCCGAAAACCTCTGAGAATCGCTGCTTCTCTCAACGTTTGAGAGAGCAAATTCAAGTCTCAGGATCAGTTCTAAAACATTTCCAAAACTTGATTTTTAATTTTGCCTCGTGTCAAACAGTTTTTGCAATCGTGAAAGCAATTATCACAGGCAATAAAGCAGCGGAAATGAACTCATTCACTTCGTTTAATGCAGCGTAGGGAGAGAGGGAACGGAAGTCGATCCGGTTCTCGGATCGGATCGACTTCCAACCTTTTCCTGAGCTGAAAAATATAGCAGCCTGGCTGCACACATTCCTTCCCGGAAACACGCCATGTCTCATCGTTCTGTTAGAGTTGGTCTCGTATTCGCAATCATGCTTGCGATGCTTGCCCCATCATGCAGTTCACTTACTTGGACTGGTACACACGATGGGATTCGATACAGCATCCATCGCGACAAAAGAACACACGCTATCGTCAAAGGTGAAGATGGCTCTCTGATGTACGATTCACCCGAGTTGGTCGTTCATTATGAGGCGGGGCGACTTATTATCAATGGCGAGGAGTGTGGTGTTGTCAGCGAGGGAGACCATGTTGAAGTCACCGGGATCGGAACGGTTTTGGTCAACGGACAACGCCGAGGCGACAAGTTGACCGGTCACGCAGCGATGCAAAAGCGACTTCAAGAGGCGAAATCAATGCAGACACATTCCGAGGCAGAACTCGACTACAAAGCGAATAACGGCTAGAGCAGTTTGCTCTATCTTGTGCCCGTGAAGAACGCGTTTTCCCAGCGAAATTACTGTGTTCGCCACGAGGCAAGTCGCGAACACCAATTCGAAAAATCCATAGCACAACATCAACGGACTTTCCCGAAGTCCGGACTTACGCACAATGAATTTTCAGGCGTTGTAGGGAGAGAGGGACGGGAGTCGATGTGAAGCAATTCGCATCGACTCCCACCTTTTTTAGGATTCAAACGGCTGTTTTCAGCCTCAATGACGCTGAGAAATTGTTTGTAGAACAAGGCAAACGAACAACTCCGGTGAGCTTATTCGCCTCTCCTTTTGAACTTTGAGGTTGCGATTCAGGTTGGCCTGCAGGATCGAGTGTTCCACGGCGGCCAGCTGAGCAATTCGGACGTTGCTTGTCGCTCTCCCCTCTGTGCTAGTACAGTATCTCTTCAGGTCATTCTTGACGTTCGTTTTGAGAAGACTTCCACTCAATTCTTCCGCTTGGGTAGAGAGATGCCAAAGTTTCACGTACAGCGATCAATCTCGATCGATGCTTCCCCAGAGAAAGTCTTCGAAATCATCTCCGACTATTCGACGTGGACCACATGGTCACCCTGGTTGTGTGCTGAACCCGATGCGAAAGTCACCGTTTCTCAAGATCCCGCTTCAGTCGGTTCAACGTATGCCTGGGAAGGAGAGATTACGGGAGCGGGAGAGATGGAACATCTCCGACTCGAACCAAGTCAAATCATCGAAGACGAGATTCGCTTCTCGAAGCCGTTCAAATCGACCTCAAGCGTTTCATTCAATATCGATCGCGTCGATGACAAGACTCGTTTGACATGGCACATGCGTGGAGCGATGCCGTGGTATTTGTTTTGGATGGTTCCCATGACGGAAACATTCATCGGAATGGACTACGAGCGCGGTCTCAAGATGCTGAAAGAGTGGATCGAAACAGGGGAAATCGAGTCGAAGACGAATATTCTTGGAGTCGAATCAATCGGTCCGCTAAGAATGATCGGCGTTCGCAAACAATGCACATTCGAAGATATCGGCTCTTCGATGGAAGCAGCCTTCAAGGAAGTTGCTGAGAAGATGACTCAGCAGAACATGCAGATCGAAGGAGAAGGAATTTCGGTCTACCATCACATGGACGCCAAAGCACGAACGTTTGACTATACCAGTGGATTCCTTATTCCGGACTCAGTTGGTGAGATTCCAGCTGACTTCTCAACCTGGTCAATCCCCAATGTGCAGGCCCTCGCAACAGAGCATGTTGGGCGCTACGATCACCTCGGCAACGCTTGGAGCGCCGCACACCAACATGCTCGCTACAAAAAACTCAAACAGAGCAAAGCAGGTGCGTTTGAGATCTACAAAAACAGTTGTGATTCCACTCCACCTGCTGAGTTGCGCACCGTGATTTATTTGCCGTTGAAATAGTTTACGGAGTCATCACGCACTGTGCTTGTCAATTTTCAACCAAGAGCCTGATGCTGGTCTTCTTACAAACACTTTCCTAAAGGAGACATCGGCCTGGGAAATCTTAACTCGCGCAGTTTGTTGCAGTTACAGTTCGTCCGAATCATCGAATTCACTGAAATCCGAGACATCTTCATCGATTTCGCCGTCAGTCAGTTTGGGAGATTTGCTTCGGCGAAAAACGGCTACGACATCATCAATCGGGACAACGAACAAGACATTGTTTGATTCCAAGTCAACGGGAATAGCGTTCTTGGGGTGAAAAAGTACCTTGTCATACTTCGCGACAGGAAAGTCTTCGTCATTTTGAATTTCGAGACTAATCTCGACAACACGCCCAGTGATCGTTGGAATCTCTGCTTGGTCAGGCAGAACAATCCCGCCCCGAGTCTGGTGTCGGTTTTCATCTTTTCGAATTAAAATCCGCGGTCCGAGCGGTTCAACAAAATCGTCCATATCTACTTCCCCCTATCTAAGAGGCCATAAACAACTGATACGACCTATTGTACGCAGTCCAGCCCTGAAAGACGAACGCCTCTTGTTTTCGGGTTCGGAATCGCCAATCCTGGCAACGGCTCATGAAATCTTTAAGAAGACTTCAAGAGCATGATGTTGGCCTCTTGACCACTTAAATAGGACGCGCGACCCTCCCAGCCTCATTTTCGACGCCGGTTCTCAAGCCGAATCCGGGATCAGTGGGCGTTCAGTTTCCTGGGAAAGGTAGCAATTTTGAGAGGGCTTTCAAGAAACCCTCTCAAAGATTGAGTCGACCAGGAATGAATTTCATGGTAGCAACTTCAGACCAACCAATTCACTTCTGGAGTATCTTTCGAATTGGGGTACAGGACGAGAGCACCAGCTCGAAAAATGCTATCAAGGAAAAGGTGTCTGGTGATTAAGCAGAGATTGGATTGCGTTTTCGTTCGTTCTCTCGGAGCCAGATTTTTCGAAGGCGGAGAGCATCGGGAGTGATTTCCAGATATTCATCTGCTTCGATGTATTCCAAGGCCATTTCCAGAGACATGACTCGCGGTGGTTCAAGAGTGATGTTGTCATCCGAACCGGAAGCACGGACGTTCGTCAGCTTCTTTTCACGGACAGGATTGACGACGAGATCGTTGTCACGTGAGTTTTCGCCGACGATCATGCCTTCGTAAACATCTGTTCCAGGAGCGATGAGTAAGTCTGATCGTTCGCTCAATTTCCAGAGGGCGTAAGCTGTCGCTTTTCCGGTAATCTGGGAGACCAAAACGCCGTTCTTTCGACGTGGGATATCTCCTTCAATCGGAGCGAATTTTTCAAAGCGGTGGTTCATCACAGCTTCGCCACGTGTTGCATTTAACAGGCGCGTTCTCAGGCCGATCAAGCCGCGGGCGGGAATGCTGAACTGAACGTGCGAGTGTGTTCCTGAGCCAGCTTTCATTTCTTTCAGCTGGCCTTTTCGGAGCGAAACGGTCTCAATCACAGTCCCAACATCTACGCTGGGGACTTCAACTTCGAGAATTTCAAACGGTTCATGCCATTTTCCGTCCACTTCTTTTCGGATGACTTCAGGCTTGCCGACTGAAAGTTCGTACCCTTCGCGACGCATCGTTTCAATGAGAATCGAAAGATGCAGAAGTCCCCGTCCAGAGACTTTGAAGGCTTCCTTGGCTCCGGCTTCTTCGACTCGCAATGCGACGTTGGATTGCAACTCCCGTTGAAGGCGGTCCCGCAGGTGGCGGCTGGTCAGGAATTTACCACTTTTGCCTGAAAACGGAGACGAATTGATCGTGAAGACCATGGATAGTGTTGGCTCGTCAACTTCCAGGCGAGGCAATGCGACTGGATTCACAGGGTCGGCGATGGTGTCCCCGATTTCGGTCTCTGCAAGTCCTGTAATCGCGACGATGTCGCCGGCGGAAGCTTTCTCAGATTTGATGCGGCCGAGTCGATCGAACGTCTCAACTCCTTCGATTGTTCCTTTGACGATCGTGTCATCTTTTTTCAGCAGGGCAATTTTCATCCCCGGTCGAACTTCTCCATTCGTGATCCGTCCGACACAAATTCTTCCAACGTATTCCGACCATTGAAGCGATGTCGCAGTCATTTGCAGCGGAGCGTCGACGTTAGCGATTGGCCCCGGGATATGTTCAAGCACGAGGTCCAATAGCGGAAGCATGTTTCCTTCGCGAGCTTCTGGATCATCGGAGGCAAATGCCGAACGACCTGAAGCGAAAATGTAAGGAATGTCCAGCGAATCTTCCGCACCCAGTTCTTCCATCAGGTGGATTGTTTCGAGGAGAACATCTTCCGGGCGGCAGTCAGGACGGTCGATTTTGTTAATGACGATGATCGGTTTCAGGCCGACTTCCATCGCTTTTGTTAAGACGAACCGGGTTTGAGGTCGTGGCCCTTCGAATGCGTCGACGAGAATCAATGCCCCGTCCGCCATTTTGAGAACTCGCTCGACTTCACCACCGAAGTCGGCGTGTCCAGGGGTATCGATGATGTTAATTTTGACATCTTTGTATGGAATCGAGATGTTCTTTGAGAGGATCGTAATGCCTCGTTCCCGTTCGAGGTCGTTCGAATCGAGGATGCAATCTTGCTGAAGTTTTGCATCACGGAATTGCCCACTATGCTTGAGGAGAGCATCGACTAAAGTCGTTTTTCCGTGGTCAACGTGCGCAATGATTGCGATATTTCGAATGTCTTGGCGTCGCATCGGTTAACTCGATTCGCTGCACACAATTCGTGTGCAATTGGAATTCCTGGTGTTTACGTTCGAACCACTCGTCGAACAGGTGAGTCGTAGAGCATGATTCTCATTGGTGATTTGAATTTGAAGGGGACAACCTGTCGGAGAGTCTGCCCAGACATCGCCCGGTCGCGCTCGCTTCATTTCACCTAGATGCGGAATAATAGGGAATTGATGTATGATTAAGGAGATCAAGAAGTGGGAATCTGTCGGGATTTTGCAGACTTCTCATTAAAGAAAGTAAAATCCATCGATCTCAGACTCTTCCCGTGTCAGCATCAGAGGCCTGAAGACTCCCATCTTGTAATTGTTGGTTGATATGACTCCCCTATATTTCTCCATTTTTCTGTCAGCCATCTCTCTGGTCGTTGGAATAAGTCTATTGGTGACAGCATTTTGGGGGGAGACACATGCGTCTCTCAGGTTCTTGAGTATTCACAGGTTGTTGATTGCACGTGTCGCATCAATGGTCTCTTTTGCGTTTCTTTCCGTGGCAGCGGTTGCGGTGCAATTGCAGCGATCAGCCGAGGAAATTTTTCGCAATTTCAGTTTCATTCAGTTCGAAAATGGACAGTCGCTGGTCTTTCTTCACGATCCACTCTCTCTCTTTTGGTTGCTTTTCTCCTCTGGTGTGACAAGTCTTTTCCTGTTTCGAGACCGAAGCTCAAGTAAGCCGGAGGAGTCGGCAGAAGGGCTTTCGTGTTTTCTCGGACTGTTGCTGGTCTCACATTTTTTGTTTTTATCGTGTGACGGACTGACCCAATGGTTGCTGCTGGGGCTGAGTAACTGGTTGTTCGTCGGACTGGTACTGTTGAATTCGAAAACTCGCGATCCGGTTCGGGCACAAATTCTCGTAAGCCTGACTGTTGCGGACCTGTTCTGGATGCTTGGTCTGCTTGGGATCTATTTCATCACTGGCACATTTCAGATCCCATTTCTCACTGAACCCGGAGCCTTTGAGGGGCTGAGTGAATTGGCGACAGCGTTGATGACGACATCGGTCTTGAGCCTGATGGTCGCACTTGTGATTCGGTTGGGAATGTTTCCTCTGATGACGTGGAGCAACGACTGCCTGAAATCTGAATTACGGACGGTGTCGCTGCTGATTTTCCCGGTAAGTCTTGGCGGGTTTCTCCTGTTTCGATGGCAAGCCGTGCTGACGGTTTTCCCTGAGCCTCGCACCTTACTTATCGGTCTCGCTGGGCTTTCGGCGGTGTTACTGCCACTTTCTGGCCTCTTTTTTACTGGGCGAAGTCGGATGATCAGGATGATGAGCGTCCCTGTCTCCTTCGTCGCAATCGGGCTCGCAGCAGAGTCTCAGTTATGGCCTCAAATGGCTGCGCTCTTTGCTGGGACGGTGATTTTGACTGTTACACTGTTGTTGACTGAAGATCAGGCTCCGAGCCCTTTAAGAGTTGGAATGAAATGGGGGATGGTTGTCATTCTTCTTTGTGGAACAACCGGAGTTGAAGCCGTCCTGCAATCACTTCGCGTAATCGGAGAGAATTCAAGCATTCACGTCCCTCCAGTAATGCTTCCGTTGATGGTTCTCTCACTTGGACTGTTCGTGTTTGGAGTGAGGAATGTTCTCGCTCCTCGACCCGAAGAAATGGGGGAGCACTCAAGTGAAGAGAGAACGCTGGTCCTGGCGGTTGGCTGCCTGATGCTTGTTTGTGTTTCGTTCATTCCGTTTTTTATCAGTCCGGAATTTTCCAGCCCGTTCTCTTCATTCCGCTTTCTGGCCCCCATGATCACAGTTCCAGTAGTTGTGAGTGGCATTTTCATTTCCATGAAACTCCACAAGCAAACTCAAAGTGCCACGCCAGAACTTGGTTCGCTGGTTCGGCTTTGTCAAAATGATTACTACCTGGAAACAATTCTTGAGCGAGGAATTGTGATTCCACTTGAAATCGTAGCGAGCCTGATCCATCTGTTTGACAAATTCATGCTACGCGGCCTGATGAGCTTGCTTCCGAGTTGGGGACAACGCGAAGTGAGTGAGACCTCGAAGCTCATTGAAGAAGACAACTCACCTTCACTGCAAGTGGGGTACATGTTGCTCGCGACTGCGGTGCTCGTAGCTGTCGTGTTCATGGGCTCGTAGAGCATTTTTAATTTTAATGCAATTCGTGCCGTCGATGATCGATTTCATGATTTCATATTATGGCATTCATAGAATGCTCGCCACGAGAGAACGTTCAGGGCAATCTTCGATTTGTGACAGAGCCGGCCCGCACGTGAATTCTGTGGGGCGTTGACAGGTGGGAGATTCAGCAAGCTTGGTCGGAATCAAAATCAAGCTCTGCAAGCTCTTTGATCAGTTTGGCTTCAGAGAGATCAAAGTGCAGCGGCGTGACGGTCACGTATCCGTTGAGGAGTTCATTGACATCGGTTTCTGCTTCCAGCTGATGATTTCGAATCGGTTCCAGCCCGCTCCAGTAGTAGGATCTCCCGCGTGGATCAGTCCGCTTTTCAATCTTTTCGGATTGCCTTTGAACTGCCATCGGGACAATTTTGGTCCCTTGCGGTTTCTGCTTCGATGAGTCGGGCAGATTGATGTTCCAGAGCTTGCCCGGTGGTTGAGAAGTGTCGAGAAGTTTTCTGA